>JBFGDZ010000040.1:0-21745 GCA_041580375.1 Candidatus Polarisedimenticolia bacterium
ACGGGCCGCATCGACGACGAGCAGATCATTCGACTGATACGTGAGAATTTCGGGCTGAAGCCGTTGGAAATCATCAAGGAGCTGGATTTGAGACGCCCCATCTACCGGCGCACGGCGGCGTTCGGGCACTTCGGACGGAGCGAGCCCGAGTTCACCTGGGAGAGGACCGATCGGGCGGATCGTCTCCGCAGGGCGGCCCGCCTGTGACGACCGGGGGGGGAGATGCGAGGAGGAAGCGGGTGAAGGTCTCCGGTGCAGCGCACGACGTGAAGGACCCGGCCCTGGCCGGGAAGGGGAGAACCCGGATCGAGTGGGCCGACGCCCAGATGCCGGTGCTGAAAACGATCCGCAAGCGATTCGCGAAGGAGAAGCCGCTCAAGGGGCTCCGGATCGCGGCCTGTCTGCACGTGACGACCGAGACGGCCAATCTCGCGCGCACGCTCGCGGAGGGTGGAGCCGAGGTCCGGCTGTGCGCCAGCAACCCGCTGTCGACCCAGGACGACACCGCCGCCTCCCTGGTGGAGCATCACGGCATCTCCGTTTTTGCGATCAAGGGGGAGGATAACGACTCCTATTACCGGCACATCCTGTCGGCTCTCGAGGGCGGTCCCCAGATCACCATGGACGACGGGGCCGACCTGGTGTCGGTGCTGCACTCAAAGAAGAGGGATCTCCTCCAGGGCATCGTCGGCGGGACGGAGGAGACGACCACGGGGGTGATCCGGCTGACGAGCATGGCGAAGGACGGGGTCCTCGCGTACCCGATCATCGCGGTGAACGACGCCCGGACGAAGCACTTCTTCGACAACCGTTACGGAACCGGGCAGAGCACGCTGGACGGCATCATCCGGGCCACGAACCTCCTGATCGCGGGATTGAAGGTCGTGATCGTCGGGTACGGATGGTGCGGGCGGGGCGTGGCGATGCGCGCGCGCGGCCTCGGCGCCCACGTGATCGTCACGGAGGTGGAGCCGGTGAAGGCGCTCGAGGCGGTGCTGGACGGATACCAGGTGGCCACGATGGAGGAGGCGGCGCGGGCGGGCGACATCTTCATCACGCTGACCGGCAACAAGCACGTCCTGCGGCGCGAGCACTTCGAGCGGATGAAGGACGGAGCCGTGATCGCCAACTCGGGCCACTTCAACGTGGAGATCGACATCCCCGCCCTGGATGAGTTGGCCGGCGGACGCAGGGAGAGGCTGCGCGAGTACGTGGACCAGTACGCCCTCAAGGACGGGCGACGGCTGAATCTGCTGGGTGAGGGACGTCTCATCAACCTGGCCGCCGCCGAGGGACACCCGGCCGCCGTCATGGACATGTCGTTCGCCAATCAGGCGCTGGCGTGCGAGTATATCGCGCGGGAGGGATCGAATCTGGACCGCGCGGTCCATCCCGTCCCGGCCGACATCGACCGGGAGATCGCCCGGTTGAAGCTCGAGACGATGGGCGTCCGCATCGACTCTCTCACCAGGGAGCAGCAGGCCTATCTGTCCTCATGGACCGAGGGGACCTGATTCCCGCCGAGGCCCCCGGTCGACGATGAAAGGGGAGTCGCTCCGACGGCGCAGGATCCCGATCGGCGTGACCCTGCTGCTGTTCAGCCTCTGGCTCGCCGCGGGTATCCGGAGGGTGGAGCCGGAGTTGGGCGCGGCGGTCCTCGACGCTCCCCTCGGATTTCTCGAACCCCGGCCCGTCGGTCCGGGGTGGCACCTCGCCCCGCCCGGCCTCCTCCGGCTCAGTCTTTACCCCGCCGAAGGGCGGACCTTCTCCCTCAGGGCGGGGGAGGGGGACCCGCCGCTGGTCACCAGCGAGGGGACCGCCATCGTCGCGCACGCGACGGTTCAGTACCGCATCGACCCGGAGCGCCTCCTCGACGTGCACCGCATGGTCGGCCCCCGGCTGGAGCGCGACGCGCTCGAGCCCTGGGTGTCGGAGGCCCTTCGCGCCGCGGTCGCGGCGGCCAGCTACAGCGAAGTCTCCGGCGCCAGGACGGAGGAACTGCGGCTCGCGCTGGGCCGCTCGCTCGACGGCCGATTCCGCGAGGCGGGGCTCGTCCTGCTGGCCTGCGACGTCCGCGGCGTGGAGATCCGCGGCGGCGCCGACCGGCCGGGGCCCGTCGTGAAGCCGGTCGAGGGGACGAAGGTGCTCCTCATCGGGCTCGACGGCGCCGACTGGAACATCCTGGATCCCCTCATCGCCTCGGGTCGCGCGCCCAATCTGTCGCGGCTGGTGCGGGGGGGCGTGCGCGGCCGCCTGCGCACTCTCACGCCGATGCTCTCCCCGGTGATCTGGACGAGCATCGCCACGGGCGTGCTGCCGGGCCGGCACGGCATCATCGACTTCGTGGCGACGACCGGTCCGGACGGACAGCGGGTTCCGGTGCGCTCGTCGCTCCGGCGGGTCAAGGCGATCTGGAACGTCCTCGGCGAACAGGGGATCCGCGTCGGAGTCATCGGTTGGTGGGCCACATTTCCCGCCGAAAGCGTGAACGGCTTCATCATCTCCGACCGGGTCGCGCAGCAGGTGTTCGGGCCCCACCGCCCTCCCGAGGTGGTCGGTGCCGGGAAGGTCTATCCGCCGGATCTGGAGGCGGCGGCGGCCCGTCTGCGGGTGACGCCCGAATCGATCGAGACGGGGAAGCTCGGTCGCTTCGTGCGCCTGTCGAACGAGACGTCGCCGCTGCCGGCGGATCAGGGGAAGCTGATCGACGATCTGCGGACGGTGATCGCGGCGGGGGACACCTATGCGCGCATCGCCCTGGATCTCCAGAAGAGCGAGGCGCCCGACTTCCTCGCCGTCTATTTCGAGGGGACCGATACGGTGGCGCATCTCTTCATGCCGTACGCGCCTCCCCCCATGGAGGGGGTCGACCCCGATGCCGCGCGCCGCTTCTCGCGGACCGTCGACGCTTACTACGCGCACGTGGACGATGCGATCGGGCGCCTCGTCCGGGCCGCGGGGCCGGATGCCGTCGTCCTGATCTGCTCCGACCACGGCTTCAGGACCGGCGCCCACCGCCCTCTGACCGACTCGCGCATCGGCTACGGCCTGGCAGCCGACTGGCACCGCAAGTACGGCATCATCATCCTTCACGGGCCGCCCTTCCGTCGCGGCGCGGAGCTCGAGGAAGCGTCGGTGCTCGATCTCACCCCGACGATCATGGCGGTGTTCGGGCTCCCCGTGGCCGAGGACTGGGACGGACGCCCGATCCTCGGCGCGTTCGACGCCGGGTGGCTCGAGCGACACCCCGTGCGCTACCGCCCCACCTACGAGGGCGGGACCGTCGCCGTGGAGGGCCCCGCGCCGGTGGCTGCGGCCGCGAGCGAGCCCGCCGATCCGGAGGGGGACCGGGCGTTGAAGGAGAAGCTCGAGTCGCTCGGCTACCTGAGGCAGGACACGGCCAACTCGCACAACAATCGCGGCATGCTCCTGCTCCGTCAGGGAAAGCTGGAGGAGGCGATCGCGGAGTTCGGAAAGGCGATCGAGGCGTCGGAGGATTTCGCCATCGCGTACATCAACATCGCCCGCGCCAACATGCAGAAGGGGAATCTGGACGCCGCGATCGACGCGCTCCGCGAGCACCTGGCGCTTCAGCCCCGCTCCAAGAACGCCGAGAGCCTGCTCGGCAACATCCGCATGGATCAGGGCCGGCTGGAGGAGGCCGAGGCGCACTTTACGAGGGCCCTCGAGTACGAGCCGAACTTCACCGAGGCGCGAAACAGCCTCGGGCTCCTCTACGACCGTCTCGGCAGGACCGGCGAAGCGCTCGAACAGTTCCGCCGTGCCGTGGAGATCGACCCGGACTACGCGGAGCCGTTCAACAACATGGGGCTGATCCACAAGAAGGCCGGGAGACTGGACGACGCGATGGAGTCGTTCCGGCGTGCGATCCACGCGGACGCCGAATTCGCGGGCTCGTACAGCAACCTCGCCCTCGTGCACGAGGAGCGGGGCGAGTTCTCCGAGGCGGAAGCGCGGTTCCGGGAGGCGCTCCGCCGGGAACCGGACAACGCGATCGTGCGCGCCAACCTCGGCGGCCTCCTCTACGTCCTCGGCCGGCCGGAGGAGGCCCGTCGTGAGCTGGAGCGCGCCATCGCCGCCGACCCGAAACATGCCACGGCCCACAACAATCTGGGGGCCGTCCTCGGCCGGCTGGGCCTGCCGGATGAGGAGATCGTCGCGTACAGGGAAGCGATCCGCCTGGATCCGGAGTACGCGGATGCCCATCATAACCTCGGGCTGGCTCTTCTGAAGCGCGGCCGGGTGGAGGAGGGCGAGACGATCCTGCGCCGGGCGCTTAAGCTGGTGCCGGATTCCGAGCCGGCGTACCTGGCTCTGAGTCGATCCCTGCTGCAGCGCGATGCGTCCCGGGAGGCGCTCGAGGTTCTTTCCTGGGGAGCGTCGTCGATTCCCGGCAGCGCGGATCTGGAAGCCCTCCGGGCGGAGGCGCTCCTGCGGCTCGGACGGCGCGAGGAGGCGGCTGCCGCGGTCGAGCGCTCGCTTGCCATCCGCCCGGATCAGCCGGAGCTGCGGAAGCTCCTGGAGAGGCTCGAGGAGATGGGGGAGTGACGATGCGCAGCGCCATCCGCGCGGCCGCGGTCCTCGCGGTCGCGTATGCCGCCGGCAGCGCGGCCGCGGCCGCCGGGGGCGGCGACGGCGACCTGAATCTCTACCAGATGATGGCGCGCGCCGATCTGGTCGTCCGTGTGCGCGTGCACGAAGGGGCGCTGAGGCATGCCTTGGTGGACGTGGAGGAGGAGATCCTGGGAAAGGCACCCTCCAGGCGTCTGCGCATCGCGTTCCGTCATTTCAACACGGCGAGACAGAGGCGGTCGGGTCCGATCGTCTTTCCGGACGGCCAGGAGGAGATCCTCTTCCTGGTGCCGCACCCGTCGGCGAAGCGGAAGGAGAAGAACCGCGATCTCTTCGAGCTCCTCCATGGCGCCCGCGGCCGGCTGACCCTTCCCGCGGAGGGGGCCGGAGCGATCCTGGAGGCCCTCCGCCGTCTCGTCGACATGGTGAATCGGGACCCCGCCAGTCAGATCGTCGAGCTGAAGCGACAGATCGCCGTCCCCAACGGCTACCTGCGCGAGACCGCGCTGGACGAGCTCATGCGGCTCGACGCGGCGACTCCCGAGCTGTACGACCGTCTCATCCCCCTCGTGACCGATCCCGCGCCGGGAATCCGCGCGCGGAGCCTGCGGATGATCGGGCGGATCTTCGGTTCGTCCCGGCTCGATCCGATCGGGGACTCGCCCGATCAGGCGCAGCACGCCCTGGCGGCCGTCATCGAGCGCGCGCGCAACGACGAGGACGCCGACGTGCGGATCGACGCGGTGCGGGCTATGTCGGACTGGCCCGACCACGGGTCGATCGAGGCGGAGCTGCGCGCCATCGCCGCGGGGGATCCCTCGCAGGAGGTGCGTTTCGAGGCCGAGAGGGCACTCTACCGGGCGGAATCGACGCGCCGCTGAGGAACGGATCAGGTCGGGGTCCTCAGCAGGAGGTAGATGCCCGAACCAGCGAACAGGATGTTGGGCGCCCACGCCGCCAGCGCGGGCGGGATCAGCCCGACGCCGCCGAGAGCGTTCGAGGTGGCGAACACGATCAGGAAGATCCCGACCAGGAGCGTGGCGACGCCGATCCCGTAGAGCGAACCGCGCCGTCCCATCCGGAAGCAGAACGGCAGTCCCAGGATGACCATGGTCAGGGAGACCAGCGGCAGGGCCGTCTTCCCGTGCAGGTCCACCGTGAGCTCCTGCACGTCGTAACCGCGTTTCCTGAGCCCCCGGATGAAGGCGCTCAGCTCGGCGTAGCTCATCTGCTCCGGCCGCTTCCACTCCGTGATCAGATCGGCGGGCGTTTCGGGGAACTCGAACGGTTTCTCGAGGAAGGACTCGAACGACTCGCGGCCGTTCCGGAACTCCCGCTGCCAGCCGTCGCGCAGGATCCAGCCCTTCTCCTCATACTCCGCCGAGCGCGCGTAGATTCGCTCGGTGATGGCGAAGCTCGCGGGATCGAGGCGGTAGACCGAGAAGCCCTGAAACGCACCGCCGCCCCCCACCGGCAGCACCGGGATCGGGGCGGGAACGTAGTTTCTGAAGTTGTACAGTCGGAAGCCCTCGCCGAAGATCCAGCGCTCCTCCGTCGATTGATAGCTGCGCGGCGGCCGGCCGCGAATCATGTCCTTGATCTGCCGCGCCCTCTGATTCGCGTACGGCATGAGATAGTCGGTGTTGACGAAGGCGAGCGTGCTCAGGGACACCATGAGAAGGAAAATCGGCATCGCCAGGCGGTAGATGCTCGTGCCCCCGGCCTTGAGTGCGGTCACCTCGTTGAAGCGCGACATGATCGCGAAGGTCATGAAGGTCGCGACGAGAGACGACATCGGCAGCACCTGCGCGAGGATCCAGGGGAGGCGGAACTTCATGTAGTTGAGGGCATATCCGACCCCGACGCCCCGTTCCACCAGGTCGTCCAGCAGATCGGTGAACTCGTAAACGCAGAACAGGGTCATCAGGATGATCAGGCTGAGACCGAAGATGACGGTGAATCGGACCAGCACGTAACGGTCGATCGTGGTGCTGAAGATCAGCACGAGGGCGAGCAGGGCCAGGGCGACGAGCAGGAACGGGCTGTACGAGGCGGACGCCAGACCGGCCAGGACGGCCAGCGCCCCGAGAGCCACGGTGCGCAGCCGCTGCCAGCGGTCCCGGAACGCGATCCCCGGATCGGCCGGCGTTCCGTCGCCGCCGCCCGGGTCGCCCGGGGAGCCGATGACGCGCAGGACTTGGGTGCGCGCGCCTGATGCGCGGCGCGATCGGCGGGCGCGGAGCCGCCGGCGGGCCTGGGAGCGCCGGCGGCGCGATCCGGCGACCGGCCGGTTGCCGGGACCGGGTTCGTCCGGGGGCGCGGCGTCGCCGCCCGCGAGCCGGTGCGCGTCCATCTGCTCCTCCTCGCGGTGCCTCAGGGCGGCCAGGGCTCGGGTCAGCGGCGCCGGGACGAGGAGCGAGAGCTGGAGCCCCTCCGACCGCTCCCGAAGAACGAAGAGGACGATACCCAGCAGGCCGAACAGGAGGTTGCCGGTCCACAGCCCGATGAAGGGCGAGAGCTTTCCCTGGCGGACGAGATTCTCTCCGGTCGAAAGCAGGATCCAGTAGAGGACGGCGATGCCGATGCTCAGGCTGAAGCCGGAGGCCTTGCCTCCACGGCGGTTGAGAATCCCGAGGGGAACGCCGAGGAGGGCGAAGACCAGGCAGGCGGCGGGCAGCGCGAATCGCTGGTGGACGACGGCCAGGATGGTTCCGACGATCCGGTTCCGGGTTTCCTCGTGCGCGATCGAGCCGGCCTTCAGGATCGAGTGGGCGAGCTCCGAGAGACTCTGCTGATTCCACCCCTTCTGGAGCGGCTGCGACAGGACGGTCGACTTGATCCGGAATTCCTCGTCCGGCTCCTTGCGGAGCATCTGCCTCTCGAAGTGGCTGACCTGGTAACTCTCCGGATGGGCCGGCGTCAGGCTGTGGGTGAGCCCCGATTCGAGGTAGAGGTGGGCCACTCCTCCAGCCGCCTCGTACTCGATCTGGGCGCGGCGGGCCACGGTGACGAGCTCCTTTCCGTCGGCGTCGCTCTGGTGAAGGAAGACCCGATCGAGAAAGTCGCCGTTCCGGTGAACTTCGTCCGCGTAAAGGAGGATGCCCGGCAGCTCCTCGAAGAAGACGCGCGGTTTGATCTCCCGCCTCGGATCCGCCGAATAGGTCAGCTCGCGCATGACCTGAAGGCGCGTGTAGTTCGCCCGGGGCTCGACCTCGAGCGTGACGTACATCCCCACGAGGCACCCGATCAGGCCCAGGGTGAGCGCGGGGGAGAGTAGCCGCCAGTAGCTGACGCCCGAAGCGCGCAGCGCCACGACCTCGCTGTCGGTGGACAGGCGGCCGATGCCGACCAGGACCCCGAGGAGGATCGCCATCGGGATCGTCAGCACGAGGACCCGCGGCAGGTAGAGAAGAAGGATGTGGAACACGGTGGTGAAGGGGAGGTCCTTCTTGATGGCCAGCTCCGCCAGCTCGAACAGGGCGTTCATGAGGAACACCATGACGTAGACGAGCAGGCCGATGATCGTGGGCGAGAGGACCTCGCGGAAGATGTATCGCCAGAGCGTGTCGGTGCGGAAGAATCTCATGCCGCGGGCATGTTAGGGCGGAGCCGATCGGCCGTCAACCAGGAGGTGCGTCCGCTCCTGCCGTCGCGGGTCGGGAGACCGCGAGGGCCGCGATCCGGTGTGACGGCGCGGGCTCATCGAGCCGTTTTCAGAGTCCGATAAGATATCTTATGTAAACATAGAAAATAAGGAAACCCACGAAAAACCCCCGGCCTCGAGCCGGATCCCCAGACGTCAGGCCGATCATCCCACGACCGCTTGCAGCAGGATGCGGGGCGCCCCCGCGATCGACCTTGAGGCCTGCGAAGGGTGGAGTCGATTCTCGGAAACGTGTCCGTGCGGCAGGTCGTCTTCGTCCCGCCGGAGCCCAGCAACCTGACGGGACCAGGGCATCATCCCGGGACGCAGGCCGGTGAGTCCTGCCGGTGACACCGGTCCGGTCGCTCCAGGATCGCAGCGGCGGATACGGACGGTCGAGGGCGGCGTGACGGTGCAGATGGCGGGGTCATCATGGATCTGTTCGAGTCGCCTGGAGGGTGTCATCGAACCGATCGCCGTTCCCGGGATATCCAATCGTGGCTCCGTCAGGCACCGGTGCCGAATTCTCCATGGTGCACGCGCCATGTGGTGGCGCTGGGAGGATCCGGGTGGTCTCGGCCATCTTTCATCCATTGTCGGCGCGCCGACATTAGCCCCCGGAGGAGGGTGCTCCAAGGCTTCCACTCCCCCATCCTGGGGGTTGTGCAGAGGAGGCGGACGGCGATGACGGACCTGGATGGATCAGGAGTTCTGGAGGTTTTCGATCAGCTCACGGAGCGTTGAGATGATCTCCTGCTTCGACACCTCGGAGCGACGGAACCGCAGATTGAGGGCGAATTTGTTGTCCGGCGAGCGGAAGTGGAAGATGAAACCCTTGGGGCGCCCGCGCGTCTTCTTGTCATCCGCCTTCAGCTTACGCACCTCGTCCCGGGTGAGGCCGCTCCGCTGAATCTCATCGATCATCTTGACCATCGCCTCCGGAGTCGGCTGGCGCGCGATCTGGAGGAGGGTGGAGCGGGCGGTGATGCCCGCCTCCCGGCAGAGGTCGCGGATCTCGACGGGGATGTGATTGAGCGTGAGGGTCTCCGTGATCACGGTGCGCGATTTACCGAGTTTGCGGGCGATCTCCTCATGGGTGTAGAGGAACTTCTCGGAGAGCTTGAACAGTCCGTCGGCCTCCTCGAAGGAATTGAGGTCCCGGCGCTGGAGGTTTTCGATGAGGCTGATCTCGAGAACGCCGCGATCGTCGACATCAACCTCGATACAGGGGATCTGGGTCAGGCCGGCTTCCAGGGAGGCACGGTAGCGCCGCTCCCCCGCGATGATCTGGAACTTCTCCCCTGCCGGGCGCACCAGGACCGGCTCGAGAACCCCCTTCTCCTTGATCGATGAGACGAGGTCGTCGATGTCTCCGAACGCGCGCCGCGGCTGGTCGGGATTCGGGACGAGCAGATCGAGAGGGATGAGGCGGCCGATCGAGTCCTTGGATCCGGTCGCCAGATAGTCGACGAAATGATGGTCGTGCCTCATCCTCCGGTTGGTCGGGAGGCCACGCTGCTTAGACACGGCCGATCACCTCTTCCGAGAGCTTGTAGTACTGAAGGGCTCCGCTGGAGTGCGGAGCGAAGCTGAAGATCGGTTCCTTGTAGGCCGGACTCTCCTCGAGACGGACGCTTCTCGAAATGATGGTTCGGAAGACCTTCGGTCCGAAGACCTCCTTGATGTGGTTCTTGATGTCCCGACCGAGGAGCGTGCGCCGGTCGTGAATCGTGATGACGACACCCAGGAATTCGAGGCTCGGATTGGGACGCGCTTTGATCTTCTCGACCGTCTCCAGGAGATCGTCGGTCCCCTCGAGGGCGAAATAGGACGACTGGATGGGGACGAGGAGGTGCGTCGCGGCGACGAGTGCGTTCACGGTCAGCAGTCCGAGTGTCGGAGGAGTGTCGATGACGATGTACTGGAATCTGGATACGACCGGCTTGAGCCGGTCCTTGAGCCGGAAATGGCTGTCGATGTCGCCGAGGAGCTTGCTCTCGAACTTGGCCAGGCTGATCCGGGACGGGACGACCTCCAGGTTCTTGACGTTGGTCGCGTGAAGGGCGTGGCTGAAGTCCTTGTCGTCCTCGATGAGAGCGTCATAGATGGAGTGTCCGAGTTGCTCCGGGTCGAGAAACGAGAGGGTCGCATTGGCCTGAGGATCGAGGTCGAGCAGGAGCGTGCGGTACCCCTTCTGCGCCAGGGCGGCGGAGAGATTGATCGCCGTGGTCGTCTTCCCGACTCCACCCTTCTGGTTTGCGATCGCGAGGATCACGTCGGGTTTGTCTCCGCCTGGCGCGCGGAGCCGCGAGGTCCGAGCTGCGGGGCGACTCGCCGCGATGATCGATCGACCGGTCCGGAGTTATACAGGAGGGACCGAAATGTGTCAAGCGTGGCGGACGCCCGAGTCGATCGAGAATCGGTCTTATAAGTCTTGTATTATCAACTATTTACGTGAGACAGGCGATTCTACATCTCGTACTTGCCCATCTCGTCGGGGTCGAGGTTCTCGAGCCACTTGCGAATGCGCTCGGACTCCCCCGCGTCCTTCGTGAGGTCGGTGTTCTTGGCCTTCTCGATCACCTCGCGATTGACGAAGATGGGCGAGCCGGTGCGCAGCGCAAGGGCGATGGCGTCGCTGGGGCGCGAATCGATCGGCAGGGACTGGCCGGCATGGTGGATGTAGATCAGCGCGTAGAACGTGTTCTCCTTGAGGTCGGTGATGACGACCTTCTCGACGGTGGCCTCGAGGCCGGCGAGGATGCTCTTGAGGAGGTCGTGGGTCATCGGTCGCGGCGTCGCGATCTTCTCGATCTGCAGGGCGATTGCGTTCGCCTCGAAGATGCCGACCCAGATCGGGAGGACGGCGGAACTGGACGGATCGCGCAGGATGATGATCGGCATGTTGGTGATCGGATCGATCATCAACCCCTTGATCTTCATCTCGAGTTCCATGACGCCACCCGTTTCTCCGATCGTCCCTGGCATGGAGTGATTCCTTTATAGCCCGTGGTGCCGGGCGAGTCAAGCGGCGCCGGCGAGGGGCTCGCCGCTGAGGGAGTGGGCGTGGGCCCGGGTGATGCGCACGTCGACGAAGGGTCCCGCCGTCGGATGGGCGACGTGCACGTTCACCACCCGGTTGCAGGTCGTCCGTCCCTTGCGGACGGTCTCATCCATGCGGCTCCGCCCGTCGAGGAGGACCTCGAAGGTGCGCCCGATGAGGGACCGATTGCGGATCGCGAGGAGCCCGTCCTGCAGCGCCAGCAGCTCCTGGAGGCGCTCCGACTTGACGGCCTCCGGGAATGCGGCGGGCAGCGCGGCGGCCGGCGTGCCGGGACGGGGAGAGTAGGCGAAGGCGTACACCTGGTCGAAGCCGACCTCCCGGACAATCGACAGGGTGTCCCGGAACTCCGCGTCGGTCTCCCCCGGAAATCCCACGATGATGTCCGTGCTGAAGGCGATGTCGGGAATGCGCGATCGCAGGCCCGCGATCGTCTCGAGGTATCGGGCCCGGGTATACCCGCGGTTCATCGCCCGCAGAACGCGATCGCTGCCCGACTGCACGGGCAGGTGCAGGTGGTTGCAGACCGTGGGGACGTCCCGCATGGCGTCCATGATCGGTCGCTTCAGGTGTCCCGGATGCGAGGTGGTGAATCGGATGCGACGCACGCCGGGGACGCGATCGACCATGTGCAGCAGCGAGGCGAGATCCTCCCCCGCGCAGTGGTAGGCGTTGACGTTCTGGCCCAGAAGCTCGATCTCGCAGTACCCCTGCGCCGCGAGGCTCCGCACCTCCCCGAGGATCGCGTCGGGCGGCCTGTAGACCTCCCTGCCGCGCGTGTACGGCACGATGCAGAAGGCGCAGGCCTTGTTGCAGCCCTCCATCACGGTGACGTAGGCGCGGGGGCCGGATGCTCGCGCAGCGGTCTCCGAAGGGAAGACGATCGGATCCTCGTCGCGCGCCAGGCTGATCGATCGGCCGTCGCGCCGGGCCTCCTCGAGGAGGTCCCCGAGACGGGCGATGTTGCGCGGCCCCATCACCAGATCGACGTGAGGCGCCCGGCGGAAGATCGCCTCGCCCTCCGCCTGGGCCACGCATCCGCAGACGCCGATGAGGAGATCGGGATTGCGGCGCTTGAGGTGCAGCAACTGTCCCAGGCGAGCGAACACCTTCTCGGCGGCCTTTTCCCGCACGCTGCAGGTGTTGAGAAGGATGAGATCGGCCTCGTCCGCCGACGTCACGGGCGCGTAGCCGTGACGCGCCAGGAGGCCGGCCATCTTCTCGGAGTCGTGAACGTTCATCTGGCAGCCCCACGTCTCGATCAGAAAGCCGCGCGACGGTGCGCGCTCGGGGGTCCCGGGGGTCATGGGGATCTCCTCCCGGACGATCGCCTCCGGGCGCCGCGCATCCGCCTCGCGGGCGGGGCGCCGTCTTTGAGGAGCGGGCGCAGGCGCCGGTAGGTCACCGCGAGCGCCTCCGGGATGACGCGGGTGCCGTGGACGACCGTCATGAAGTTGGTGTCCCCGTCCCACCTGGGCACCAGGTGCATGTGATAGTGACCCTCGATCCCGGCCCCGGCGCTGCGCCCCAGGTTCATGCCGAGGTTGATCCCCGACGGCCGGTAGACGCTCCGCAGGGCGGCCTCGCAGCGGACCACCAGCGCCATCATCTCCTGCAGGGACTCGCGCGGGGCGCGGCGGAGCGTGGCGCTGTGCGCGTACGGGACGACCATGAGGTGCGCGTTGTTGTACGGGTACTTGTTCAGGATCACGAAGTGGGTGCGGCCGCGGTGAAGGACGAGGTTCTCTCGATCGCGGCGGCTCGACGACGCGCGGCAGAAGACGCACCCTCGGTCGGCGCCGCGATCGGCGGCGACGTAGCGGAGCCGCCAGGGGCTGAAGAGCTTCTCCATGCGGGGCCCGTCGCGTCCGGATCCCGAGCGTGGCGGGCTAGGATTCCGGACCGCTGGATGGGGACGCCGAAGCGACCCGGCCGGGGCTCCCGCCGTCGTGGGACGAGTTGATCAGCTCCTTGAGCTCCTTGCCGGGCTTGAAATACGGGATCCGCTTCGCGGGTACGTCGACCTTGTCCCCCGTCTTCGGATTGCGACCCTGGCGCGAGCGGCGCTGCCGGATGCGGAAACTCCCGAAGCCCCGGAGCTCGATCTTCTGGTCCTTCTGGAGCGCGGAGACGATCGAGTCGAAGACGGTGTTGACGATGATCTCGGAGTGCTTCTTGGTCAGTTCCGAGACCCGGGCCACTTCTTCAACCAGTTCGGCCTTGGTCATGGGCGCCCCTTGCCCTCCGTCGCCGGCGCCCCGGGGCGCCGGGTCGTCAAAGGTGTCCTAATCCTCATCTTCTTCGTATTCGTAGGCGTCCTTGTCCTTACGGCGCCGCTCCTCGCGGCGGCGCCCCCCGGCGTGCTCGATCACCTCGCCGAGATTGGCGCCCCCGGTGCCCTGCCCGCGCATGTAGCTCTGGAAATCCTCGCGCGAGTCGTCCTGCGCCGCGGCCTTGATGGACAGGCCGATCTTCTGCTCCGCGATGTCCATCTTGATGATCTTGGCCGTGACCGCCTGGTCCAGCTCCAGACGATCCGCGGGCTTGTCGATGCGCTCGTCCGCGATCTCGGAGACGTGAATCAGCCCCTCGATGCCCTCCTGGATCTCGACGAAGGCGCCGAAGTCGGTCAGCCGCACGACCCGGCCCACGACGCGATCCCCTATCACGTTGTTCTTGAAGAACTCCTCCCAGGCGTTCGGCTGCAGCTGCTTGATTCCGAGCGACAGCCGCTGGTTCTCGGAGTCGATCTTGAGGATCACGGCCTCCACGTCGTCCCCCTTCGTGAGCATCTCGGAGGGGTGCTTGAGTCGCTTCGTCCACGACATGTCGGAGATGTGGACCAGGCCGTCGATCCCCTCCTCGACCTCGATGAAGGCGCCGAAATCGGTGAGATTGCGCACCTTCCCGGTGATGCGGTCACCCTCGTGATACCGGTCGCTGATGACCTGCCAGGGGTTCGGTTCCGTCTGCCGCAGGCCGAGCGAGAGACGTCGCGCCGTGCGGTCGACGTCGAGAACGACCGCCTCCACCGTGTCGCCCACCGCCAGCACCTTGGACGGATGCTTGACGCGTTTCGTCCAGGACATCTCGGAGACGTGGATCAGCCCTTCGACGCCCGGCTCGAGCTCGATGAAGGCGCCGTAATCGGTCAGGCTGACGACCTTGCCGCGCACCCGCGATTCACGCGGATACTTCGTCTCCACGGCCTCCCAGGGATCGTCGCTGCGCTGCTTGTAGCCGAGGGAGACGCGCTCCTTCTCCATGTCGAACTTGAGGACGACGACCTCGACCTCGTCGCCGACCACGAACATCTCGGACGGATGGTTGATGCGGCCCCAGGACATGTCGGTCTTGTGCAGGAGGCCGTCGATCCCGCCCAGGTCGACGAAGGCGCCGTACTCCGTGATGTTCTTGACCACGCCCTTGAGCACCTTCCCTTCCGCCAGGTTCTCGAGGGTGTGCTTCTTCTTGTGGGCGTTCTCCTCCTCCAGGATCGCCTTGCGGGAGAGAACGATGTTGCCGCGCTTGCGGTTGACCTTGATCACCCGCATCTGGAACTGCCTCCCTTTCATGGAGTCCAGATTGCGGACGGGACGGAGATCGACGAGCGAGCCGGGCAGGAACGCGCGGACGCCGATGTCCACGGCCAGCCCGCCCTTGATCCTCTCCTTCACGATCCCGGTCACGGGGCGGCCGTCGGCATAGGCCCGCTCGACCTCCTCCCAGATCTTCATCTTCTCGGCCTTCTCCTTCGACAGGACCACGTAACCGTCCTTGTTCTCGGTCCTCTCGAGGAGCACGTCGATCTCGTCTCCGACGCTCACGTGATGCTTCCCGTCGGCGCCGGTGAACTCATCGATGTCGATCAGGCCTTCCGATTTATAGCCGACGTCGACGACGACTTCGCTCCCGCTGATGCGCAGGACGCGCCCCCGCACGACCTCGCCCTCGGCCAGGGTCCGCAGGGACTGGTCGTACATCTCCAGCAGCTTCTGGTATTCGCCGTCCGAGAACTGGGCGTCGACGCCCTCCAGCACTCTCAGGGTCTCGCGGCGTTTGTTCTTCGAGGAATGGGACATCTTTTGGGGACGCGATTCGATCTGTCCCGAGGCGGGATCATCGTTCATGTTCTGTACATCCATGCAGTGGGGTGCCTCCTCATTCGTTAGTTTTCAGGCTCCGCTCGCGCGGGCCGGTGCTGCCTCTGACGCCGCGCCTCGGGGCGCGCGGCCCGGCCCCCCTTCCGACGGCGGGTCCCGGACCGTCCATCCTGCCCCGGAGCGGCGTTCAGCCCGGGTCGATCTGCTTCTCTGGCGGGCCGGCACCTGCTGGCAGGATGGGGCAACTATACGCGCCGGCCGGGGAGGTGTCAAGAAGAAAAACTTTGTTTTCATTGAATTACGGACACTCCGCCGTGCCCGTCCGGCGCGCATTTGCGGGGCCCGGCGGTCGCCGATTCGGGGCGACCATGGCGGATCAGGGCGCCCCGCGCAACCGGCGTACCTCCTCCGGAGTGAGCTCCCTGAACCGGCCGGGCATCAGCGAGCGATCCGCGATCGGTCCGATGGCGACTCGCCTGAGCTTGAGCACCGGATGGCCGAGGCGCCGGAACATCCTCCGGATCTGGTTTCGCCGGCCCTCCAGCAGGGTGATCTCCAGCCAGCAGTTCGTCCGCGACGTGAGGCGCCGCACCCGTGCCGGCCGCGTTCGCCGCCCGTCCAGGACGATGCCTCGCCGCACGCCCTCGAGAATGGCCGGGCCCACGTCTCCCTTGACCTTCACCCGGTAGACCTTGGGGACGTGATTGCTCGGATGGGTCAGGCGATGGGCCAGATCGCCGTCGTTGGTGAGAATGAGGAGTCCCTCGCTGTTCCAGTCGAGCCGCCCCACCGGAAAAACCCTTTCCCGCACGCGGGGCACCAGGTCCAGGACGGTGCGCCGACCCCGCGGGTCGGACGAGGTGGTGATGTAACCGCGGGGCTTGTGGAGCAGGTAATAGACGCGCCGCGATTCGGTGCGGACGCGGCGCCCGTCCAGACGGATGGCATCCCGTCCGGGATCGACGACGAGCCCGGGTGTATTGACGATGCGCCCGTTCACGGCGACGCGGCCGGCCTGGATGAACCGTTCGGCTTCGCGCCGCGAGGCCACGCCGCACGACGCCAGGAACTTCTGCAGCCGGAGGGGGCCGCGCGGCGGCTCAGCCGTCTCCCCCGCCACGCTCCGTGTCCGTCTCTTCGCTGCCATGACCGTCCACCGCGGGATCGCCCGCAAACTCCCCCGCGGGGTCCGGCGGCGCCGCCCCCATTTCCGGCGGGGGGTCGGTCGGCCGGGCCGGGTGCGCGCCCAGCGCGGCGGGGCCGCCGAACTCTTCCACGGTCGGGAGATCGTCCAGCGAGTTGAGACCGAAGTGCGCGAGGAAGTCGCGCGTCGTTCCGTACAGGATGGGCTTCCCGACCACTTTCTTGCGGCCCAGGATCCGGACCAGCTTCTTGTCGAGGAGATTCTGCAGGACCGCGCTCGGATCGGTGCCCCGGAGAGCCTGGATCTCCGGAGTCGTGATCGGCTGCCTATAGGCGACGATCGCGAGGGTTTCGAGAGCCGCCGCGGAGAGCCGGCGCCGGTTGCGCGAACGGAACAGAGCGCGCACCCACTCTCCGAGCTCGGGACGGGTCGTGATCGCGTACCCGCCGGCCACGCGCGAGACCCGCAGCCCGCGGTCGGCGGCCGCGTAGGATCGCACGATCTCCTCGAGGGTGCCGTCGAGGGCATCCCTCGATTCCTGGGGAAACAGATCGACGAGATCGTCCAGGGTCAGCGGCTCCTCGGCCGCGAAGATCAGCGCCTCGACGATGGCGAGCAGGGCCTCCCGGTCGTGCGGGGGCGCCGGAGCGTCAGGCATGCGGGCGGGGCTCCGGCGCGGAGGCGTCCCGGACGTCCGCCCCTCCGTCCGCCGAGACGATCAGGATGTCGCCCCCGCGATGGCGGATCAGGGCGCGGGCCACGCGGAGCCGGATCGCTTCGAGCAGCGCCAGAAACGTGAGGATGCAGGTCAGGCGATCGGGCACGCCCTCGAACAGCTCGCCGAAAGGAATGCGGGCCTTTCGTTGCAGGGTCTCGATCAGCCAGTTGAGCCGATCGACGAGCGACATGCGCTCGCGGGAGATGATCGCCCGTTCCGATTCCTGGACGCGGACGAGGACGGCCTGCAGCGCCTTCACGAGGGAGAACAGATCGGCCTCGATCCCCTGCTCGCCCGCGAACTCCGAGATGCGGCCCGCAGGCCGGTGATAGACGAGCTCCATGGCCGCCTCGCGCTCCTGCAGGTGCTCGGCGGCGCGGCGCAGCAGCGGGAGGCCGGCCAGGATGGCGGCCTCGTCGAGCGCGATCTCGTCCGCCTCCTCCGCCATCGCCGGATCGGCGGGTAGAAGTCGGCGCGACTTGAGGTGCGTCAGGGTCGCCGCGATCAGCAGGTACTCCCCGGCGGCCTCGAGATCGATCCGCCGCATCCCATCGAGATAGGCGTCGTACTGTCGCGCGACGTCCACGATCGGCACGTCGGAGACGTCGATCTCCTCCGTGCGGATCAGATGGAGCAGAACCTCCATCGGCCCCCGGAAGGACTGAAGCCGGACGTGGCACGGAACGTGGCGTCCTTCGAATTCCGGGATCGAGGCGGGCTCGCCGCTCATGAGGCCTCCTCCGGGTCGATGCGCATGGCCCGTCGCACGCGGTCGAGGGTGGCGCGCGCTTCGCCGCGAGCGCGCCGGGCGCCTTCCGCGAGAATCTCCAGCACGCGCGGGCGCCGTTCGAGAAGGGCCGCGCGACGCTCCTGAAACGGGGCGAGGAACGGCTCCAGATGCCCGAGGAGCGCCGTCTTGCAGTCGACGCAGCCGATGCCGGCCCGCCGGCACTCCCGGTCGACCATCGTGCGCGTCGCCTCGTCGCTGAAAGCCTTGTGAAAGTCGAACACGGGACAGACGTCGGGATCACCGGGATCCTGCCGCCGTTTGCGGGCCGGGTCGGTCACCATCTTGAGGATCTTCTCCCGGATCCTGTCCTTCGGGTCGCCCAGATTGACGGCGTTGCCGTAGGACTTGCTCATCTTGCGACCGTCGGTGCCGGGCAGCCGGGGGTTCCGCGTCGTCAGGGCCTTCGGTTCGGGGAACACCTCCCCGTATAGAAGGTTGAATCGCCGCGCGATCTCCCGGCACAGCTCGAGATGCGGCAGCTGGTCCTCCCCCACCGGAACGAACTCGGCCCGGTAGATCAGGATGTCGGCGCACTGAAGCACGGGGTAGCCGAGGAATCCGTAATTGGTCAGATCCTTCTGGGTAACCTGCTGCTGCTGTTCCTTGTAGGAGGGCACGCGCTCGAGCCAGGGCACGGGCACGATCATCGAGAGGAGCAGGTGGAGCTCGGCGTGCTCCGGCACGTGCGACTGGACGAAAAGGGTGCAGCGTTCGGGATCCAGTCCGGAGGCCATCCAATCGATGGCCATGTCGACGATGTACTCCTTGAGCGACCCCGTCTCCGCGTAATCGCTCGTCAGCGCGTGCCAGTCGCAGATGGCGAAGTAGCAGTCGTGCGTGTCCTGCAGGCGCACCCAGTTCTCCAGCGCGCCCGCCAGATGGCCGATGTGCATCGGTCCGGTCGGCCGGAATCCGGATAGAACCCGGGAACGGCGGGAGGGCGACATCACGGGGCGGCGCCGCGGCGGCTCACGAGCCCTTGGGGGACGACGGTTTCTTGTTCGTCCCATCGGCGGCCTTGAAGACGAGGGAGACCATGCCGAGCGCGACCTTGTCTCCGCTGGCGACCGGCGCCGGCTTTCCCGTCGTGAGGCGCTGTCCGTTCACGAACGTGCCGTTGAGGGCCCCCACCTCCTCGAACAGATGGAAGCCGTCATCCTGCTGGACGATGCGCGCGTGCCTACGGGAGACCGACCGATTGATGTCGACCTGGGTGAGATCGATGTCGGGCCGCGTGCCGGTGACGGGATCGTATCGACCGATGATCGCCGTATCGCCCGTGATCGGGAAATGCCGCGACCCGCCCTCCAGGACGAGGATCCCGCGCGCTCCCTCGGGCACCTCGACGTCCGCGATCGGCATCGGGACGGCCTGCACGCCCGCCGACGGAGCGGCGTCGGGGGCGAGCGGCGGGGCCTCGGCCGGCCGGTCCGTGTCGATCTGCTCCGGTCGGGCGGTCGTGGACTTGCCGGCGGCGGCGCCGCGCCCCATCGACTCGATCTTCTGGCTCGCTTCCTGGAGGCGGTGGCTGAGCTTGCGCAGCATGCGGACCGCGATCTCGATGTTGCCGCGGATCATCTTGTCGAACGTCGTGCTGTTGATCTCGATCAGCTCGCTGTTCTCAATCGCCTCCGCGTTGGCGGTCCTCGGCAGGCCCTCGAGGAGGGCGAACTCCCCGAAGAAATCCCCTTTCTCCATCACCGCCAGCTCCTGGCGGGCGCCCTCGAACTCGCGGTAGATGAGAACGGCTCCCGATTGGACGACGTACATCTCGCTCCCCAGGTCCCCCTCCCGGTAGACCGTCTCACCTTTCTTGCGACGGATGATCAGATCTTTGAAAGGGTCCGAGGCCACGACGCTATGCCTTTGCGCAGCAGTGAGTTATGCGTGCGCGACCGCGTGATGATAATGGAACGGCCGGAACGATGTCAAACACGCGCCGCGCCCGCGGGCGCACGACGGCGGCCCGCGACGGCCCGGATCGGCCGGTGACCGGATCGTGTGCAAACCGCTCTATCCCCCCGACCGTCAAGATGATTCGCGCGGCGACGCATCCCTTATTCACAGACTTTTTCACAGAGAGTGTGGAAATCGGCTCCTCCCGTCAGGTTTCGCGAAGGATCTTCGCGTAGGCTTCGCGCACGCGGGCCGTGTGGCGCTCGAACTGTTCACGGAGCGCATCCGCGGTGCCCGCGCCGGAAGCGAGTTCGGGCTCCAGGGCCGCGGCCAGCTCCTCCAGACGGTCCGGATCACCCGGGAGCTGCTCGAGCGGACGATCGAATACCAGCCTCATCGCATGCTCGAGCGATCGCAGGAAGAGGTATCCCTCATACAGCGGACCGAGGAGGGCTTCGGGGAGATGGCCGAGGCCGTGGAGGTGGGTCAGGAGCCTCAGGGTGTCCTTGTCCTCCGGATTGGGCACGCCGTGCCGGAGGCGCAGGAGATCGATCGCGAAATGCACGTCGATCAGTCCGCCTTCCCCAAGCTTCACGCTGCCCGGTGCGGCCGCCTCGTTCAGGATCCTCTGCCGCATGTCCTCGACCGACCTGGAGACCCGCGACGGCCCCATGGAGCGGGCGCGCTCCAGGATGATCGTCTCGATCGCCTCCGCGGCGCGCCGGCCGAGCACGAGATCGCCGGCGACGGGCCTGGCCTTGAGAAACGATTGCATCTCCCAGACCTCCGCGGGTCCACGGAAATAGTCGACGAGCCCGTCCAGAGTCGGCACCAGCTCCCCTTCACGACCGGATGGGCGCAGACGGAGATCGACCTTGTAGAGCTGTCCGTCCCGGCTCAGGGTCCCGAGCGTGCGGACCACGCTCTCGCTCCATCGATGGACCGCCGCGACGGCATCGGGAGCGGCGTCCCCGCCGTCGCGCACGAAGACCAGATCGAGATCCGAGCCGAAATCGATCTCCCGGTATCCCAGCCTCCCCAGACCCAGGACGGCGAGACCCCGATCGGGCACGAGGCCGGGGGCGCGCGCCTCCATCTGCTCTCGCTCCAGCCGGAGAACCGTTTCGACGACGGCGTCGGCGAGATTGGACAGGCTCTTGAGGACCTGTCGTAGCGTCGCCTGTCGGTTGATGTCGCGCAGGGCGATCGTCGCCAGCTCCTCCTGCTGGCGTCGTCGCAGGGACGCCACGCGGGCCCCCACGCCGCCGCGGGATCTCTCCGATCCCTCCAGGAGGGCCTGGCGATAGTCCTCGGCGCTCATCGTCCGGACGACCCTCACGCGGTCTTCCATCGTGCGGAGGATACGGGGCTGGCGGATCAGGAGGGCCGCGAGTAGGTGGCTGCGGCCGAGAACCTGCACGATCGGCCCCAGGGTTTCGCGGTGCGCGAGGAAGCGATCCAGTCTCTCGGGATGCGAGGCGAGCGATGCGATCAGGCGCTCGAGATTGGTGAACGCGCGCCGGGGATTGGGCGTGGCTGCGGCCATCTGCAGCAGCGCCGTTCCGGATTTCCGGAGCAGCCGTCGACGCTCGGCCACCGACCCCGGCGCCTCCTGGAGGCGGCGCCGGATCAGCTGCACGGGCCGCAGGATCGGCTCCGCGTCGATCACCCCCGCCCCTCGCAGCCGCTCCTTCAAGCCTCCTTCGTCGAGCCGGTCGAGCCAGATGTCCTCGGTCTCTTCGCCGATGATCGGCTGGGCCGCCCGCGAGACGACGGCGTCGTAGAACGAACGCACGG
>JBFGDZ010000041.1:0-21701 GCA_041580375.1 Candidatus Polarisedimenticolia bacterium
CGGGAGTGCGGAGGCGATCCTGAAGGAGAGCGCCGGCGTGCGCGTGCTCGAGAACGTGCCAATGCGATCGCGCACGTCGCTCGGGGTCGGCGGTCCGGCACGCTACTTCGTCGTTCCGGAGGAAGCCGCGGCCCTCGCCGCGCTGCTGAAGCGGCTGACGGAGGCGGAGGTCCCGTTCGAGTTCCTGGGAGCGGGCTCGAATCTCCTCGTGGCGGACGGGGGGCCGCCGTTCGTGGTGATCGCTTCGGAGGGCCTCGCCGCCGAGCCGCGCATCGATCGGGAGATCGTCAGCGTGGAGTCGGGCTACTCGGCGCCTAAGCTCGTGAAGCGCCTCGCGCGGTCCGGCCTGGCAGGGCTGGAGTTCGCCGAGGGGATCCCGGGCAGCGTCGGCGGCTGCGTCCGGATGAACGCGGGCTGGCACGAGGGGGCGTTCGGCGGGGCGGTCGAGTCGGTCACGGTCATCTCCCGCGACGGGAGGATCGAGGAGGTCCGCAGCGGCCCGGGCACGTTCGCCTACCGCTCGAGCCCCGGGCTCGGCGATCGGTTCGTCGCCGCGGCGACGCTCCGCCTGTCGCCCGACGACCCGGCGCGCGTCGCGGAGCGGGTGCGCTCCTATCACGACCGCCGTGTGCGGACGCAGCCGACCGGGGCGCGCAACGCCGGGTGCATCTTCAGGAATCCCGAGGGGGACCACGCGGGACGGCTCATCGACGCCGCGGGCCTCAAGGGCCGTTCGGCGGGGGCCGCGATCGTCTCGGACGTGCACGCGAACTTCATCATCAACCGGGGGGGCGCCACGTTCAGCGACGTGATGAGCCTGATCGAGACGGTTCGCGACGCGGTCCTCAGAGAGTCGGGCGTGACTCTGGATCGGGAGGTGATCGTCTGGGCATGAAGCGCGCCTCGCAACGTCAGAAACCGGTCTTCCTGCGTCGCGAGCAGACCCGCGAGCTCCGTCGCAGCCGGCGCAGGCGGATCCTGCGCCGACGACTGATCGCGTTCGGGATCCTGTTCGGGCTCGGCCTCGCCGGGGGCACGGCCTACGCCGCGCGCTACTACCTGACCCACGCGCCGCGATTCAATCTGAAGCACGTCGAGATCGCCGGGACGATCCGGGCGCCGCGCGCCGAGATGCAGGCGGCCCTCGATCGCTACCGCGGCCGGAACCTGTTCCGGATCAGCCTCGCGAAACTGCGATCGGAGCTGTCGAAGTTCTCGTGGGTCGAGGGCGTCACGCTCAAGCGCGTGCTCCCGGACGGCCTCTTCTGCTCCGTCCTCGAGCGCGCTCCACGGGGCCTCGCGATGATCGCGGGGAAGGTCTGGCTCGTGGACGGCTCGGGCACCCGCATCGATCTCTACGGGGAGGAGACGAGCGACTACTCGTTTCCGATCTTCACCGGCCTGGCCGGGAAGGACGAAGAGCGGAGGAGCGGGCAGCTCGCGCGCGGCCTCGCGCTTCTGAGCTTCCTCGAGGACTCCCACCCCGATTTCGTCCGGCAGATCTCCGAGATCGATCTCGCGCGCGAGGATCGCGTGACGCTGCGCCTGAACGACGGGGGCCCGCCGGTGCGGCTCCATCCGCGGAAGTTCGGGACCAACTTCGACCGGTACCTCGCCATGCGCGAGTACCTGGCGACGCACTTCGGCGACGGCGCGTACGTCGACCTGCGCTTCCGGGATCGGATCGCGTTCCGGCCGCTTCTGAAGGGGGGCCGCTGAGATGTCGAGACGGAGTCCGCTGATCGTCGGCCTCGACATCGGCACGACCAAGGTCGGCGTCCTGATCGCCGAGCCGGACGAGACGGGGCGGCTCCAGGTGATCGGTGTCGGCTCGTGCCCCTCGCGCGGCATGCGCAAGGGCGTCGTCGTGAACCTCGACGCCTGCGTGGCGTCCGTCAAGCAGGCCGTCGAGGAGGCCGAGCTGATGGCCGGCTGCTCCGTGGAGCGCGCGTTCGTGGGGATCGCCGGGCCGCACGTGCGCGGCCTCAACAGTCGCGGCGTGGTCGCCATCTCGGGGCGGGATCACGAGGTGTCGCGCGAGGACGTCCGGCGGGTCCTGGAGGCCGCCGGGGCGGTGAACATCCCGCCCGGCCGCGAGATCTTCCACGTCCTGCCGCAGGAATTCTCGGTCGACGATCACGCCGGCATCCTCGATCCGGTCGGGATGACCGGCGCCAAGCTGGAGGCCAACGTGCACGTCGTCACGGCTTCGGTCACGGCGGCCCAGAATCTGGTCAACGTCGTCAATCGCGCGGGGATCGAGGTCGAGGAGATGGTCCTGGAGCAGCTGGCCGCGGCCGAGGCGGTGCTGACCCAGGACGAGAAGGACATGGGGGTCGCACTCGTGGACATCGGGGGCGGGAACACCAGCGTTCTGATCTTCGAGAACGGCACGATCCGGCACATCGCCATCCTGCCCGCCGGCGGCGACCACGTGACGAGCGATATCGCCGTGGGCCTGCGCACGCCGGTCCCGGAGGCGGAGAAGATCAAGCGCCGACACGGGTGCGCGATGGCGTCTCTCGTCGATCACGAGGACACCATCGAGGTGGCGAGCGTGGGCGGCCGCAAGTCGCGCGTCCTGTCGCGCCAGATCCTGTCCGAGATCATCCAGCCGCGCGTCGAGGAGATCTTCGGTCTGATCGCCGAGGAATTCGTCCGCAGCGGCTTCGAGCGCTCGATCCACGCCGGCGTCGTCCTCACGGGAGGCGGGGCGATGCTGGAGGGGATTGTGGAGATGGCGGAGGACGCCCTGGACGCGCCGGTGGGACGCGGCGCGCCGGCCGAGATCGGCGGGCTCGCGGACTCCGTGCGCACACCGGTCTACACCACGGCCGTCGGGCTGGCGCTCTACGGCGCCCGCCAGCGCGAGCGACCCGCGCAGCGGATGGCGGAGCACTTCTCTTTCTCCCGGATGACCCACATGGTCCGGGGCTGGCTGAGCGAGCTCTTCTAGAGGAGGTCAGGATGATACTCATGGACCCGAAGGATCCGAACGAACGGCCCCGGATCTCCTTCGACGAGACACGGATGGTTGGAGCCGACATCAAGGTGATGGGCGTCGGCGGCGGCGGCAGCAACGCCGTGAACCGCATGATCTCCACCAACCTGCAGGGGGTGGAGTTCATCGTCGCCAACACGGACTGCCAGGCCCTGAAGAAGTCCCAGGCGCCGCTGAAGCTGCAGATCGGCGGCAAGCTGACCAAGGGCCTCGGCGCCGGCAGCAATCCGGAGATCGGCCGGCAGGCGGCGCTGGAGGACTCGGAGAAGATCATCGAGGCGCTGCAGGGGGCCGACATGGTCTTCATCACGGCCGGCCTGGGCGGCGGGACCGGGACCGGCGCGGTGCCGATCATCGCCAGCCTCGCGTCCGAGCTGGGAGCCCTCGTCGTAGCCGTCGTGACGCGGCCCTTCGGGTTCGAGGGGCGCAAGCGCGCCGATCAGGCCGAGCAGGGGCTCAAGGAGCTGCAGGAGAGCGTCGACACGGTCATCTGCATCCCCAACGAGAAGCTGCTCAACTCGGTCGACAAGTCGATGCCGCTGTCGGCCGCCTTCCTGTTCGCCGACGACGTGCTGAGGCAGGCCGTGCAGGGGATCTCCGACCTGATCACGATCCCGGGCGAGATCAACCTGGACTTCGCCGATGTCAAGACGATCATGAGCGGCATGGGCATGGCGCTCATGGGCACGGGCGTCGCCTCGGGCGGCAACCGCGCCGTGGAGGCGGCGCAGCGCGCGATCACATCGCCTCTGCTCGAGGACGCCACCATCGACGGGGCGCGGGGGATCCTGATCAACATCACCGGCGGCACCGACATGACCCTGCACGAGGTGGCCGAGGCCTCCAGCCTGGTGCAGCGTACGGCCGATCCGGAGGCGAACATCATCTTCGGCACCGTCATCGACAAGGAGATGAGCGAGCAGATCAAGATCACCGTCATCGCCACCGGCTTCAACCGCGAGGCGGCAGCCCACGCCGACGCGCGGAACGCCGCCGGGCGCGCCTATCCCGGACGCGGCGAGCCCGCCCCGGTCCGACCCGGGCGTGATCTCGACACCCCCTCGTTCCTGCGCCGGGGCCCCTCCCACCCGTCGGTGCAGCCGGCCGACGCCCAGGCGGGAGCCAACTACTCCTCGCTGCAGGACGAGCTCGACATCCCCACCTTCCTGAGGAAGCAGATGGACTGACATGGCCAATCATTACAGGATCCTGGTCGCCGACGATCGCGAGGACAATCTGGGCCTTCTGAGGGAATGGCTCTCGTCGCAGGACTACTACGTCCGCTGCGCCAGGGACGGACGGGAGGCACTCGAGCTGGCCCGCAACGACCCTCCCGACCTCATTCTGGTCGACAAGGTGATGCCCGAGGTGGACGGCCTGTGCGTCGCGAAGGAGCTGAAGAAGGAGCACCGGTTCTCGACCATACCGATCATCGTCCTCACGGGCCGGGACGACACACAGCGCAGCGCCATCTTCGACGAGACCGGCGCGGACGATCTCATCATGAAGCCGTTCACCTTCGAGGAGGTCGACACGCGCGTCCGCACGATGCTGAAGAAGCGGGAGGTCTTCCGCGCCCTCGAGCGCGCCAACGAGGATCTCCGGTCGGCCAACGAGAGGATGTCGCGCCTGATCCTCGTGGACGAAAAGACGCAGCTCTACAACTACCGCTACTTCATGGAGCGCCTCGCCGACGAGATGAAACGATCCCGGCGCTACGAGAACCCCCTCTCCCTGGTGATGCTCGACCTGGATCACTTCAAGGAGGTGAACGATGCCCACGGCCACGTCGTCGGGGATCGCGTCCTGAAGGAGTTCGCCGATCTCATGCTGCGCACGGCGCGCGAGACCGACATCGTGGCCCGCTACGGCGGCGAGGAGTTCTCCGTGCTCCTCACGCACACCACGGCGGTCCAGGCGGAGCGGCTCGCCAACCGCATCCGCCGCGCAGCGGCGGAACGCGCCTTCGAGAACGACCGCGGAGAGGGCATCCGGATCACCGCCTCGGCCGGCGTCGCCACCTTCCCGATCAACCGGAGGATCCAGAAACCCGAGGACCTGGTGCAGGCGGCCGACGACGCCATGTACCGCGCGAAGAACGCCGGGCGCAACCGCACCGAGGTCGATCCCCGCTCCGTCATCCCCACGGTCTGACGCGGCCGCCACCGCCGGCCCGGGCCCGCGCCGCCCGCGGCGGCGCCCGCCGCGCCCCGGGGAACCGCCCCGGCCTGCTTGATCCCCCTCCGGCCGTCGTGCTACGGTTCAGGACACCACCCTGGACAATCGACGAAGGATCCGCCCACATTCTCCTGCGAAGCCCGGATCGACCCTCGCGCGTCACCCTGAACGACAACTTCGAGTCGCTCCTCATCCAGAACGAACGAGCCCTCTAGCGGGTCGCGCTCGCCAGCGAGCGGAACCCCGCCGGAGCCGGCGCGGGGGTCACTTCTCCGAGCATACGACGCGATCCGGCGGGGTGTTCTGGCAGCGGATCGACTCGGTCATCCCCGAAGCGAGCGTTCCGCAGGCGCTGGTGACGGCACTGTCGATGCTGGCGTCACGGGTTCCGGAAGCGGCCGTCCGGCAGACCGTCTGCCCCTGGAAGGTGACGCAGACCTCGCACTCGAACTCGACGATCGTCATGCTGCGGTAAAGGACGTAGGCGATGACGAGGGCGAGGAAGAGGATGGTCGCTTTCGTCGTTTTGCCCACGGGGTGATCCTCGATGCCGGCCGGGAGGGGGCACACGTTATGCGCACCCCGCCCCGGTGTCAACCTCTCCGCGCGCTCCCTCCCACGGTCGGCCCGCCGTCCTGCGGAGCCAGGAGGGACGGCGAATTCCGTGTGATAATCTACCCGCCATGATCGGAACGGAGATCGAGGTCAAGCTCCAGATCGAGAAGACCGAGGGGCTTCGGGACCGGCTCCGCGACATCGGCGCCCGCCTGGTGCAGCCCAGGGCATTCGAGGACAATCAGTTGTACGACTACCCCGATTTCGCGCTGAAGACGCGCGGCGCGATGCTGCGGCTGCGCCTCCAGGATCAGGGCGCCCGGCTCACCTACAAGGACGGCGGCAGGGTGGAGAACGGCGCCAAAGTGCGCGAGGAGATCGAGGTGGCGATCGGCGACGGGGAGACGGCGGCCGCGATCCTCGAGAAGATCGGCCTTCGGCCGCTGTTCCGGTATCAGAAGTATCGGGAGGTCTACTCCTGCTCCGATCATCTGATCACGGTCGACGAGACCCCGATCGGGGATTTCTTCGAGCTCGAGGGTCCCCGGGAGTGGATCGACGAAACGGCGGCCCGGCTCGGCTACAGGAAAGAGGACTACATTGCCTCGAGCTACTTCGCCCTCCACCGCGAGCATCAGACGGAACGGGGTCTGCCGGTCCGTGACATGCTGTTCGAGGATCGCTGATCCGACCCGGCCGGGTCGAGGTCCCCGCCGCGCTCCGGGCTGATTGCGCTTACGGCAACGAACACCCCTGGTGATCAGGGGAATTCGCCATGGCCAGTTTTTCCACAATCCCTGCAGGATGGGCGTTTTGCGGGATGTCGTCGCGCCGACTTATGGTGAATTAGCATCATGAAGGGAATGGTCCTGGCGGCGGGCTTCGGCGAGAGAATGCGCCCGCTGACGGAAACGCGGGCCAAGCCGACCATCCCTCTCCTCAATCGCCCCCTGATCGCTCACACTCTCGAGTACCTGCGGCGCCACGGCGTGTCCGACGTGATGATCAACCTGCATCACCTCCCCGAGTCGATCCGGGGGATGGTGGGGGACGGCAGCCGCCTCCAGGTGCGGGTGAGCTACTCGGAGGAGCCCCAGATCCTCGGCACGGCGGGAGGCCTCAAAAAAGCCGGCTCTTTCTTCCGTGACTCCGGAACCTTCGTCCTCATGAACAGCGACTTCGTCATCGACTGCGATCTGGCAGCCGCCGTCAGGGAACATCACCGGTCGGGCGCGCTCGTCACCATGGTGCTGACCACTCCCCGGCACCAGGCGAACTACGGCGTCGTCGAGGTGGGAGAGGGCGGGCGCATCCACAGCATCGCCGGCCGGCCGGCCGACCGGACGCCCCCGAACGCCGGACGCTACACCTTCACGGGGCTCCACCTTCTGGAGCCGGAGGTCCTCGATGCCATACCGGCCGGGGGTCGCGTGGAGATCAACCGGGACGTCTATCCCCGCCTGCTCGAGGAGGGGAAGGCGATCAGGGCTCACATCCACTCGGGGTTCTGGAGGGAGTTCGGCACGCCGCGACTGTACATCGACGGATCGATCGCCCTGCTGAGCCATGGAGGGGGCGATGCCCTGAAGGGCCTGCGCGCCGCGGAGGGGATCTTCCTCGACGGCGTCACCCTGCCCGGCGGGCCCGTCCTCGAGCCCCCGATCCTGCTCGGGCGCGGGACGGTCGTCGGGAGGAGCGGTGTCCACCTCGGTGGCGTGATCACAGGCCGCCAGGTGCGGATCGGCGACGGGTGCAGCCTCCGATCGACCATCGTCTGGGACGGGGCGCGGATCGGGGACGGCGCCCGGCTGGCCGACTGCATCGTCACATCCGGGGTCTGTGTGCCTCCCGGCGTCTCCCTGTCGGGAAAGATGCTCCTCAGGTGGGACGGCTTCCAGGGACCGAAGGATCGCCTGGAGCGGGTCGGGACCTGTTACCTGGCCGGCATCTGAAGTGACTCCGCGTCATGAAGCTCCAGCGCTCGCGCCCCGGGCCGCCGGGCTTCTCCGGAAGGCGCTCGGCCCCTCCGTGCGGCTGACCGCGGTCGCCGGGGATGCTTCGAGCAGGCGCTTTTACCGGGCACGAGGGAGCCGGGGCACTGCCATCGTCATGATTCATCCGCCCCCGCTCGAAGACCTGTCCGCGTTCGTCACCAACCATCGCATTCTGAGCGAGATCGGTGCTCCGGTCCCACCCCTGATCGCCGTCGATGAGCGATCGGGGGTCGTGATCGTGGGCGATCTGGGGGACAGGACGCTGCAGCGGCATCTGCTCGGTCTGAGCGGCCGCCGGGCGTCCGCGGCGAAGAGGGATCTCTACCGGCAGGCCTGCGACCTGATCGTGCTGTTCCAGAGGAGGGCGCCCGGGGCGATGCGCGGAAGCGACTTCGCCGCCAGAAACGCCCTCGACGGCGACAGGTTTCGTTTCGAGCTCGACCACTTCCACCGTCACTTCGTCGGAGGGCTCAGGCGCCTCCGGCCCCGGCCGGCCGACGAGCGGCTCCTGCGCCGCTTCTACGACGATCTGGCCCGGGAGTGCGCCGACCTGCCCCGCGTCTACTGTCACCGTGATTTTCAGTCACGCAACCTGATGGTCCGCCGGGGGCGCATTCACCTGATCGACTTCCAGGACGCCCGGATGGGCCCCTACACCTACGACGCGGCCTCGCTGCTGCGCGACTCCTCGCTCGACGTCGGGGAGGATCTGGCGCGGGAGATGATCGATCGGCTGGCCCGGGACCTGGGGTGCGGCCCGGAGGAGTTCCGGCGGGACTTCGACCGGGTCGCTCTGCAGCGGAACATCAAGGATCTCGGAACGTTCGCCTATCTCGCGACCGAACGCGGCCTCGTCCCGTACCTCGGCTACGTGCCGAGAACGATCCGATCGATCCGCGAGAACCTGGTACGCTCGCGACGATACGACCCGATCTACGCCTGCCTGGAGGAGCACATCCTGTCCTACACCGGGTGATCCTCAGGCGGAGGGGACGGCCACGCGGCGGGGGCCCGGGCGGGGCCGGCCTCCGGCCGCCTCGACACCGCCTCCACGATCCATGGTCCGAGCCCTTCGATCAGGAGCGGCGGAGCGCCGATCGGCATGCCCGGGTGGAAGAAGCCCGGGGGGCCACCGTGCGGCCGAAGCCCGGCCAGAATCCTCGACGGCGGCCCTTCCCACATGAGACCGTCCGCCGGTCCCGCCGGCGAGCCGCCGGTCCACCAGTCTCCGCGCAGCACCCGGATCCTCCACCGGACGGGGCCCGGCGTGAGAAGCGCGACCTCGGCAACGAGCGACGCATCGGCCGCGCCGCCTCCCTCGGCTCCGGCTTCCAGGATATAAGTCGACGGGCCGACACGGGGAGGCTCGCGGTACGAGAGGCGGACGGTGTGCCCGTCCAGGGCCGAGAGTCGCCCGCATCGCGCGCCGTCCCGAAGCAGCACCGTCCTCGACGTGCGGCGTCCGACGCCGTCGAACGGACCGCTCGCGACCATTCCGGGCGCGCGCCCGTCCTCGACGAGCGTCAGGCCGCCGGCGAGAGAGGACCCGACTGCCGGGCCCGGTCCGCCGCCGGGATCGACCTCCGCCATCAGGCCGGGACCGGCACCGCTCCCCAGCAGGACGGGAAGCATCGCGGCGAGGAACGACGCCGCCGACCGGGGCGGGAGGATCAGCGGGGGATGAGTCTCGGGAGCCGCGGCGGCCGGGCGAACGGGAAGGGATCGGAGCGCCGCCGCCACGCCGCATTCGCGCGGGCTGATGAGATCCATGCTGCAGCCGGATCGCTCTTCGATCGAAGCGCGCGCGCCCGGCTCCGCCGGCGTCATCGAAAGCGAGAGAAGCGCCGGCGTCTTTTCGTACGCCCCGTGCAGCCCGCGGCTGTTCGCCAGGAGGATCGTGACCCGCGCCGCGCTGAGCAGCGCTCTCTCGACCCGGGCGCAGCGTCCGGCGACATTCGACGCGGCGCTGGCCGACTCCGCGAGAAAATCGACGAGGCCCTCGTCCGGTGTTGTGAGCCAGCGATCATCCCGGATCCCCAGGTCGCCGGCCTCACCGCCGGCGTCCCACGGGACCGCCAGGGGAGCGCGCCCCGGCGCCTCGGGGTCGTCTGCGGGAGAGACCCGGCGGGCCGAATCGAGGGCGTCCGACACGAGCCCCGCGGCGTTCACCTCGCCCCCCGCCGAGCGCCAGGCGAATCCCCAGCGTCCGCGGCCGTCGCGAATCCTGAGAGCCACGCCGCGCTCCGAGAGGGTCGAGAACGTGAGCCGTCGATCGACGTCGGCGGCGGCCGGTTGCAGGGCGACGCGGCGCCCCCACGCCGACTTGACGTACGCCTCGGCCTCGAGCGCTCCGGACGAGCGGGCGGTCTTCAGGATCGCGTCGATCCATTCCGCTCCGCCCATCACGCGTGCGCCGGCCGGACGACCAGCCCGTCCACCCGAATCGTCGGCTGGCCCACCGCCGCGCGGGCGCGCTGGCCGTCCTTGCCGCACTCCCCCGCACCGCCGTCGAAGCGCAGATCCCCGCCTATCATCTTTATATCGCGCAGAGCCCGGACTCCGTCGCCCGAGACCACGGCCGGCGCGATCGGCGCGATGAGCCGGCCGCCCGAGATCAGGTACGCCCGCTTGACGCGGAACGAGAACTGCGCGCTCGAGGCGTCGACCTCGCCGGCCCCCAGCTCCTGGATGTAGATCCCCCGTCCGACGGACGACAGGATCTCGGCCGGTGTTCTGGGGCCCTCGCGGACGAAGGTGTTCGACATGCGGGGCAGGGGGAGATCGCGGTACGACTCGCGCCGGGCGCTCCCCGTCGGCGTCGTGCGCGTCCGCAGGGCGGTCGCCCGATCGACGAGCAGTCCTACGAGCCGCCCCTTCTCGATCAGGACGGTCGGGGCGGCCGGCCACCCCTCGTCGTCGACGCGGCGCGAGCCCGGGAGGCCGGCGAGCGTCGGATCGTCGATGAGCGTCAGGTCCGCGGGGCCGATCCGCTCTCCGAACAATCCGGCGAACGGCGATCGTCCCGCGACGGCGTTGTCTCCCTCCAGCGCGTGCCCGCACGACTCGTGGAAGAAGATGCCGCCGGCGCCGGGCGCCAGCACGACGATCGTCTCCCCGGCCGGCGAGGGAACCGACTCCCCCTCCTCCTCCTCGAGCCGGCGCGCCAGCCTCGCGCCGACGACCTCCGGCGGATGGCGATCGCGCAGACGCGTCAGATCGACTCCGCCCCCGCCGTCCGTGATCGTCGCCGGCGCGGCCTTACCCGAGCCTCCTCCACGGTGGAGCCGGACGCTGAAGGTCGCCCAGCATCGATCCTCCTCGACGATCTCTCCTTCGGACGTCGCCACGGCGATCTCCCTGCGACGGAGCCGGCCGCGGCCCTCGAAGAGCACGTCGCCGCGGCTCGATCGCTCGGCCGCGGCGCGGATGTCGTCCACGTATCTTTCGAGATCTTCGAGGGGCTCGAGGGAATCGGGATCGTGAGCGCACTTCGGCGATCCGGGAAGCATCGGCTCCGGCGCTCCCTCTTTCAGCCGCGCTGCGAGCGCGGCGAGGCGCTCCATGTCCAGGCCGGAGATCGAGGCGTGCAGCGTGCGGGCGCCATCGAACCGGCGTGCGGCCGCTCCTTCCGAACGGCCCAGAAGCGCCCGTTCGGTCCTCCCGTCCCGGCACTCGACGACCGCCTCGCGGAGCCTCTCCAGGAACAGGTCGGCGTATTCTCCGGGCCGCCCGGCGAGGCCGGACGCGGTCCGTCGGAGCCGCGGCGGATCGTACGTGCTCAGCAGGGACACCCGGCGTTTCTCCCGGAGGTCATGGGGCTCACCGCGCGCACACGAACAGTAGGGGACCGCCTCCGGCACTGTCAAGCTTCGCGGCCGGAGCGGCGCGCCCCGGCGCCGCCGACCTGGGATACGATGTGCGCCCATGCCCCCCCTGACGGCGCGGCGATTCCTGGCGACGCTCTCCTTGCTCGCGATCGGCGTCGTGATCGCGCTGGCCATCTGCGCCAGCATCGGCAGCAGCGGCTACACGGTGGTTGATCTGCTCGCGACCGGCCTCACCGGCGAGGAGCGGGACATCGCCGCGGCGACGATCCTTCGCGTGCGCCTTCCCCGCGTCCTGCTGGCCGCGATCGCCGGGGCGGCGCTCGGCGCAGCCGGCACGGCTTTCCAGGCGGTGTTGCGCAATCCGCTCGCCGACCCCTACATACTCGGCATCTCCGGCGGCGCCGCCCTCGGCGCCATCGCCGTCACGGCGGCCGGTCTGCCGGCCTTCCTGCTGTTCGTCCCCGTGCGCACCGTGGCCGCCTTCGTCGGTGCGGTCGCCACCGTCGCCGTCATCGTGCTGCTGGCGAGCGTGCGCGGCCGGATTGCGTCGTATCCGATGCTCCTCATCGGGGTCGTCATGAACGCGATCTACCTCGGATTGATCCTCTTCATCGAGACGGCCGTCGAGTTCACCCGGATCCAGGGGGTCATCCTCTGGATGGTGGGCCACGTGCCGACTGGAGGATACGGGATCGTCGTCATGCTGGCCCTCATCCTCGCGGCGGGCGTCGCGGCGCTGGCGGCCGTCGGGCGGGACCTGAATCTCATCAGCGCGGGCGAGGAGGTGGCGCGCACCCTCGGCGTGCGGGTGGAGCGCGTGCGCGTCGCAGCGATCCTGATCGCGTCCCTCGTGACCGCGTCCGTCGTCTCGGTCACGGGCCTCATCGGATTCGTCGGGCTCATCGTCCCGCACGCCGCGCGCCTGCTCTTCGGCCCCGATCACCGGCTGCTGATCCCGGCCGCGGCGCTCGTGGGCGGCATCTTTCTCATGCTGGCCGACACGGTGGCGCGCGTCGTCCTGGCCCCCACCGAGCTACCGGTCGGCGTGCTCACGGTCCTCCTGGGCGGCCCGCTCTTCCTCTGGCTCTACCGCAGGCACCGCGGGGAGACCTACTTTGACTGAGCCGTTCCGCGACGGCGACGGGGCGCCGCGATCGGCGCCGCCGATCCTGGAGGCGCGGGATCTTCAATTCCGCTACCCCGGATCGCGCGCGGCCCTGTTCCGGGGGATGGCCCTCGCGATCGGCCCGGGCGAGTTCCTCGGATTGATCGGCCCCAACGGGTCCGGGAAGACGACTCTCCTCAGGCTTCTCAGCGGCACGCTCGGCCCCTCGGAGGGGGAGGTGTTCCTCGGGGGACGCCCGCTCCGGACGATGAGACCGCGCGAGAGGGCGGTGCGCATGGCCGTCGTTCCGCAGGAGTCCCGCGTCCTGTTCAATTTCACCGTCATGGAGATGGTGCTCATGGGGCGGGCGCCTCATCTCGGCCTGCTCGGTCTCGAGGGCCCGCGCGATCGGACCGTGGCGCGCTCCGCGCTGCGGGAGATGGATCTGCACGGTCTCGAGGAGACGCCCCTGCGCGAGCTGAGCAGCGGCGAGCGGCAGCGCGTGCTCATCGCCCGGGCGCTGGCCCAGGAACCGCGCGTCCTCCTTCTCGACGAGGCGACCGCGTTCCTCGACCTGAAGCACAGGCTCCAGATCGGGGAGATCCTCCACCGCCTCAACCGCGAGAGCGGGCTCACGATCCTGGCGATCAGCCACGACCTGAACATGGCGTCGCGCTTCTCCTCGCGGCTCGTCCTGCTGAGCGCGGGGCGGATCGTCGCGGACGGCCGTCCGTTCGAGGTGCTCACGCCGGACCTCGTGCGGGCGGTGTACGAGACCGAGGCCCGGGTCGAGATCGATCCCGCGACCGGGGCCCCATACGTGATCCCCCGGTCCCCCGTCGGAGGGCTTTGACATTCACCCCGGGGTGTGTACCATCGAAGGCACCATGTCCACAGATGCGCTCCGGGCGAGGTGGCGGCAACGCCGGAGGCTGGCCTGCTTCGCCACGCTGATCCTGCTGTGCTTCGGCCTCCTGCATCTGGCCTCCCACCACCCCCAGCCGCAGCCCCAGTGCAAGGGCTGTCAGACGCTCACGTCCCCCCTGCTCTCGCCGGCTGCGCCCGGGATCGATCGCCCCGCGCTCGTCTGGTCGGCCGCTTGCGCGGCCCCGGACAGGGCGCCCGTCGACGCCGGCTCGAGGTGCCTGAGCCCGCTCCGGGCGCCTCCCGCCTCCGTCGCCGCCTGACACGACCGGTCGGAACCCGCCCGGGCATCCGTCCTCCCGCGGTTCGAGGGTCGCCGACCGGGAGCCCCGATCATTTCGTTCGCCATGTCATGGAGTGCTGCATGAGATCGTCTCTGAGATTCATCACCGGCGCGATCCTCGCGGGAGCCTCTCTCGTGGCTCCGGCGCGGGCGCAGCAGGAGGATCCCGATCCCGGTCGCGCCGCGGCCGGTGATGAGATCGCCGTTCTGCGCCGCGAGGTCGCTTCGTTGCGCGAACTGGTCCGGCGCCTCGAAGGGCAGATCGCGTCGCTCGTCGATGCGAGGGCGCGCGAGGAGGAGGCGGCCGCGCCCCATTCCGCTGTCCCGCCGACGGCTCCACCGCGGCCGACCCCCGTCATCCCGGGCGCGTCGGGGATCACGCGCACGCCGAGCCTGATGAACCCCGCCTTGAGCGCCGTGTTCGAGGTGACGGGCACGACCTCGCTCGACGGCGAGCGCGAGGGGAACGGATTCGATCTCAGCGAGGCGGAGGTCGCCCTTCAGGCCGTCGTCGATCCGTTCACGCGCGTCGATCTGTTCCTCGCCTTTCCGGCCGACGAGTCTCCGGAGGTCGAGGAGGGGTACATCAGCACTCTCGATCTTCCCGGGCCGCTGCAGCTCAAGGGAGGGAGGTTCAAGAGCTCCTTCGGAAAGTGGAATCGCCTGCACTCGCACGCCTATTTCACCGCCGATCTCCCGAATGCGCTCGAGTCTTACTTCGGCGAGGAAAGCCTCACTCACGACGGGCTCTCTCTGAGCGTGCTGATCCCCAACGCCCGGGATCTCTACCTCGAATCGATCACCGAGATCGGAAGCGCGACCTCCGGACCGGCGTTCAACAGCGCCGACCGCGACCTGACGTACCTGCAGCATCTGAAGGCCTTCTTCGACACGACGCCCCACAGCACCCTGGAGGTCGGCGCGACCGGCGCCTGGGGGCGCACGGGCGCCACCGAGTCGCTTCTGGAGGCCATCGAAGCCACGCCCATGTTCACGGGACCCGCTCCCCGCGAGAATCTGAAGACGAACGTCGCCGGCCTCAACGTCACCTATAAATGGCGGCCCGTGGGTTCCAGCGTCTACCGCTCCTTCCTGTGGCAGACGGAGCTGCTGCGCAGCCGCAGGGAGGTGCAGTTTCTGATCGACCCGGCCACGCTCGGCTTCGAGACCGTCCGGAGCCTGGGCGGCTACAGCTACCTGGAGTGGCAGTTCGCCCGCCGATGGCGCGCGGGCGCCCGCTACGACCGGCTGGAGTTCCCGGACGCCGACGGCGAGCGCGAATGGGCCGCATCCACCCTGGTTCGCTTCAAGCCCTCGGAGTTCCAGGAGATCCGCTTCCAGGTGAAGCACACGCGCCGCAATCCGGCGGCGTCCCTCCGGTTCGGCGGCGAGTCCGACGACACCGGAATCTTCCTCGAGTGGATCCCGATCTTCGGGGCTCACGGCGCGGACGAATACTGAGGGGGACGAGCCACCATGTCGAACCGACTGATCGCCTGCATACTCGCGCTCTCGCTGCCCGCGCCGATCGCCGGGCCGTCCCACGCGCGCGCCGGCGACGATCCCGTCCGCGTCGTGGCCACGCTCCCCAATCTGGGATCGATCGCCGCGGAGATCGCGGGCGAAAGAATCGAACTCACCACGATCGCCTCGCCGTCCCAGGACGCCCACTTCGTGGATCCGAAGCCGAGCTACATCGTCAGGCTCCGCCGCGCCGATCTGCTTCTCGTCAACGGCCTCGATCTCGAGGTCGGCTGGGTCCCGCTGCTCGCCCAGGGCGCCCGCACGAACCGCTTCCTGCCGGGAGGGTCCGGGTACGTCGACTGCTCCGGGGGCATCAACGTGCTGGAGATCCCGGCCGTGCTGACCCGCGCGGAAGGGGACATCCACCCCTACGGGAATCCCCACTATCTGACCGATCCCCTCAACGCGGAGATCGTTGCGGGGACGATCGCGCGCGCGCTGGCGCGCATCGACCCGGGGTCCGCCGAACAATACGAAAGAGGGCGGCACCGTTTCGTGGCCCGTCTTCACGAGGCGATGTTCGGCCGGGCTCTGATCGATCTCGTCGGGGGCCCCAAGCTCGCCCGCGAGGCGGCGCACGGGACCCTGGACGAATTCCTCGACACCACGGCGATCGGCGGGGCCCCCCTGCGGGCGAGGCTGGGCGGGTGGCTCGGCCGCATGAGGGAGGTCCGCGGCGCCGCGGTCGTCACCTATCATAAGGACCTGTCGTACTTCGCCAACCGGTTCGGGATCCGGGTGATCGACTACGTGGAGCCGAAGCCGGGGATTCAGCCCTCGTCCAGGCACCTGGAGGAGCTGGCGGCGCGGCTCGAGCGGGGCGAGGCTCGCGTGATCCTCACCCGCCAGTACGTCGAGCACCGCTCGACCGACTATCTGGCGCAGCGAACGGGGGCGACGGTCGTCACGCTTCCCCTCGAGGTCGGGGGCCACCGGGACGCGAACGACTACATCGGCCTGTACGACCTCGTGATCGACCGGATCCACTCCGCTCTGACGACGCCGGGCGCCGCGAAGGACGGGTAACCATCGTGCCGGAGCATCTCCAGGTTCTGTTCCTGCCGTTCCTCGCCTGCCTGATCCTGACCGGGATCCACGTCTACCTCGGCATCCACGTCATCAGCCGCAAGGTGATCTTCGTGGACATCGCCCTCGCCCAGATCGCCGCGCTTGGGGCCACGGTCGCCTTCCTGCTCGGCCACGACCCGCGATCGGGGAGCACCTACTTTTTCTCCCTCGGGTTCGCCGTGCTCGCCGCGGTCGTGTTCGCCCTCACCCGGACACGGCGGGAGCGAGTCCCCCAGGAGGCGATCATCGGACTCACCTACGCGACCGCCACGGCCGCGGCCATTCTCCTCGCCGACATCGCGCCCCATGGATCGGAGCGCCTGCACGACCTGCTCGCCGGCAGCATCGTGTGGGTCACGCCCGGACAGATCCTCAAGATCGCCCTTCTCTACTCGGTGATCGGCATCTTCCACTTCGTCTATCGCAAGCGCTTCCTGCTGATCTCCCTGCGACCCGAGGAAGCCTACGCGCAGGGGATCTCCGTTCGATTCTGGGATTTTCTCTTCTATCTGTCGTTCGGGATCGTGATCACGTCCTCGGTGCAGATCGCCGGCGTGCTCCTCGTCTTCTGTTACCTCGTGGCTCCGGCCGTCTTCGCCGTGACCTTCTTCGACGATCTGAAAAGACGCCTGATCACCGGCTGGCTCATGGCGACGGCGGTGAGCGCCGCGGGCCTCTTCTTCTCCTACGATCGTCCGTCCGGACCGACGATCATCATCGGCTTCGCCGCGGCGCTCACGCTGGGCGGGATCTTCCAGTCGATCGTGCGCGCGCCGCGGCGCTCCCGAGCCCTCGCGATCACGGCCGTCGCGGCCGCATTCGTCGGCGCATTCGCCTGGATGCTTCAGCATGTCGGACGCCCGCCCCCGGACGGGACGGAGGTGCACGCGGAGGCCGTGGAGACCGACGACCCCGAGCATCCCGTCGGGGAGAGCCTGCGGGCGCTCCGGGCGGCGCTCAGGGACACGCATCCGAACGTGCGCGTGAGGGCGGTCGAGCGCCTGGCGGCGACCGGCGATCCCAGGATCCTGCCGGACGTCATCGACTCGCTGCACGACCAGTCGGCCGCCGTCCGGGAGGCGGCGGCCGGCGCGCTGGGGCGGCTCGGGAACCGCTCCGCCGCGCCTTATCTCCGCCAGGCCCTCAGAAACCGCGACGAGGACGACTGGGTCCGCCTGAGGATGGCCCGCGCACTGGCCGATCTGGGCGAGGTGAAGGGACTGGAGATCCTTCTGGATCTGGCGCGGGCGGGATCCCCCAGCGTGATGAGGCTGGAGGCGATGGCCGCTCTCGCCCGCTACGCGGGCCTGCCGGACGCGCCCCCGTCCGATCCCGACGGCGAGGAAGCGTCACGGGTGCTTCGGGATCTGGAGTCCTGGCTGGGATCCAAGCGGGAGGAACTGCGATGGGATCCCGCCACGCGCACCTACCACCCCTGAGATCTCAGCGCGGCGGCGACGCGGGGGAGGCGAGGTCCGGCGCCGCCCCCTCGAGGTGGGCGCGCAGCAGCCGGTACACGGCGGTGTTGTCCACGGTGCCGCGCACGTGCTCCGCGCCGCGGCCCCAGGCGTACAGGATCACGTCGGTGCCGGTATGGGCGGCGCTCGGAAGCCCGATTCCGGAGGGACGCCGGTCCTCCTCCTCGCGCACGGAGGCCGGCGGACGACCCTCGAGCCCCGGACCGGTGGCGAACGACAGGACGGGATAGGTCACGCCGCTCCACGTGTCCGTGTACGTTCCCCACACGCCGTCCCTCTCCTCCGGATATCCGTTGATGACCAGCCCGCCGGTCTCGTGATCGGCGGTCACCAGCACGAGCGTCGTCCCCGGCTCGAGCCGGTCCAGGGCGAGGCCGATCGCCTCGTCCATCGCCTTCATCTCCGCCATCGTCGCCCGGCCGCGGTTGGCGTGCCCGGCATGATCGATGCGTCCCCCCTCGATGACGAGGAGGAAAGGCTCCTTCTCTCCGAGGAGACGATCGATCGCCCATCCGGTCATTTCGACGAGCGTCGGCGCCGGCCGGCCCCCGGGGATCCCCGCGGTGTCGTATTCGTACGGAAGGTCGTGCGGGGCGAACAGGCCCAGAACCGGCCGGTCGAGCGCCGTCACCGCGCGGAGCGCCGCCGCGTCCCCGGTGATCGTCCAGCCCCGCGCGCGCGCCGCCGCCTCGAGATCCTCCCCGTCGCTCTCCGCATCCTCCCAGCCGCCGCCAACGCGATCGCCCTCGCGCGGCGCGAACCCGGATCGTCCGCCCCCGAGAAGAAAGTCGAGAGGCGCCGCGATCGCCTGCCGCGCCAGATCCCGCTCGCGCTCCCGATCGTTGTGCACGGCGTAGAACGCGGCGGGCGTCGCGTGGGTTACGGTCGTCGTGGTGACGATGCCCACGCGGAGCCCGCGGCGCTTCGCCCACAGAGCGATCGACTCCAGCCGGTTCCCGTCACGCTCCGCCCACCGCGCCGTTTCGTCCTGGCAGAGAACCCCGTTGACGGTCTTGCGGCCGCAGGCCATGGCGCTCGCGGCGGCCGCCGAGTCGGTGACCGGGCTGTCCGCCGCCCAGGTCCGCATCACGGCAGTGTGCGGCATCTCGTCCATCCTCAGGCGACCCCGCGTCCCGGCCAGCGTCAGCCGCGCGGCGGTGACGTAACCCGGCCCCATGCCGTCCCCGATGAACAGGACGGCGCTCGCCGCATCCCGGGACGGGGTACCCGCGCCCCCTCCCCGGACGCCGCAGGCGATTCCGGCCGCGGCACCGAGACAGGCCGCCGCGACGCCCAGCACGGCGCCCCGGGTCCAGCGCTGCCCGCGTGACATGCCCGGGAGGTTATCACGTCGGGGATCGGACGTCCCCGGCGCCCCGCGCGTCCCCCGGCGCACCCGGGTCCGTGGTGGGCCGGTCACTTTTTCGTACTTCCCCCGCCTCCACCGGATCCGCGCGAAACCGAAGCCTATATTGGCTTCCAGCGGAACGTAGGCGGCCATGCGAGGGCCGTCGCTGGCCGGGCCGCCCCGGTGCGGAGCGCGGCCCTCGGGGATGGGATCATGCGACTGGGAACCGGAATCCGCCGGGCGGCGATCGCCATCGTCCTGTGGGCGATCCCCTTCGCAGCCGTGCCGGCCGGACCCGATCTTCTCGTGAGCTACAGCCTCGATGACCGGCAGGTCGCGCCGGGTCCCGACACGTTCTCCGTGTTCGAGAAGGCCCGCGGCCGTGTGGACCTTTCCTCCACGTTCCGGTTCAGCGGCTACCGCTCGGTGCGGATTCGCGACACCGCCGGGGACGGCGACTTTCCCGAGCTGCAGGGGCACTTTCCCCTGCGCCGGTCCGGCGATCTGTACGCGCACTTCGCCTTCCTCACGACCGATCCGATGGAGGCGTTCAACGTCGCCCTGGCCGGGCCGCACTGGTTCTCCCTGAAACGCGACGGGATCGGTTTCTGGCTCGAGGCGAAGGACGGTCTCCTTTTTCATCATTCGAACAGAATCGCGAAACGACTCCTCCCGCTGCGTGCGTTCACGTGGTACGTCGTCGATCTGCGGTACAGCCTGGACGAAGGGTCCTACGGCCTCACCATCCACGAGGAGGGCGTCGACGAACCGATCGTCGCTCTCGAGAATCAGCGCAACGCCCCGGCCCTCCCGGGGTCGGCGGTGGACAAGCTCTCGTTCATCGGCGACCGCGGCGAGGACACCTCGAATGTCGTCTACTTCATCGACGACGTGGCGCTGTCCGCCGGCGCGCCGATCGATCTCACCCCGCCGATGGATCGGGGCCGGCGGAAGACCTATATCGATGCCTGGCTCGAGTTCGAACGGATGATGCTCTCGCGGCCCGGCTGCCTCCCGGCCGTGGACCTGCGCGACCTGGGGATCGGCGAGCGCGAGGCGGCCGCCCTCAAGCAGGAGCACGCCTCGAGTCCCCTGGAAACGCTGACCAGGACGCCGGGGCTCCGCCTGGCGCGCGATCCCGCTCTCAACGAGGATTCCGCCCGGCTCCTGGAGGCGGCGGCCGCGTGGGGACGGGGGTGCGGCCACCTCGAGAACGGCCGCCCGCGGCGCGCGCTCGGAGAGTTCGAGCGCGCCGCGCGCATGGCTCCCCGGGGGCGCATGTACCACCTGTCGATCGTGCAGGCCCTCGCGCTCCTGAAGCGCTGGAACGACGTGGACGCGCGTCTCGGAGCCCTGCGCGCCGACTGGGAAGCCGATCCCCGCTTTCCGGTCGCGATGGCCCTGATCGGCGTCGGACGCGAGAGCACGGGGGACGCGGCGTCCCCCGAGCGGCAGTTCTTCGTCCTCCTCTGGAGGCGCGAGTATCGACCGGCGGAGACGCTCGCCCTGCGGATGGCCGATCGCCACGGGGAGACGACTCCGGAGGGGGCCAGATGGCTCGGACGCGCCGGGGAGACGGCGGATCTGCGCGGCGATCACGCGACCGCGCTGCGCCGTTACGAGCGCGCGCTGCGGACGCTTCGGGAGGATCCTCTGCTGTGGTCGCGCATGGCGGACATTCATTTCCGCCTGGGCGACGTGGCGACGGAGCGTCTCTGTCGCGAAAAGATCTTCGCCGGCCTCATGAACGGCCGCCCCGATTGAGACGGTCTACATGTCGTGGGTGCCCGGCGACCGTGCCGGGAACGGAATGACGTTGGGCGAGCGCCCCTGGCGCAGACTCTTGCGGGCCGCCTTGTTCTGGTACATGTTGTAGTCGGCCTTGAGCATCAGCTCCTCGAACGACTCCCCGTCATCCGGGTAGAGAGCGATCCCGATCGAAACCCCCGCGCGCGCCGACTTTCCGCCGTCCAGCCGCAGGCTGAAGATGTCCACAGCCTGCTGCAGCCGTTCCGTGAGCAGCGCCGCCTGGGCGTACCCGGTGCGCGGCAGAACGGCGGCGAACTCGTCGCCGGAGAGGCGCACCAGAATGTCCCCGTCTCGCAGGTTGCGCTTCAGGACCCGGCTCACCTCGGCCAGGAAGCGATCGCCGACCTGGTGGCCGAGGCGGTCATTGATCACCTTGAAGGCGTCGAGGTCCATCGCGAGAAACGCCATCGGCTGGCCCGCCTGCTGGCTGCGGATCATCTCCTGCTCGAACACCTGCCGGAGGTATCGTGAGTTGGGCAATCCCGTCAGATCGTCCGTCAGCGCCGATTCCTGCGTCTCCTCGAACAGGGCCCCGTTGAACACCGCGCCCGACACGAGCTGGGCGATGATGTCCATCAACCGCAGATGATCGTCCTGGCAGGCGACG
>JBFGDZ010000042.1:0-21148 GCA_041580375.1 Candidatus Polarisedimenticolia bacterium
CAGGGCCTCCCGGATCCGCCCATGCACGACCTCGCCGGAACGCGTGAGAAGAGTCTCCGTCAGGATCGGGTCGTCTCCCTCGATCTGCACTCGCCCTTCCTTGGTGAGATGGACGAGGAAGGTCACGATGTTCTTGGAGTACATCTGGCTCGCGTGGTAGGGCACCGTCGAAGGGAGATTCGTGGGGCCCAGAATGGTCACTCCCTTGTCCTCCACGACCTCGTCCGCGCGGGTCAGCTCGCAGTTGCCCCCCCTCTCGGCCGCCAGGTCGACGAGGATCGATCCGGCGCGCATCCCCCGCGCCATCTCCGCCGTGACGAGGACCGGGGACTTGCGGCCGGGAATGAGCGCGGTCGTGATCACGATGTCGCTCTCGGTCACGACCCGCCCCATCATCTCGCGCTGCCTCCTGTAGAACGCCTCGTCCTGAGCCTTCGCGTAGCCGCCCCGATCCTCGGCGTCCTCCGCCTCCAGCGGCAGCTCGACGAACTTGGCCCCCAGGCTCTGGACCTGCTCCTTCACGGCCGGCCGGACATCGTAGGCCTCCACCACCGCCCCCAGACGCCGCGCCGTCGAGATCGCCTGCAGGCCCGCCACGCCCGCGCCGATCACGAACACGCGCGCCGGCGCAAGGGTGCCCGCGGCGGTCATCATCATCGGGAACATGCGGGGCAGCCGTGAGGCGGCCAGCAGCACCGCCTTGTACCCGGCCACCGTCGCCATCGACGACAGGACGTCCATGCTCTGCGCGCGGGTGATGCGGGGCATCAGCTCCAGGGCGAACGCCGCCGCCCCGGTCCCGGCGATCTCCTTCACCGCCTCCGGCTCGGACAGGGGGTCGAACATCCCCACCACGATCTGCCCGGACCGCGTTCTGGCGAGATCGTCCCGCCCCGCTTTCTTGTTGGAACCGTAGCCGCGCACCTGGAGCACGACCTCCGATTCGCGGAACAGATCGTCGCGCTTCGGCAGGAGACGCGCCCCCTTGTCCCGGTACTCCGCGTCTCCGAACCCGGCCCGCTCTCCGGCGCCCGCCTCGAGGACGACCTGATGCCCCGCCTTCGACACCTGCTGGAGGTGGGCCGGGACGATCGCCACACGGCGCTCGTCCGGGTAGGTTTCTCTGGGGATACCGACGATCATCTCAGCGGTCGCGTTCTGCCGGCGGATGTGGGGCCCGGGCTGACAAAGGGAGGCATTCTACCGCATCCGCCCCGTCCCCGCGCAAGCCCGATCGGCCGCGGCCCGCGGGGCATTCCGCGGGCTGCGAACCCCGGCCCCCCGGGGCCTCTTGCCAGATGGCCGCGCGCGGGCGATCCTAGGAGGCATGCGCGGCTCGAATCACGCGGCCCCTCGGGCCCCTCGGAGCGCGACCCGGAATGGGCGGCGGCGCGCCGGTCCGCTCGCGATCGCGGCGGCCTGTTCGTTGTTGGCGGCCTGCAGTGAGGACGTGAACACGTTCATCCCCGATCCCGTCGCCGGGGATCCGCGCGCCGCGACGATCACCCTGGATCAGTGCGACTGCGACCGCTGCCGGGTGGCCCTGCAGGATCCCGAGACCGGCCGGCTCTTCTACGACAGGATCGCTCCCCCGCAGGGACAGACGATCTTCGCGGAGGACTGCTACCGGGCTGACATGATCCGGATCGTGCTGGAGTGCGGCGGCTGCGCGTCCATGGGCGGGTGCACCGGCGCGGCCACGCTCCGGCTCTCCGGTTCGATCGGCGGCGTGCCCGCGACCGTCACCCTGGGGACCGCGACCTGTTCGACGCTGACCGGACCGAGCGCGTCCTGCGCGGCGCAGGAGACGTTCCCGATCGCGAGCGCCATACTGAACACCTCCTGTCCGATGTGAAGAAGGCGGCGCGTCCGGCCTCAGCGCGCCGGCAGCCAGTAGGCGAGGCGGCTCTTCGGCCTCAGGATCGTCCCCTCGCGCAGGGGGGAGACCGAGATCACCCCCGCCTCGCACCCCAGGATCGTCTCGATCCGCGCGACGTACGCCCGGGCCGCCGCCGGCAGGTCCTCGAACCGCGAGACCGTGCCGATCTCCTCCTTCCATCCGGGGAGCGTCTCGTAGACCGGACGGCAGTCCCTCAGCGCGGCCGGGTCGGCCGGCAGGGTCTCGAGGCGCCGGCCGCCCACCTCGTAGGCCACGCAGACCGGCACATTGTCGAATCCGGAGAGCACGTCGAACAGCGTCAGCGCGATGCACTCGACCTGGTTAATCTGGATCGCGTAGCGGGCCGCCACGGCGTCGAACCAGCCGCATCGCCGCGGGCGCCCGGTCGTGCTGCCGTACTCGCGCCCCCGCTCCCTCAGCGCCGCGCCGAGCGGGTTGTCCTGCTCGGTGGGGAACGGACCCTCCCCCACCCGCGTGGAGTAGGCCTTCATGACGCCCAGGACGCCGTCGATCCGGATGGGGCTGATCCCGAGCCCCGTGCAGGCCCCGCCGGCGGTGGAGCTCGACGACGTCACGTAGGGATAGGTGCCGTGGTCGAGATCGAGCATCGTTCCCTGGGCACCCTCGCACAGGATCACGTTCCCTGCGTCCAGCCGCTCGTTCAGCAGCCGCGCCGTGTCGGTGATCAGCGGCGCGAGGGAGCGGGCGCTCTCCAGCAGGTGCTCGGTCGCGGCGTCCGGATCGGGGTTGAGCTCGGCCGGGAGCCGGTCGCCCCAGGCCGCGCCAGCCGTCTCCGCCAGATGCGCCACCTTCTCGCGCAGGACCCGCCGGTCGGCCAGGTCGGCGACGCGCACGCCGATGCGGGCCGCCTTGCTCTCGTAGGTCGGCCCGACGCCGAGGCGGGTCGTGCCGATCTTCCCGCGGCGCGCGGCGTCCTCGCGGGCGATGTCGCAGGCGCGCTGGTAGGGCAGGATGACGTGCGCCCGATCGCTGATCCTGAGGGCGTCCTCCACGCGCACGCCCGTGCTCCTGAGATCCTCGATCTCCCGCAGGAGGGAGTCGGGCTCCAGCACGACGCCGTTGCCGATGACGCAGAGGACCCCGTCGCGCAGGATTCCGGAGGGAACGTGATGAAGGGCGAACTTCCTGCCCCCGGCGTGGATGGTGTGGCCGGCGTTGGGCCCGCCCCCGTACCGCGCGGCGATGTCGACCCGCTCGGTGAGAAGATCGACGATCTTCCCTTTTCCCTCGTCGCCCCACTGGCAGCCGACGACGACGAACGCGGACATCCGAATCTCTCCCGGAGACGGCTTTGGGAATACGGCAAAGGCGGGAACGCTGCTGTTCCTTTGCCGCGTCATGTTAGCAGAAAACGAGAGGGGCGAGGAAGCGGGATGGGAAGTGCGGAGGAGGGCGCGCTAGTTGCTCAGGACCTGCTCGACGCGGAACAGGAGCGAGTCGCGGATCTGCTCCTTGTCGACGAAGCCCGCGACGCCGGAGGCCTGAAGGAAGTCGAGCACGTCCTTCTTGAACACGCCGCTCATGATCAGGATGGGGATCTCCCGGACGCGTTCCGTCCTCTTGATTTCGCGCAGGACGTCGAAGCCCGTCATCTTGGGCATCAGGAGGTCGAGGAGGATGAGATCCGGATGCTCTCTCTGCACCAGGTCGAGGGCCTCACGCCCGTCGCCGGCCTCCAGGACCTCGTACCCGGCCGAGGTGAGCAGGCGCGCCGCGATCTTGCGGACGGTGGTCGTGTCGTCCGCCACGAGGACCTTCTTCCGGTGCTCCGTCTTCTGGTAGGAATCGGACGAGGACGAGGACTTCACTTCGTCCTGGACGAGGTCGATGCGCACGGCGTTCTGACAGTTGCTGCAGAGGTATTTGATGACGCGCGAGTGCCCGTCGATCTCGCGCAGGCGGATCTCCGTTCCGCAGTTGGGGCATTTCACGACCACGCGGGTCCCCGCCGGCTCCCTCCGTCCGCGGCGCGCGGTCCCGAGGGATCCCCGGTACGGTTCAAAATAGGTCCCTCCCGCGCCGTTTGCAACGCCTTGATTCTCAACGATTACGGCATTGTAGCCGCCCCTCCGCCGGCGCCCCGCTGTGCTAGACTCGAAATGACCGGGAGCCTGGCGCCGTTGCCCCCCATCGTCCTGAACGCCGATCGTCTCGAACTGGCCACCGTGGCCTCCGTCGCCCGCGGCGCGGGGCCCGTCCGCCTGGGCGCCGGCGCCCGGCGGGGCGTCGAGCGCGCTGCGGCGGTCGTGCGGCGCATCCTGGAGGGGGACGAGCAGGTGTACGGCGTGAACACCGGGTTCGGCCACCTCAAGGACATCCGGATCCCACCCGATCGGCTGGAGGCCCTTCAGCTGAATCTCATCCGCAGCCACAGCGCGGGCCTGGGCGACCCTCTCCCCGACGATGTGGTGCGGGCGGTCATGCTGCTTCGCGCCCACGTCCTGGCGCTGGGGCTGTCCGGCGTGCGGCCCGCCGTGATCGAGACCCTCCTGGCCCACCTCAACGCCGGCATCCTCCCCCTGATCCCCGAGAAGGGCTCGGTGGGGGCGAGCGGCGATCTCGCGCCTCTGTCCCATCTGGTCCTGGCTCTCGTGGGCGAGGGGCGGGTGCGCGTGCGCGGGGAGGTGATGGAGGCCTCCGAGGCTCTGCGCGGGAACGGGATCGAGCCCCTCGTGCTGCGGCCGAAGGAGGGGATCGCGCTCATCAACGGCACCCAGGTGATCGGCGCCATCGGCGCCCTCGCCGTGTGCGAGGCCGGCACCCTGATGACGGCGGCGGACATCGCCGCGGCGATCACGGTGGAGGCGCTGCGCGGAAGCCACCGGCCCTTCGAGGAGCGCCTGCACGCCCTGCGCCCGCACCCCGGTCAGATCGAATGCGCCGCGAACATGCGGGAGCTGCTGGCCGACAGCGACATCGCGCGATCGCACGCCGAGTGCGGGCGGGTCCAGGATGCCTACTCCCTGCGGTGCGTGCCCCAGGTGCACGGGGCGGCGCGCGACGTGCTGCGCTTCGCGCGCGGGATTCTCGAGATCGAGATCAACGCCGTGACCGATAATCCCATCGTCTTTCCGGATTCCGGAGACGTCGTTTCCGGCGGGAATTTTCACGGCGAGGCGCCGGCCATGGCTCTCGACGCCCTGGCGATCGCCGCCGCCGAGATCGCCTCGATCTCCGAGCGGCGCATCGAGCGGCTGATGAATCCCGCCCTCAGCGGGCTCAAGGCGTTCCTGACGCCGGATCCGGGCGTGAACTCGGGCCTGATGATGGCGCAGGTGACCGCCGCGGCGCTGGTCTCGGAGAACAAGATCCTCGCCCACCCCGCCAGCGTCGACTCGATCTCCACGGAGGCGGGACAGGAGGATCACGTCTCGATGGGCCCGATCGCCGCCCGCAAGGCGCGGCGCGTGGTGGATCACGCTCTCAAGGTCGTCGCGATCGAGACCCTCTGCGCCTGCCAGGCGCTCGACCTCAATCCCTCCCTCCGCCCCGGCCGCGGCGTCCTTGCGGCTCACGGCGCCGTGCGCCCCGTCGTGCCGTTCATGGACACCGATCGTGTGCTGGCCGACGACATCGGCGCCGTGGAGGGCCTGATCCGTGACGGGCGGCTGATCGAGGCCGTCCGTTCCGCCTGTGGAGAACTCCGATGACGACGAAGACCATCCCCGCCCGCACCGTGCGCGCCCCGCGGGGCACGACCCTCTCCTGCCGGGGCTGGGTTCAGGAAGCCGCCCTGCGCATGCTCATGAACAATCTCGACCCCGACGTGGCCGAGCGCCCCGCCGATCTCATCGTCTACGGCGGGACCGGGAAGGCGGCGCGCAACTGGGAGTGCTTCGACGCAATCGTGCGGAGCCTGAGGAGCCTGGAGAACGACGAGACGCTCCTCGTCCAGTCGGGAAAGCCGGTCGCCGTGTTCCGGACGCACGACATGGCGCCGCGCGTCCTGATCGCCAACGCGCTGCTCGTGCCCGCGTGGGCCGATTGGACCCGGTTCCGCGAGCTCGATCGCCGGGGGCTCACGATGTACGGCCAGATGACGGCCGGCTCCTGGATCTACATCGGCACGCAGGGGATCCTCCAGGGAACGTACGAGACCTTCGCCGCCGCCGGCCGCCGCCATTTCGGCGGCAGCCTCGCGGGCCGGCTCGTGGTCACCGCGGGCCTGGGCGGCATGGGCGGCGCGCAGCCTCTCGCGGCGACGATGAACGGCGGCGTGCTCCTCGCCGTGGAGGCGGACCGCGACCGGATCCGGAGGCGGCTCGAGACCCGATTCGTCGATCGCGAGGCCGCGACCCTCGAGGAGGCGATGCAACTCGCGAGCGCGGCGCTCGACCGGAAGCAGGCGCTGTCGATCGCCCTGCACGCGAACGCGGCGGACGTTCTCCCCCGCGTGGCCCGCATGGATCGCGTCCCGGACCTGATCACCGATCAGACGAGCGCCCACGACCTGCTCAACGGCTACGTCCCGCACGGGCTCCCCTATGAGGATGCGCTCCGGCTCCGCGCGCGCGATCCGGAGGAGTACGTTCGCAGGACGAAGGCGTCCGTCGTCCGGCACGTGCGGGCCATGCTCGAGCTGAAGGCCCGGGGCTCGATCGTGTTCGACTACGGCAACAACATCCGCCAGGCGGCGCTCGAGGAGGGCGTGACGGAGGCGTTCTCGATCCCGGGCTTCGTCCCGGAGTACATCCGTCCCCTGTTCTGCACGGGCAAGGGGCCGTTCCGCTGGGCGGCCCTCTCGGGAGATCCCGCCGATATCGAGCGCACCGACGATGCGGTGCTCGAGATGTTTCCCGAAGACGAATCGCTGGCCCGCTGGATCCGGATGGCCCGCGAGCGGGTGGCCTTCCAGGGGCTGCCCGCCCGCATCTGCTGGCTCGGATACGGCGAGCGCGCCCGTTTCGGGGCGCGCATCAACGAACTGGTCGCCACCGGGGCGATCCGCGCGCCGATCGTGATCGGCCGCGACCACCTGGACGCCGGCTCCGTGGCGTCCCCCAACCGCGAGACGGAGGGCATGCGGGACGGATCCGACGCCATCGCCGACTGGCCGATCCTCAATGCGCTGGTGAACACGGCGGCGGGCGCATCCTGGGTCTCCGTCCACCATGGCGGAGGGGTCGGCATCGGTTACTCGCTGCACGCCGGGATGGTGGTGGTCGCCGACGGCACGCGCGAGGCGGCCCTCCGGCTCGAGCGCGTCCTGACGAGCGATCCCGGCACCGGCGTCGCCCGGCACGCGGATGCCGGCTATCGGGAGGCGAGGGAGTGGGCGAAACGCAGCGGTCTGAGGATCCCGATGGGCACATGACGCGGACCGAAAGTCCGTCCGCCGCCCGGCCGCCTCACATGCGCAGGGGCCACAGCCTGGGGATCATGATCATGCAGATCGCGAACGCCAGCAGGGTCAGCAGGCTTCCCACCTTGACGAAATCCCTGAACCGGTAACGGCCCGTGGAGTAGACGAGCAGGCACGCCGGCTCGAGCGGGGTGAGGAACGAGCACGAGGCGGCGAGGGCGATCGTGATGGCGAACGGGCGTGGATCGGCCCCGACCGTGCCCGCGGCGCTGAGAGCGATCGGCAGCACCAGGATCGCGGCCGCCGCATTGCTGATCGGCTGCGTCATGACGACGGTCAGGAGGAAGAAGGCCGCCAGGAGCACGAGCGGTTTCCCCGGCGGCACGAGGTCGACGACCCAGCCCGCCAGGAGTCCCGCCGCGCCGGATCGCTCCATCGCGAGCCCGAGCGTGACCATCCCCGCCAGCATCACCAGGAATCGCACGTTGAGGTAGCTGCCGGCTTCGTCGGCCGAAAGGCACTTCAGCGCCATCGCGAGCCCGCCCCCCGCGATGAAGGCCGTGGGCGCGTCGACGACGCCCGCGAGGATCGCGACCACGGCCGCCACGAAGATCCCGCCCGCCAGCAGGGCCATGCGCGGGTTGTACTTGGGCAGGACGACGCTCTCCAGCAGCAGCATGGTCGGCTCCTGGCCCAGGCGATCGAACATCTCCACCCGCCCGTGGATCAGCAGCACGTCTCCCGCCCGCAGCCGGATGCGTCCCACCTTGTCGACCACGACCTCGCCGCGCCTGTGAATGGCGAGGACGCCGAGATCGAACCGGTGTCTGAAATTGAGCTCTTTGAGGCTCTTCCCGATGAACGGGGAGTTGTACGAGATGGTCGCCTCCACCATCTTCACGCTCTCGCTCTCCAGGTCGGTGCGCTTGAGGGTCGGAAGATGCTTGACCTCGAGACCCTTCCTGCTCATGACCGCGGGAATGGTCTCCGCGGCCCCCTCCACCAGCAGCAGGTCTCCCGCCAGGATGCGATCCGAGCCGAGCGGCGAGATGATGCGCCGCTCACCACGCATGATCGCGAGGATGCTGATGCCCAGAGACTGGCCCGGGTTCGATTCCGCGATCGATCGGCCGGCCAGCGAGGAGTCCGCGCCGACGATCACCTCGTAGATGAAGCCCTTGATGCCGAACGCTTCGATGGGCTCCTTGACGACGGGCCCGTCGAGCATCCACGTCCCGACGTAGAGAAGATAGAGGAATCCGATCCCGACGATGAACACGCCCACCGGCGTCAGCTCGAACAGTCCGAGAGGCTCCAGGCCGTGCTGCGCCATCGCGCCGGAGACCGCGACATTCGTCGACGTTCCGAACAGAGTGCACATGCCACCCATCATCGAGGCGAAGGCGATCGGCAGGAGGTATTTGCCCCGGTTGACCTGGAACTTCCGCGCCATCCTCTCGGCCACCGGGATGAACATCGCCGTCGCCGCCACGTTGTTGATGATCGTCGAAAGCAGGTTGACCGTGCCCAGCAGCAGCGCACCCATGCGACGTTCGTTCTTCCCCGAGAGCTTCTGGATGGCCTTCGCCATCACGTCCGCGGCTCCGTTGTGGATGATCGCTCCGGTGAGCACCATGATGCCGGCGATCATGACGATGGCCGAATTGGCGAAACCGAGGAACGCGTCCTGCGGCGTGAGCACGCCCGAGACGACGAGCGTGACCATCATGAGGATGGCGAACACCTCGACCGCCATGATCTCGAAGGCGAAGTTGAGGATCAGCAGGACCACCAGGATGAGGACCAGGGCGACCGACATGGTGCGGGATTCTCTCCGAGCGGCGAAACTCTTGTCAATCGAGACCGGCCCCCCCACCGCCGGCGGGCCGGCGCTTCGGCGACCTCCGGGGCCATGAGGGCGGGCGGGCGATAGAATACGCCCATGGGGGGCGGGACCGAAGGTCGGATCCGGCTGCGGCGGGGACGGGATCGCCGCGTGCGCGCCGGGCACGTCTGGATCTACGGCGGGGAGGTCGAAGAGGTCTCCGCGGACGCCCGGCCGGGCGATGCGGTCGATGTCGTGGACTCGCGCGGCCGCTTCCTCGCACGCGGGTACTACAATCCCGCCTCCGCGATCGTCGCGCGCATTCTCACGCGCCGGCGCGACGAGCGGGTCGGCGCCCCGCTCCTGCGGCGCCGGCTGGCGCGCGCCGTCGCCTACCGCCGCCGCTTCTACGCCGCGGGAGAGGCCTGCCGCCTGGTCTTCAGCGAGGGGGACGGACTGCCCGGTCTGACGGTCGACCGGTACGGACCGTACCTGTCGGTGCAGATCGCGACGCTCGGTATGGACCGGATGCGCGAGTCGATCGTCGACGCCCTGCAGGACGCCCTCCACCCGGCCGGCATCTACGAGCGCAGCGACCTGTCCGTGCGGTCGCGCGAGGGGCTCGAGCCCCGCACCGGGGTGCTGGCGGGCCGGGTGCCCGACACCGTCGTGGTCGAGCTCGACGGTCTGCGTTTCGAGGTCTCCCTGTCGAGCGGGCAGAAGACCGGCATGTTCCTGGATCACCGCGCCAACCGCCAGGTCCTGCGCGCGCACGCCCGGGGCCGCCGGGTCCTCGACGCCTTCTGCAACACCGGCTCGTTCGCGCTGTACGCCCTCGCGTCCGGGGCCACCGGCGCCCTCGGGATCGACATCTCCCCCGACGGGCTGCGGCTCGCCGCGGCGAACGCCGCCCTCAACGACCTCGGCGGATCGTGCACGTGGCTCGAGGCGAACGCCTTCAACGCCCTCAGGGAGATGGACCGGAGCGGCGAGAGGTTCGATCTGATCGTTCTCGACCCTCCCGCCTTCACCAAGAGCGCCTCCTCCGTGGAGGCGGCCCGCCGCGGCTACAAGGAGATCAACCTCCGCGCCCTGCGGCTGGCCTCGCCGGACGCGATCATGCTGACCTCGTCCTGCTCGTTCCACCTGGGTCCGGAGGAGTTTCTCGACATCGTGCGGGAGGCCGCCGCGGATGCGCGACGCGAGCCGATCCTGCTGGAGATGCGGGGGCAGGCGCCCGATCATCCCGCGCACCTCCTCGTCCCCGAGACGCGCTACCTCAAGTGCGCTCTCCTGTACGTGCCCTGAGGACGGCCGGCGCGTCCGTTTCGGTTGACACCCCGCGGGACCCGCCGATAGACTAGGCGCGTCGCGGGCGCCGGATGCCGCGACCGGGCGGTCCCACCTTCCCGTTCCCGGGTGTTCATGACGACCGACGTCGCGACGGCCCTCTCGGCACTCGCCCTCATCGCCGCCGGCATTCTGGCCGGTCTCTACTTCGCCCGCCGGCGCGACGCGCGCGGGACCGCCGCGGCCGACGCCGCCTCGGCCCTCCTGCAACAGCAGCTCACCCGCCTGGCCGAGCAGGTCAGCGAGCTCGGATCCCGGGTGCCCAAGGAGGTCGGCGACTCCCTCGCGCGCCTCATGGGGCAGGTCGGCGAGCGGTTGTCCGAAAACGCCAGAACGCTCCAGCAGGCCAACGCCGACACCGGCCGCCTGATCGCCGACATCCGGGGCAAACTCGGCGAGCTGGGGAAGAGCAGCGAGAGCATCCTCGCTCTCGGCCAGGACATCCGCGGCCTGCAGCAGATCTTCCAGGCCCCCAAGATGCGCGGCGGCCTCGGAGAGCTGGCCCTCGAATCCCTGCTCGGACAGGTGTTCCCCGCCGAGCACCTCAGCCTGCAGCATCAGTTCCGCGACGGGCTCGCCGTCGATGCCGCACTGCGGCTTCCGGGTGGGCTCGTGCCGATCGATTCGAAATTCCCGCTCGCGGCCTTCCGGCTGCTGCTCGAGGCGACGGCGGAGGAGGATCGCGCGCGCTGCCGCCGCGCGTTCGCCCGCGACGTCCGCAGGCACGTGGACGACATCGCGACGAAATACATCCGCCCGGCCGAGGGAACGCTGGATTTCGCCCTGATGTACATCCCCGCGGAGAACGTCTACTACGAACTGATCATGCAGGAGGAGCCCGTCTCGGGCGAGGACGACATCGGCGCCTACGCGCGTCGCCGCGGCGTGATCCCCGTGTCCCCCAATACGCTGTTCGCGTACCTCAAGGCGATCGCCTACGGTCTGATGGGGCTCCGCATCGAGGAGAGCGCTCGGGAGATCCTGAAGGGCCTCCAGCAGCTTCAGGGGGATTTCGGACAGTTCGAGGACGCCCTGAACCTCGGACAGAAGCACCTCAAGAACGCCCAGACCGCCTTCAGCGAGGCCGGCGATCGCGCGCGCCGCATCGCGCTCCAGGTCGATCAGTTCGCGCGCGTCGCCGACGACCCGCAGCCCGAGGCGCCGCGCGGCTCCCCGGTCCGACCGGAGCCGCCGAGGGGCTGGGCATGAGGCGATCGGCGTGGCCGCGCCGCGTCGCCATCGGCCTGCTCGCCGCGGGGGCGCCCGCCGGCTGGGCGCTGGCCGCCAAGCTCTTCACCCTCAGCCTGGACGACGTGGCCCGGGGCCGCGCCGAGGTCGTCGACCTCACCCACGATCTGCGGTTCAACTCTCCGCTGTTTCCGGGCGGGATCCCGTTCTCGCTCGAGCCGCTGACGACCCTGCGGGACGGGTACTACATGAACGCCTTCTCCTCCGGCGAGCACACGGGCACTCACGTCGACGCCCCCCTGCATTTCGGCAAGGGTCTCGCCGCCGTCGACGAGATCCCCGCGGTCCGCCTCGTGAGCATCGGAATCCAGATCGACGTGCGCGACCGGACGGCCGCCGATCCCGATTACGTGCTGACGCTCCCGGATCTGGTCGCGTGGGAGAAGAACAACGTCAAGAAGATCCCGCGGCGGTCGCTCGTGATCCTGAACACAGGCTGGCACCAGCGATGGGAGCACCCCGATCGCTACCTGAACAAGGGCGAGGACGGGACGATGCACTTCCCGGGCTTCTCGAAGGAGGCTCTCGCATTTCTCATCGAGACGCGCGACGTGAACGGCGTCGGCATCGACACGGCGAGCATCGATCCGGGCGCCTCGGTGGAGCTCCCCGGGCACCAGGTCCTGCTCACCGGCGGGCGGTATGCGGTCGAGAATCTGACCAATCTGGATCTCCTTCCGAGCCGCGGGTTCACGGTCATCGTCGGACCGATGAAGATCAGCCGGGGATCGGGCGGCCCGGCGCGCGTGCTGGCGATCGTGCCGCGCTGAGCATCCGCCCGTCCGGCCGGCCGCCGGCGAGGCCGGCCCACGAGGGTCATCGATGATCTACGCGTACTCCGTCGGCGCATATCTCCTGCTGCTGATCGGCATCAGCGTCGTCCTCGGGTTCCGCGTCAGGACCCAGGAGGACTTCATGGTGGCGGGCCGCCGCCTCACATGGCCGATCCTGGTCGGCACCCTGCTGGCGACCTGGATCGGTTCGGGCAGCATCTTCGGGGGCGGCACGCTCGGCTTCGAGCAGGGCTTCGCCGCTCTCTGGCAGCCCGCCGGGGCCTGGATCGGGCTCGCCCTCATCTATTTCATCGCCGCCCGCGCGCGCCGCTTCGGGATGTTCACGGTTCCCGATCTGATGGAGGCCCGCTACAACGTCGCGGCCCGCGTCCTCTCGACCTTCGCGACCATCGTCTCCTACACGATCATCGTCTCCTACCAGTTCCGCGGCGGGGGCATCGTCCTCAATCTGATCGTCCCGGGCATCGGTGAATTCGAGGGGATTCTCCTGACCGCAGTGTTCGCCACCCTGTTCACGGCGTTTGCGGGACTGCTGTCGGTCGCCTACACCGACATCGCCAACGGCACGATCATCGTCACGAGCCTGGTCGTGGCCGTGCCGGCCCTGGCGCGCTCGGCCGGCGGATGGGCGCAGGTGCGATCCAATCTCGATCCCTCGCACTTCTCCCTCATGGGCACCATGAGCCTGCAGGAGGCGCTCGGCTTCTTCCTGCCGACGATGTTTCTCCTGCTCGGAAACGCCAACATGTACCAGCGGTTCTTCGCCGCCAAGGACGAGCGCCACGCACGCCGCTCGGTCGCCGGGTGGATCGTCGGCCTGCTCGTCGTGGAAACCCTCGTCATCGCGCTGGCCGTGATCGGCAGCAGCATGCCCCAGTTCAGGGATCTGGAGATCCACGCGCACATCATCCCGACGGTCGCGCGTCACGGCCTGCCGGTGCTCGTGGGTTGCCTCCTGCTGTCGGCGGTGGCGGCGATCATCGTGTCGACCGCCGACTCGTTCCTGCTCGTGCCGGCCACGAACCTCGTGCGCGACATCTACCAGAGGTTCATCCATCCGAACGCCTCCGAGCGCCGCATCGTCTGGCTCTCCAGGGCGGCCGTCGTCCTGCTGGGCCTCGTGTCGTTCGGGATGACGCAGGTGCACGAGAGGATCCTGGACGCCGTCGTCGCCGCCTACACGATCTACGGCGCCTCGATCACGCCCGCCCTCCTGGCGATCTTCCTCTGGCGCCGGGCGACGCCCGCGGGCGGCACCGCGTCGATCCTGGCGGGGTTCACCGTCGGCGTGGGCTGGGAGCTGTGGCGATTCGCCGTGCTGAAGGGCGAGGCCTTCCCGCTGGGCGTCGAGACGATCTACTCGGCCCTCCTGGCGTCCACCCTGGCGCTCATCCTCGTCAGCCTCTTCACGTCGCCGAAGGCGCCGGACCCGACCGCCGGCTAGGGGGTACATGCGGTGTCCCGGAAGAGCCCGGGAAGGGGTCCCGGCCGGCCGACGCGACGACCCGGAGCGCCCCCCCGGAGCGAGGCTCCCCGGGGCCGCCCCGGCCCCCGGCGCCCGGCCGCGCAACGGGAACATGGCCCCGCACGCAACATCCGGCTCCTGATCGAGTACGAGGGGACCCGCTATGCGGGATGGCAGGTCCAGAAGAACAGCCGGACGGTGGCCGGCGAGATCCTGGAGGCGATCCGATCCGAGCTCGGCGAGACGCCCAGACTGTTCGGCGCGGGCAGGACCGATCACGGCGTGCACGCGGAGGGCCAGGTCGCCAATTTCGAGACCCGCGCGCGCCTGCCGTCCTCAACCATCGCCGACGCCCTGAACCGGTCCCTGCCCGCCGACATCCACATCCTGCGCGCCGAGGACGTCGGCTCCGCCTTCCACGCACGCCACGACGCCCTCTCCCGCCGCTACCGGTACCAGATCGCCAGCCGGCGGTCCGCCTTCTTCAAGAGGCTCATCTGGTGGGTGCCCAGGCCCCTGGATCTGCCCTCGATGCAGCGCGCGGCGGCCCTGCTGCCGGGACGCCACGACTTCTCATCGTTCGCGGATCGATCGGAGCCGATCCGCGAGCCCCGGGTCCGCGTCCTGGCCGCCGACGTGCGGCGCCGCGATTTTCTGACCAGCTTCAGGATCGAGGCGGATCACTTCCTGCCGCGGATGGTCCGCCGCATCGTGGGCGTGCTCGTGCAGATCGGAGCCGGGGAGATCCCGCCCGAGGCGATGGGGCGGTACTTGGAGAAGCCGGTGGACGACCCGGCACGATGGACCGCGCCGCCGTCGGGCCTGTTCCTCGAATCGGTCCGCTATCCGGCGGGACCGGCGCCCGGCGGGCGGGGCGGGCCCGGGAGCGCCCCGGACCCGGGATCTTCGGGTCGCCGTCCGGACGGGTCGCCCGTCACGGAGTAGCCGCATCCCCGGCGCAGATACCGCCGCCGCTCGCGGTCGAAGATCCCGGCGCAGTAAGCCGCCCTGCGGGGAGGCGCCCCCGGCCGCCTCACCCCGACCGGGACGAGATCCCCGCTCCGGCACCGCGGGCAGCGCGGGCCGCAGACTTCACCCCAGGCGGCCGGTTCACCCGGACCCGATCCGGGCCGACCCCACCGGTTCCCCATCGTGATTTCCTTGTGATGCGATCGGGGAAGATATACGTCGCGGCTTTAACTCCGTCAAGGCCGCCGGGGCGTCCGTCCGGCGCCGCCTTCCGCGCCCGATCGACGGTTGAGCCCTCGCGGCGCGCGATTCGGCCGACGCCGCTGTGCAGCGGGCGTGCAATCGAGCGAGCCCATGGGGTATCCTTGGAAACTCCATTGCTGGCGCGCGCCGGTCGTGATTCCCCTCGTTCCAACGCTTGAGGACGGGCATGGGCGAACAGAGGATTCTCAAGGAACGGGTCGATGGAGGCTTGCGGCGACGATTCATGCGCCATCTGCTCACCGACCTCCGCGCCCTCGCCCTCATGATCGAGGAGGGGCGGATCGAGACGTCGGCGCGCCGTATCGGGGCCGAACAGGAGCTCTTCCTGGTGGACGGGAACTGGCACCCCGCTCCCAAGGCGCTCGACGTCCTCAACTCGATCGACGATCCGCGCTTCACGACCGAGCTGGCGCTGTTCAATCTCGAGATCAACCTGGATCCGGGGCCGTTCGGGGCCGGCTGCCTGGAGGATCTGGAGTCCCGGCTGATCGCCCGTCTGGAGACGGCCCGCCGGGCCGCGGCGCGGCACGACCTCGACATCGTCCTGACCGGTATCCTTCCGACCATCGGCAAATCGAACCTCGGCCTCGACAACATGACGCCTGCCCCCCGCTACAGGGCTCTGGATCGCGCGCTGAGAGAGATGCGCGGGGGCGCCTACGATTTTCACATCCGGGGCCTGGACGAGCTCCTCGTGCGCCACGACTCGGTCATGCTGGAGGCCTGCAACGCCAGCTTCCAGGTCCACTTCCAGGTCGGGCCCGACGAGTTTCCGAACCTGTACAACATCGCCCAGGTCGCGGCCGCTCCCGTGCTCGCCGCCGCGACGAACTCACCCCTGCTGTTCGGCCGGCAGCTGTGGCGCGAGACGCGCATCGCCCTGTTCCAGCAGGCCGTCGACACGCGGCGCTCGATCCACCATCTGCGGGATCGGAGCCCGCGCGTGACGTTCGGCAACCAGTGGGTGCGCAACTCCGTCCTCGAGCTGTTCCAGGAGGACGTCGCGCGCTTCAGGGCCCTGATGGCCGCGGAGATCGAGGAGGATTCCCTCTCCCGCCTCAAGCGCGGCGAGATCCCCGATCTTCAGGCCCTGAGGCTCCACAACAGCACCGTGTACCGGTGGAACCGCGCCTGCTACGGCCTCCTCGACGGGATCCCGCATCTCAGAATCGAGAATCGCATCCTTCCGTCCGGGCCCAGCGTCCTCGACCAGGTCGCGAACGCCGCCTTCTGGTTCGGGCTGATCAGCGCGCTGTCGCACAAGTACGCCGACATCACGGAGATCATCGAATTCGACGATGCCAAGATGAATTTCGGCGCCGCCGCACGCCTCGGCCTCGGCTCCGAGCTCACGTGGCTGAACGGCGAGAGTCTCCCGGCGACGCACCTCATCTGTGATCGGCTCGTGCCGCTCGCCGAGCAGGGACTTAAGCGCAGCGGCGTCACGGACCCCGAGATCACTCGTTATCTCGGAACATTGGAGCGGCGGGTCGCCACCCATCGTACCGGCGCCCAGTGGCTGGTCAACTCCCTCGCGATGATGCGTGACCACGGCACCCCGAGCGAACGGCTGAACGCCGTCACCGCCGCCATGGTGACCCGCCAGAAGGACAACCGGCCGGTGCACGAGTGGGAGCCGGCGCGGCTGGAGGAGGCGGGAGGGTGGCGCCGGAACTTCGTCAAGGTCGAGCAGTACATGACGACCGATCTCTTCACCGTCCACCAGGATGAGCCTCTCGATCTGGTCGCCAACCTCATGGAATGGGAGCGCATCCGCCACGTGCCGGTGGAGGATCAGGGACACCGCCTCGTCGGCCTCGTCTCCTACCGGACGCTGCTGCGCCTGATGGCGCGCGGGGCCTGGGATCGCGACGCGAAGAAGCAGATGTCGGTCGCGGACGTCATGAGGCGCGATCTGATCACGATCCATCCGGAGGCGCCCACGCTGGAGGCGATCGAGCTGATGCGCCGGCATCGGATCGGCTGCCTGCCAGTCGTGAGGGAGGGCCGGCTGCTCGGCATCGTCACGGAGCGCGATTTCATGAACGTCTCCGCGGAGCTGCTCGAGCAGAAGCTCAGGGAGCAGGACTGACGGATGAGGGACGGAGACGCGGGGCTGCTCGCGAGGGCGTCCGCCCCCCCGAGAATCCTGGGACGCATCCGGGGCGCGCGGCCCGGTCCCACCATCATCGCACTCGGCGGGATCCACGGAAACGAGCCCGCCGGCGTGCACGCGGCCCGCCGCGTCGTGAGCCGCCTCGAGCGCGCCCGCCCGCCCCTCCGGGGCGACTTCATCGCCCTGTCGGGCAATCGCCGCGCGCTCGAGATCGGAACCCGTTTCGTCGATCGGGATCTGAACAGGAACTGGACCGACGTCCGGCTGCGCGCTCTTCCGGCCGATCCCGGCGCGGTCACCTCATGCCACGAGGATGCCGAGCAGCGCGATCTGTTCGACCGCCTCACCACCCTCTCGCGGGAGGCCGGCGCGGGCGAGGTCTATTTTCTCGATCTCCACACGAGCTCCGCCGAGGGCGCCCCTTTCACCACCATCGGCGATACGCTGCGCCACCGGTCGTTTGCGCTGGAGTTCCCCCTGCCGGTGGTGCTCGGCCTCGAGGAACAGATCAACGACTCCCTGCTGGAGTACATGAACGCGCTCGGCCACGTCACGCTGGGGGTCGAGGCCGGGCGCCACGATCACCCCGGCTCGGTCGATCGCCACGAGGCGGTCCTCTGGCTCGCGCTCCGGGCCGCCGGACTGCTCGATCCGGAGCACATACCCGATCTCGAGGCGCACCGGCGCCTTCTCGCGGAGTCCGTCCGGGGGCTGCCGCGAATCGTGGAGGTCCTCCACCGCCACGTGGTCAGTCCGGACGATCGCTTCCGCATGGAGCCCGGCTTCGGCAATTTCTCGCCCGTGGAGCGGGGCCGACTTCTGGCGGCCGATCGGCGTGGCGAGATTCGCGCGCTTCGCGCGGGCCTGATCCTGCTGCCGCTCTATCAGGGCCAGGGCGACGACGGGTTTTTCCTCTGCAGGGCGGTGCGCCCCCTGTGGCTGCGCATCTCCGCCCTGCTGCGCCGATTGCGCCTCGGCTCGCTTCTTCACCTTCTCCCCGGCGTCGCGAGGCATCCGGATCGCCCTCAGACGCTCGTCGTCGACACTCGCATCGCCCGCTTCTATCCCATGGAGTTCTTCCATCTGCTGGGATACCGCAAGCTCCGCCGCGAGGGCACTCGACTTGTCGTGAGCCGCCGGCTCCATGACACCGGGCCACCGCGCCGCCGTCCCGAGCCGCAGGATCGATGAGCGCGGCTGAGGGATCAGCTCCGGTGGTGCCGCTCGAACCAGCGCTGGAAGCTGAGGAGACGCCAGAGCATCGCCGTCTCCTCGGACTCCCCGCCACGTTCCCGGGCCTCCCGCAGCGCGCGGGACACGCCGTCCGGCTCGAGGTTCCCCTCCTCGCGCAGCCTCGCCGGCTCGAGGTAGCGCTCCTTCCAGTCGCGCAGCTCGCGGCTGAGCAACTTCCCGATCGGGATGGCGAAGCCATGTTTCGGCCGCTCGATCAGCCGCGGGGGCACCCGGCGGTGCAGCAGAGCGCGCAGGGGAGCCTTGGTCTGGCCCTCATGGCTCAACATGCCCTGCGGGAGCTTGTAGGCAAAGCGCGCGATACGCCGGTCGAGAAGCGGTACGCGCACCTCGAGCCCGACCGACATGCTCGCCCGGTCGACCTTGACGAGAATGTCGTCCGGTAGGTACACGCGGGCATCGGCCATCATGGCGCGCTGGACGATCCCAGAGACCCGCGCATTCCGAAACGTCTCCAGATACACCGGATGGGGTGTCGGCACGCGGACCCGGCACAGGGCCTCGATCGTCTCATCGCTGCCGCCGCTGGTCAGGCTGTGAGAGACCTCCGCGGCATCGAAGTTCCGAAGATGCCGGAGGGCGTTCCTCAGGCGTCCCTCCGGTAGCATGGGGGCGGCGTCCCCGATGCGCGCCCTCAGCCACCCGGGAATGATCATCAGCGGCAACAGCCGCTTCAGCTTACCGTAGTGCTCGTAGCCGCCGAAAAGCTCGTCGCCGCCATCGCCCGAGAGCGCGACGGTCACGTGCTCCCGTGTCAGGCGTGAGAGCAGCACCGTCGGGATCGCGGATGAATCGGCGAACGGTTCATCGTAAAGTCCCGGCAGCTCGCGCGCGACCTCTCTGGCCTCTGCGGTCCGAACGCGAAGTTCGACGTGGACGGTTTTCAGATGATCGGCCACCCTGCGTGCGTGAGGGGCTTCGTCGAAGGCCTCGTCCTCGAAGCCGATCGAGAATGTGCGGACGGGGCCGGTGCTACGCTCCTTCATGAAGCCGACCACGGCGCTCGAGTCCACCCCCCCGGAGAGGAACGCCCCGAGCGGAACATCGGAGATCAGTCGCTCCTCCACCGCCTCCCCCAGCAGCCCCTCCAGTGTATCGACCGCCTCGTCAAAGGTCTCCGGCGGTGGTCCTTCCTCGGGTGCCGTCAGACTCCAGAAAGTCCCGATCCGAATCCCGCCCCCTTCCCAAACGAGATACTCACCCGGCATGAGCTTTCGCACGCCGCTGTAGATGGTGCGCGGTCCCGGGACGTACCCGTGACGGAGGAATTCTCCAAGAGCGATCCGATCCAGGACGGCGCGGAAACCGCCGTGGGCGCGCAGGGCCACGATCTCCGACGCAAACGCCAGCACGCCCTCCGTGAAGCCGTAATAGAGTGGCTTGATCCCGAGTCGGTCGCGCGCGAGCAGGAGCCGGGAGCGATCCTCATCCCAGAGTGCGAACGAGAACATTCCGTTGATGTGTTCGAGTACCGACTCCTTCCATGCGCGGTAGCCTTCGATCAGAACTTCGGTGTCGCACTGCGATCGGAACGCGTGCCCGCGAGCGGCGAGCTCGCGCCGCAGGGCCCGAAAGTTGTAGATCTCGCCGTTGTAAGCGACAGTCACGCGGCCGTCTGCGCTGCTCATCGGCTGATGCCCCGCGCTCGAGACATCCAGGATCGCGAGCCGCGTGTGACCCAACCCGAGGTCGTAATCTCGGTCGGCGTGCGCGAAGCCGTGTCTCCAGGTCCCGAAGTCATCCGGTCCGCGATGGACGAGTCGCCGAGCCATGGCGGGAACATCGCCCGCACGGGCGCGATCGCGTGGTCCGAGCACTCCGGCGAAACCGCACATCGTGTTTCTCGATTCCTCGACCCGCCGGATTATCCAGGAGCGTCTCCGGCCCCGACACCCGCCGAACGCGGTTGAGGGCCGCACGTCGGGGAGCCTTCGGCGCGTGGAAGATCCGCACGCGCCGCGCACTCCATCCGGCCGATGACCTCGGGAGGGATTGAATGGTGGACGGCAAGGGGATCGAACCCTCGACCTCCGCGTTGCGAACGCGGCGCTCTCCCAGCTGAGCTAGCCGCCCACACTCCGGAGACGGACATGAAGCGGGACGATGGTGGGCCGTGTTGGATTTGAACCAACGACTTCCACCGTGTGAGGATGGCACTCTCCCGCTGAGTTAACGGCCCACATCGAGGGCGGGATTATAGCATCCCCGCGACCTCAGAGCCGCAGGCCCGCGATCGCGGCGTCGGCCGCCGGAGGCACGACGAGCCGCCGTTCCGCTCCGTCGCGCCGGGCCACCACCTCGACCAGCGGCTCCGATCGGCGCGACGAGTAGCGCGCGGTGATGGCTGCGATGAGGCGCATCAGTTCGCCGTCCGGCTCGCCCTCCACCAGCGTGATGGGACTTCCGCAATCGACCGCCTCGAGCTGCCAGCCGGGAGCGTTCAGCCGCATGAGAAAATGATTCTCCCCCTCGTCGCGCGCGACGATGATCTTGACCTCCGGAGACAACCGGAAGTGGCGTCCGACCTTGAGGAGGATCATATCCTCCTTGCGCAGCGTCTCCGGACGGCTGTTCTCCTTCTTGTCATGGAAACGCCGGGCGAAGTTCTCATCCGCCAGGAAACAGCAGCCGCCCGAAGGCTGG
>JBFGDZ010000043.1:0-20907 GCA_041580375.1 Candidatus Polarisedimenticolia bacterium
GACCAACCGGCCATTCTCCGTTTCTCCCACCGGTCCTCCTTCCTCTGCGCGCCGCGCGACGGCGTCCGCGCGCGGACGTCATCCACCGTTGATCTCGATGCGGGCTCCTTCGGACAGATCGGCCGCGGGGTCCAGGACGACGCGCTCGCCGCCGGTCAATCCCTCCCGGATCTCCACCAGATCCTCGCGTTCCCGCCCCGTCACGACCGGGACCGCCCCGACCCGATCGTCACGCACGACCCAGACGGCGCTCTCCTCGCCGCGCCGCCAGACCGCGCGGGCCGGAACGTAGATCCGTGGGCGCTCCTCCGCCGCGGCGCGGCGCGCCCCCTCCGGCATGAAGTGGACCGAAGCGCTCATCTCGGGGAACAGGCTCTCGTCCGCGTCGACGACCTCGACCTTCACCTGGATGACGGCGCGGCTGCGATCCCCCATCGGGATGATCTGCCGGAGGCGCCCCCGGTAGGCCCGGTCCGGCACGGCGTCGACCTCGACCCGCGCCTCCTGCCCGATGGCGATCCGTCCGATGTAATCCTCCTTCACGTCGGTCTCGACCTCGAGGTGCTCCAGGTCCGCGAGCGTCACCACCGAGCCGCGCCCCGACGCCGCCCCCATGCCGCCCGGCGTGATCGTCTCCCCGACCTCGGCGTCCTTGGAGATCACGGTGCCGTCGAACGGCGCCCGGATGTACATGTTCTCCAGCGTCTCCTCGCTCTCCCTCACCCGGGCCTCCGCCAGCGAGACCGCCTGCCGCAGGGCCTCCAGCCGCGCCGCGGAGGCATCCCGTTTCGCTTCCGCCTTCTCGAGATCCTCGCGCGTGCCGATCCCGGCGTCGTGCAGCGAGCGTTTGCGGACGGCGTCCCGCTCGTCCTCCGCCAGGATCGTCTCCGACTCGGCCACGTCGGCCCGCGCCCGCGACAGGGCCGCGCGCGCCGCCCGCAGCGAGGCGTCGAGATCGGCGTGCTCCAGGATCGCCAGGACCTGCCCCCGCTCCACCGTCGACCCCTCCTCCACGAGGATCCGCTCGACCCGGCCGGAGACTTTCGCGCCGATCGCCGCCTGCGTGCGGGAGACGAGATATCCGCTGGCCGTGAGGATCGAATCGGCGCGGGCGGGGCTGATGACGCGCGCCGTCGCCACCCGCACCTTGGCGGCGGGGACGACGGAGCGGCCGAACCGGAGCGCGAGAGCCGCGAGGGCGACGAGCAGGGCTAGGCCGAAAAGCCCGAACAGGAGCCGCCGCGCGGCGGGACGGGGCCGGACCGCGTCCCGCGAACGATCGATCCGCAGCGCGGAGAGATCGACCGGCGGCCGGGGGGACGAAGGTTCGGTCATCGTGACGTCCTGTGCAGTGCCGTGGCCGGCCGGAGGTCACCGCTCCGGATCCGACGCCAGCGCGCTGAACGGTGGATGTCCCGATGATAGATGAGGTTGTGGCGGCCGGTCAATGCCGGGCGAGCGCGGCTCGCGCCGCGGCGCGGCGATTTCGAGCCGCGCCATGCGGACCAGCTGGTCTCCGCGCGCCTTCGCGAGCGAGCATGAGCCGCGTCGCCGCGTGAGCCGCGCTCGGGTGTGCGGGAATCAGGACGGCGCCGGCGGCATCTTGAAGACGAGGCCCCCCTTGACGACGACGCTGACGTCCTCGAGCACGGTGATGTCGGCCAGCGGGTCGCCGCGCACGGCGATGAGGTCGCCGAAGCGGCCGGGGGCGATCGCGCCGACGTCCTCGGACCAGTCCATGTAGCGCGCCGCGACGGAGGTGGCCGATCGGATGGCGTCCATCGGCGCCATTCCCCGTTCGACCATGATCCGGAACTGCCTCGCGTTGTCGCCGTGCGGGTAGACGCCGGAGTCGGTCGCGTAGACGATCGGGGCGCCGGCGCGGTAGGCCTTCGCGAAGCGGATCCGCTGCGCCTCCGTCGTCGCCTCGTTCTTGTCCAGAAACTCCTGCGGCCATTTCTGCCGGAGGCCCTCGGTGGCGATGTAGTCGCCGTTGTAGACGTCCATCGCCAGGGCGACGCCGCGCTCCTTCGCCAGCCGGATCCCCTCGTCGTCGATGAGGGACGCGTGCTCGATCGTGTCGGCCCCGGCCAGGATCGCCTCCTTCACCGAGCGCGCGCCGTGCGCGTGCGCCGCCACCCGCTTGCCGGCCGCGTGCGCGACCTCGACCACTGCGGCGATCTCCTCCGGCGTCATCTCCGGCTCGCCCGGCTTGCTCCCGTGGGCCAGCACCGCCCCCGAGGCGATGATCTTGAGGAGGTCGGCGCCGTCCTCGAGGGCGACCCTGGCGCGCTCGCGGAACGCGTCCGCCCCGCGCGCAACGCCCATCCGGGCGATCTTCGGGATCTCCTCCTCCGGGACGCCGGGAACGAGCAGGTCGCCCCCGCCGCCGGGGATCGTGAGGTAGAAGTCGGCGATCTGCATGCGGGGGCCCGCCACCTCCCCCGCGTTGATCGCGTCCTTGAGACGCTTCGACAGCCCCGCCACGTAGGCGCCGACGTTGCGCACGGTGGTGAAGCCGGCCCCGATCGTCAGCTCCGCGTTTTTGCGGCCGATGGCGAGCTGCTCGTCCAGCGGCATCCGGTAGTAGAGCGTCAGATCGGCCTGCTGGCCCGGCTCCGGCACGTGCGCGTGCATGTCGATCAGCCCCGGCAGGACGGTGTACCCGGACAGATCCAGGAGCGGCATTCCCGCGGGGACGCTCAGGTCGCGGCCGACCTCCGCGATGCGGCCGTCCCGGATGATCACGGTGGCGTCGCGCACCACCTCGTCCGACGTCCCGTCGATGAGCGTCCCGCAGCGGACGGCCAGCGTGCCGCTGTCGGGCGCGTACGGGATCTTCACCACGCCGGGCACCGGGCGGGCGCACGCCGCCGTCAGAGTCAGCGCGGCCATCAGGATCGCCGCCGATCCCGCAGCGAGGGCGGACCGATCCTTCGCGGCGCGCGGGGACCTGGAGTCGTGACCTCGATTCGTCCCTTCACGCGCGATGATCCGTATCTCTCCGGCCATGATCGTCATCCTCCAGATGTCGTCCGATCCCGGCGTTCCCGCCGCGCCGCCGAGCGGCGCGCCGACGGCGCGCCGACGGCGTCCCGCAGCACCGTCATGAACTGTTCGATCCGGGCGGCGGCCCGCTCGGGCGCGCCCATCCTGCGGCGGAACAGCCCCGGATCGAGCTCCTCCGTGAGCAGAGCGTCCTGAAAACTCCCCATCATCCAGTCGACGAGCGAGACGACCATCTCGCGCGGCACGTCGTCGCGCACCTCGCCGCGCTCGATCCCCCAGCGCACGAACGCGTTGGTGCCGTACGGATCTTCGCTGACGAGGAAGCGGTTGATCTCGCGCCTCACGGAGAGATCGGATCCGTAGTTGCCGAGCAGCGTGACGCGGTACGGGATCCAGTCCTCGCGCAGCATGTGGCCGGTTCGGCCCAGCCAGTGCTCCAGGACGGCGAAGAACCCCCCCGCGCGTGCGGGGGCGGGCGCGTCGAGGTAGGCGGGCAGCATCGCGGCGGCGCGGCGGTACGCCTCGAGGAACAGCCCCTCCTTCGTCCCGAAGTGCTGGAAGATCGATCCCTTGGCGATGGAGAGCCCGGCCGCGATCTCCTCCACCCGGGCGCCCGAGAAACCGCGCTCGGCGAAGTGGCGCATGGCGGCGTCGACGATGCGCGCCCGCTTCTCCCGGGCGCCGGCCCCCGGCACCCGGCGCTCGGTCGATCGACCGGCCGGGCCCCGGCGAGCCGTGGCCCGCGCTGCGCGGCGCCCCCTTGACCCCGGGTCAGAGACGGAGTTCTGGCGCATTGCTGGCATGTCCCCGCGGTTTCATGATACTTTTCCGCTTCGTCCGAGAGAATGTGACCGGGGGTCAGACTAACCGATGAGCCGCATCCTGCGCAAGCGCTACGACGCCATCGTCATCGGCGCGGGGCACAACGGCCTCACGGCGGCCGCCTACCTGGCCCGCGCCGGCCTCGCCACGCTCGTCCTGGAGCGCCGCGAGGTCGTCGGCGGCTGCTGCGTCACCGAGGAGATCGCCCCCGGATGCCGCGCCTCCACGACGTCGTACGTCGCCAGCATGCTGCGGCCGGAGGTGATCCGGGACCTCGACCTCGGCTCGCGCGGCCTGCGGATGGTCCCGCTCGAGCCGGGGCTTCAGGTCGCCCTGCCGGGCGGCGTCACCATCCCGTGGTGGACCGATCTCGACCGGACCTGCGCCGAGATCGCGCGCTTCTCCAAGAACGACGCCGCGGCCTTCCGCAGCATGGACGCCCGGCTGAAGACGCTGGCCCGCTACCTGCAGCCGTTCTTCCTCGAGCCGCCCCCCGACGTCGGGGCGCGCGGGCTGGAGGGTCTGCTGGAGCTGCTCCGGATCGGCAGGCGATTCCACCGCATCTCAGGAGACGAGATCGCCGGCATGGTGTCGTTCATGACCGGGAGTCTCGGCGACTTCCTCGATCGCACCTACGAATCGGAGGAGGTCAAGGCGCTGATCATGGCGAACAACGTCTACGGCAAGCACGGCGGGCCGTACCAGAACGGCACCGCCATCGGCCTGCTCTTCCACCTGCTGTCGGGAGGCGAGCACGAGGTGCAGGGGTTCGCCGGCCACGTCATCGGGGGGATGGGCGCCATCACCTCCGCCATGGCCGAGGCGGGTCGCCGGTTCGGGGCCGAGATCGCGACCCGTGCGCCGGTGGGCCGGATCCTCGTGCGGGACGGGCGCGCGCGGGGCGTGGCGCTCGATGACGGCTCCGAGATCGAGTCCGACCTGGTCGTCTCGAACGCCGATCCGAAGCGCACCTTCCTCGGTCTGCTCGACGCGTCCGACCTGCCGGAGGAGTTCCGGCGTGCGATCGCCGGGATCAAGATGGACGGGCCGTGCGCCAAGGTGAACCTGGTGCTGTCCGAGGAGCCGCGCGTCGACGGGATGCCGGAGGAGGCCGATCCGCTGCGCCGCGCCCTGTTCACGCTGGTGCCGTCGCTGGAGTTCGCCGAGCGCTGCTACGCCTCGGCCCGCCGCGGGGACCTGCCGGACGAGCTGTGGGTCGACTGCGTGGTCGCCTCGAACGCCGACGACACGCTCGCGCCGCGTGACAAGCACATCATGACCTGCTTCGTGCAGTACGTCCCGTACCGGCTGAAGGACGGCACGTGGGACGACCGGCGCGAGGCGCTCGGCGACCGGGTCGTGGAGATGATCGCGCGGCACGCGCCGAACGTGCCGCGCTCGATCCTCGCCCGGCAGGTCCTCACGCCCCTCGATCTCGAGCGCGTGTACGGGCTGACCGAGGGGAACATCTTCCACGGCGATCTCGTGCTGGAGCAGATGTTCTTCATGCGCCCCGTTCCCGGCTGGGCACGCTACGCCACGCCGGTGCGGGGCCTCTACCTGTGCGGTGCCGGCACCCACCCGGGCGGCGGCGTGACGGGGGCGCCCGGGTACAATGCGGCGCACCGCATCCTGAAGGACCGGGCGCGACGCTGACGCGCGCCGGCGACGGAAGGAGCTCCGAGATGGCGGAACGGCAAACGGCGGACTTCATCGTGATCGGCACGGGGGTGATCGGCTCCTCGATCGCCTTCCACCTGGCGAAGCGCAAAGCGGGGCGGATCCTCGTCCTCGACAAGGGGCTGGCGGCGCAGGGCGGCAGCAGCCGGTCGTCGGCGCTCGTCCGCATGCACTACACCCTGCCCGAGGAGGTCCGGCTGGCGCTGAAGAGCTACGAGATCTTCACCCACTGGGAGGATCACGTCGGCCGTCCGGGGCACTTCCGCCGGATCGGCTTCGTCCGCCTCGTGCCCGGGAACGAAGTGGAACGGATGAAGAGGAACGTCGCCATGCAGCGCGAGCTGGGGGCCAACGCGCGGCTCATCTCGCCGCAGGAGTTGAAGGCGATCGAGCCGGACTGGAACGTCGACGACGTCCCGGTCGCAGCCTACGAGCCGGACTCCGGCTACGGCGACGGCTCGGTCACGGCGAACGACTTTCTCGATCGGGCGCGCGAGATGGGGGCGGAGTTCCGGCCGCGCACCCGCGTCACTTCGTTCCGCGTCGAGAGCGGGCGCGTGCGGGGCGTCGCGACCGATCGGGGGGACCTCGACGCCCCGGTCGTGATCTCCGCCGTCGGCCCCTGGTCGCGCCCCCTGTTCCGCGCAGCCGGGTACGACCTGCCGATCGAGCCCGAATACCACCGCGTGGCCATCCTCAAGAACCCGCCCTCGATGAAGGGGGGCGGCTGCGCGCTGATCGATTCGATCCTGACGGTCTACATGCGCTCGGAGGGGCGCGACATGACGCTCGTGGGGGAGTTCGTCGGCCCGCGCGACGTCGATCCGGACGCTTTCCCGCAGTCGATCTCCGAGGAGGAGATGGCCAGCATCGCGGAGAACGCCGCGCGCCGCATCCCGGCCCTGGCCGACTGCGGCGTCGCGCGCGGCGTTACCGGCATGTACGACATGAGCCCCGACCAGCGCCCGCTGATCGGCCCGATCCCCGGCATCGTGGGCCTTCACGTCGCCGCCGGATTCTCCGGCATGGGGTACAAGATCTCCCCGGCGGTCGGCCTGACCATGGCGGAGCGGATCCTGGACGGCCGCGCGACGACCGTCGACATCTCGATCTTCGACCCGGCCCGCTTCGCCGCGGGCCGTCCGATCCGCGCCGAGCACGAGTACGCTGACGAGTAGCCCGCGGCGCCCGTGCTAAAATCCCGCCCGGTTCAGCCGACATCGGAAGCGTGCCCATGCGCCCCCACGACGGGTCAACAATGCGACCGCCGTCTCCCGCCGCCCGGCGCGGCGCTTCGTTCGCCCTGATCGTCGCCCTGATCGCGACGCTCGCCGCCGGCACCACGGCAGCGGGCGGCGCGGCGCACGCGGCCGGCGACCCGGGTCCCGACGCCCCGCGCGAGGCGGTGCGCGCCCACCTCGACGGCCACAAGCGCGCGATCCTCAAGGAGCTGATCGACCTGCTTCGCATCCCGAACGTGGCGTCCGATCGGAAGAACATTCTCAAGAACGCCGCGCTCCTCGAGACGATGCTGAAGAAGCGCGGCGCCGTGACCCGCCGGCTGGAGGCCGCCGGAAGCCCGCCCGTCGTCTACGGCGCGATCGCCGCGCCGGGCGCCGCGCGGACCATCGTCCTCTACGCCCACTACGACGGCCAGCCGGTCGACCCCTCTCGCTGGAGGAGCGATCCGTGGCGACCCGAGATCCGCGATCCGGCGGCGGGACCGGATACCCGACCGATCGCCTGGGACACGCCCGGCGCGGCGCTCGACGACGCATGGCGTCTGTACGGCCGATCGGCCAGCGACGACAAGGCGCCGATCGTCGCGATCCTGGCGGCGCTCGACGCGCTGCGCGCGGCCGGCATCCCGCCGTCCGTGAATCTGAAGATCTTCCTCGAGGGGGAGGAGGAGGCCGGATCGGGCCACCTGCGTGAGATCCTGGAGCGTCACGCGGCCGACCTCGACGCCGACCTCTGGATCTTCTGCGACGGCCCGGTCCACCCGAGCCGGCGCATGCAGATCTACTACGGGGCGCGCGGCGTGATCGGTCTCGAGTTGACGGTCTACGGCGCGACGCGCGTCCTGCACAGCGGACACTACGGCAACTGGGCGCCGAACCCGATCGCGATCCTCGCGGACCTGCTCGCCGTGATGCGCGGTCCGGACGGTGCGATCCGGATCCCGGGATTCCACGACGAGGTGCGGCGCCCGACGCGCGACGAGCGCCTGGCGCTCGCGCGCGTGCCGGACTTGGGCCCGGCCCTGATGGAGGAGCTGGAACTGGCGCGCACGGAGAGGGACGGCCTGCAGCTGGAGGAGGCGATCATGCGGCCGGCGATGAACATCCGGGGGATCGAGGCCGGAAACGTCGGCGAGCGCGCGCGCAACGCCATCCCGACGGAGGCGCGCGCCTCGATCGACTTCCGCCTCGTCCCGGACCAGCGGCCGGAGACGATCCGCGCGCGCTTCGAGGACCACCTCCGCGCGCAAGGCTTCCACATCGTGCGCGACGAGCCGGACCGCGCCGCCCGCCTCCGTTATTCGCGCATCGTCCGGCTCGACTGGGAGAGCGGCTACCCGCCGTACCGCACGCCCCTCGACCTGCCGGTCTCGCGCGGCGTCGCGCGCGTCGTCTCGGAGGCGGCCGGAGGGCCGGTCGTCGAACTGCCGACGCTGGGCGGCAGCGTCCCGCTGTTCATCTTCGACGAGGTGCTCCGCACGCCCGCCATCGGCGTCCCGATCGTCAACCACGACAACAACCAGCACGCCGCCGACGAGAACCTGCGCCTCAGGAACCTCTGGGACGGCATCGGGATCTACGCCGCCCTCATCGCCCGCCTCGGCCACGTCTGGCCGGAATCGCGGGACGCCGGTCGCTGAGCGCCTTACCGGCGCCGCCTCAACAGAAACTCCAGCGCGATGAAGTCGTACAGGGCGTGCACGACGACGGCCGCCATGAGACTTCCGGTCGCCTCGGTGAGCGTCCCGAGGTAGAGGCCGATGAGCGCCGCCATCAGGGCGTAGGTCGGCGTGAGGAAATGGCACAGCCCGAACAGGACGCTCGTGACGGCGACGGCGGCGACGGGGCCGAGCGGGCCGGCGAGGCCCGGCTGGATGACGCCGCGGAACAGCGTCTCCTCGCCGAGGCCGGCGAGCAGTGAGATGGCGGCGAGATGCCAGTGAGTGCACCCGCGGAACAACGGCAGGACCATCGATTCGATCTGGCGCCGGAAGCGGGGAAACGGCGGGAGGCTCGTGCGCAGGCTCCAGACCATCGCCAGGACGGCCGGGACCGTCGCCGCGACGCCCCACAGGATCCCGGCCGCGTCGAGACGGAGGCCGAACGGGCCCGGCAGATCGAACAGGAGCGCGAGCAAAAAGGCCAGCACGAGCAGGCCGCTCTCGACGATGACCACCTGCCAGACGATCGGGGGAACGGCCGCGAGCGCGCCGGGCGCGGCGTCGCCGGCAGGACCGCTGTTCCCAGGCGCTTCGTTCGGACGCTCTTCACTCATCATGACCTCCTCCGCCCCGTCCCGACCGCGGCAGTTTGACACACGCGGCCCGCTGGCGGACAATTCCGCGCACGATCTCCGGGAGATCCCATGCGCGCCGTCATTCGGGGGACGGGCGTCTTCGCCCCCGCGAACGTGGTCGACAACGACCGCCTCGCCCTTCTGATGGACACCTCGGACGAGTGGATCCGCCAGCGGACCGGCATCGTCACGCGCCGATACGCCGATCCCGATCAGACGACGAGCGACCTCGCCGCGCAGGCCGCGCAGGCCGCCATCGAGGACGCGGGGATCGCGAAGGAGGAGATCGACTACGTCCTCTTCGCGACGATGACGCCCGATTACTATTTCCCCGGCGCGGGGCCCCTGCTCCAGCATCGGCTGGGGCTGAAGCCGGTCCCCTGCCTGGACGTCCGGCAGCAGTGCTCGGGGTTCCTGTACGGAATGCAGATCGCGGACGCGCTGATCCGTTCCGGTGTCTCGCGCCACATCCTGCTCGTCGGCGCCGAGGTGCACGCCGGGTTCATGCCGTGGACGTCGTGGGAGGTCGCGCTGGGACGATCCGACGCGCCCGTGCCGGAGGAGGAGCGCGCCCGGAACACGCCGTACCGCGACCGGACGGTGCTGTTCGGCGACGCGGCGGGAGCGTTCGTCCTCTCCGCCTCGGATGACGACCGCCGCGGCATCCTCGACGTCGACGCCCGGGCCGACGGCCGCTACGCCGACAAGATGTGGGTGAAGGCGGGCGGCAGCGCCTTCCGCCCCTACTTCTCGGCGGCGATGCAGGAGAGCGGCGACATCGTGCCGATCGTCGAGGGGCGCGAGGTGTTCAAGATGGCCGTCACGATGATGCCGGAGGCGGTCTCGGCGATCCTGAAGCATAACGGCCTCACGCTCGCCAATCTCGACCTGCTGATCATGCACCAGGCCAATCTGCGCATCAACGAGGCGGTCCAGAAGCGCCTGGGTCTGCCGGACTCGAAGGTCTTCAACAATATCCAGAAGTACGGCAACACGACCGCGGCCACGCTGCCGCTCGCATTCCACGAGGCGCGCCGCGAGCGCCCGCTCGAGAGCGGGTCGCTCGTCTGCTTCGTGGCGCTGGGGAGCGGGCTGACCTGGGGCGCGGCGCTCTACCGCTGCTGAGCCGGCGCGCGGATTCGGAGGGAGGACGGATGGACCTGAGGCTGAAGGACAAGGTGGCGATCGTCACGGGGGGATCGCGCGGTATCGGCCGCGCCGCGGCGGCGATGCTGCTCGAAGAGGGGGCGCGCGTCGTCGTCTCGTCGGTGCGGCCGGAGTCGGTCGAGCGCGCCGTCGAAGACCTCGGGCCCCGCGATCGCGTCGAGGGGATCCCGTGCGACGTCGCCTCGGAGCGGGACGTGGAGGCGCTGATGCGCGAAACGGTGAAGCGCTTCGGCCGCCTCGACGTAGTCGTGACGAACGCGGGCACGGGCGGCGTCTACACGAACCTGGCCGACATGACCGCGGAGGACTGGGACGCGATGATCAACGTCCACCTGCGCGGGACGTTCCTGTGCGGGCGCGAGGCCGCGCGGGCGATGCGCGCCGCGAAGACGCCGGGGCGCATCGTCACGGTCTCGTCGACGGCCGTGTACGAGGGGGATCCGCTGCTGGGGCATTACAATGCGGCCAAGTCGGGGATCGTCGGACTCACCCGGTCGATGGCGGCCGACTTCGCGCCGTGGGGGATCCGCGTCAACGGCGTGGCCCCCGGCTGGGTGCACACGGACATGACGAGTGCGGATCTGCCGGATCCCGGCGTGCCGGTCGAGAACCTCGGCGTGCTGCGCCGCGCCGGGCACGCGAAGGAGATCGCGACCGCGATCGTGTTCCTGGCCTCCGACATCTGCGACTTTCTGACCGGCTCGACGCTGGTCGTCGACGGCGGGCAGATCATCATCGGCCCGAAGCCCCGATGCTGAGGAAGCCGCCGGTGCCCGAAGCCGCTCCGTTCCGATCGCCGCTGGGGGCGGACGCCAACACCGGGATCGTCGCCCTGATCACCGGGGGCGGCACCGGGATCGGCCGCGCCACGGCGCGCGAGCTGGCGCGGACCGGGGCGCGCGTCGTCATCTGCGGGCGGCGCCCCGAACCGCTCGAGGCGGCGCGCGCGGAGATCGAGTCGCTCGGCGGGGAGTGCCTGGCCGTGCCGTCCGACGTGCGCGAACCGGATCAGGTCGCGCGGCTCGTCGACGCGGCGCTCGAGCGATTCGGCCGGATCGATGTGCTCGTCAACAACGCCGGGGGCCAGTTCACGGCGGCGGCGGAGGCGATCACGCTCAAGGGGTGGCGGGCTGTCCACCGCCTGACGGTCGACGCCGCGTGGGACCTGACGCGGACCGTCGCGACGCGCTCCATGATCCCGAACCGGGGCGGCCTCGTCGTCTTCATCGGCTTCAGCCCGCGGCGGAGCATGCCCGGGTTCGTGCACGCGGCCGCCGCCCGCGCCGCGCTCGAGAACCTGGCCGGCGGGCTCGCCATCGAGTGGAGCCGGCACGGCATCCGGTCGGTCTGCGTCGCGTGCGGGTCGATCCGGACCGAGGGGCTCGAGCAGTACGGCGCGGAGGCGGTGGCCGGGTGGGAGCGCGAGATCCCGCTGGGGCGGCTCGGCCGTCCCGAGGAGGTGGCCGCGCTGATCGCCTTCCTCGCCTCGCCGGGCGGATCGTACGTGACCGACACGACGATCGTCATCGACGGCGGCGCGGACGCCTGGGGGCTGTGCGGCTCGCCGCCGGCGCCCGAGAAGCCTACCGGCCCGTGAACTTCGGCCGCCGCTTCTCCAGAAACGCCCGGGCCGCCTCGCGCGCGTCCTCCGTCTGCGCGAGCATCCCGTAGGCGAGCCGCTCGATCAAAAGGCCGGCCTCGCGCGGCGAGTCGGCGGCGCGATCGACCGACTGCTTCGCCACCGCCACGGCGAGCGGAGGCAATTCCGCGAGCCGCTTCGAGTGCTCGAGCGCGCGGTCGAGGGACTTCCCCTTCGGGACGACCTCCGTGACGACGCCGTACTCCCGCGCCTCGCGCGCGGTCAACCGATCGCGCAGGAGCATCAGCTCGCGGGCCCGCGCGGGACCGATCATGCGCACGAGCCTCTGAGTGCCGCCGGAACTCGGGATGATCCCGATCGCCACCTCCGGAAGGCCGAAGACGGCCGTCTCGTCGGCGATGCGGAAGTCGGCCGCCATGGCGAGCTCGAACCCTCCCCCGAGACAGTAACCGGAGATGGCGCAGAGCGTCAGCTGCGGAAGCGCGGCGAAGCGCTCGTACACCTCGCCGATGTCCCGGTAGTACGCGAGGATCGAGGCCGGATCGGCGTCGCGCATCTCGTTGATGTCCGCGCCGGCGGAGAAGGCCCGCTCCCCCCCGGTGAGGATCACGGCGCGGCTCTCCCGCACCTCGGCGCCCTCGAGCGCCGCCGCGATCTCACGCTCCACGGCCAACGACAGCGCGTTCAGCTTCTCCTCGCGCTTCAGCGTCAGAACGCACGACTCGCCGTCCCGCCTCACCTCCACCCATTTGCGATCGCTCATGAAGACACCTCCCTCCTCAGGGAAAGACGATGACCGTCCTGACCCCCTCGCCCCGCTCGAGGCGCTCGAGCGCCCCGTTCACGTCGTCCAGTCCGCACCGATCCCCCACGAGACGGTCCAGCCGCAGCATCCCGCGACCGCACAGATCGAGAAGCCTCGGCACGTCCCGATCCGGCACGCACGAGCCGTACAGGCATCCGGCGATGGTCCGCTCCCCGAATACCATGCCGAGCGGATCGATCGGGACGCGCGCGTCGGGCCGCGCCAGCCCCACCAGCACCGTCGTGCCCCCGCGTCCCGTCAGCCGCAGGGCGAGATCGAGCGTCGCGTCGTCGCCGAGCGCCTCGAAGACGTAGTCGGCCCCCTCCGGGAGAACGGTCCGCGCGGCGCCCTCCTCCCTGCCGTGCTCCACGCGCACGGCATGGGTCGCCCCGAGTTCGCGCGCGAGGTCGAGCCGCGCCGGGGCGACGTCGACGGCCACGATCGGATCGGCGCGGGCGATCGCGGCACCCTGCACGATGCTGAGCCCCACGCCGCCGCAGCCCAGCACGAGGACGGATTCTCCCTCGCGCACGCGCGCGGTGTTCAGCACGGCACCGATCCCGGTCATCACGGCGCAGCCGAGAAGCGCCGCCTCCTGAAGCGGCACGGCGGGATCGATGCGGATCGCCGTCTCGGCCGACACCACCGTCCTCTCGGCGAACGACGAGGAGGTGTTGTGGTGGATGCGCCGGCCGGCCCGGTGCAGGCGCGTCGTCCCGTCGCGCATCAGCCCCGCCTCGGACCAGGCGAGATCGTCGCACAGGTTCGGCCGGCCCGACGCGCAGAACCGGCAGCGCCCGCAGCGCGGCATCCAGGTCAGGACGACGTGATCGCCGGCGCGGACGTGCTTCACGCCCTCTCCGACCTCCTCGACGACGCCCGCCCCCTCGTGCCCCAGGACGATCGGCAGGGGAGCCGCGTGCACGCCGCGGACCATGTGCAGGTCGCTCCGGCAGACGCCGCTCGCCGCGAGGCGGACCAGGACCTCGCCCCGCCGCGGGGGATCGATCGTGATCTCCTCGATCGCGAGGGGGGCGTTGACCCGATGGAGGACCGCCGCCTTCATGCGCACCGTGACCCGACCGGGGCCCGGCCATGGCCGGGCAGGAGAATCAGCCGCCCGCGGCCGCGCGGCGGGCGGCCGGGACGAAGACGCCCGGGATCGGCGGACCGGCGCCGGGATCGAAGTCCTGAGGATCGAGGCCGAGCATCTGCAGCATCGTCGCCGCGATGTCGGCCAGATACACCGTCGGATGGTCCGCCACTTCGCCCCGATCCGGCGTGTCCGGTCCGATGATCGCCACCCAGATATCCTCGGCCCCCCGCACCCCCTCGCCGTGCTCCACCCAGTCGGAGGGGCGGACGCCGCGGCCGTGGTCGGTCGTGATGATCACGGTCGTCCGGCCGCGATAGACGTCGGACGACTGCAGGAACTCCCAGAGATCCCTCAGGTACCCGTCGGCCACGTTCAGATAGTCGAGCAGGCGATCGTAGCGGCGGGCGTGCGACCAGTCGTCCGGCTCGCCCAGGGCCAGGTAGAAGACGCGCGGGCGGAACGTCCGGATGTACTCGAGACCCAGGCCGAACGTGATCGCGTCGCTGCGCCCCTCAGCCCACAGGGCCAGGCACTGGTGCTGCAGCCGGCTCAGGGTCTCCATGCGCGGCGTGGCGATGTCGGCCGGCATGTCCTCGTAGCCGCCGTTGGTGAAGAAGACGTCCGGCTCGGACGAGGCGAGGAGCTTGAACCCCTCCCACGAGCCGACCATGGCGACCTTTATCCGGTCCAGGCCCAGCTTCCTCTGCGCGTACTCGAGGACCGTGCGGTGCGGATAGCGAATCAGATCGTTGCTCGTCACGTCGGCGCGCGGCTGGCCGGTCAGAATCTCGGCGTAGCCCGGCGCGGAGAAGAGGAGCGGGTTCTTCACCAGGGCGCGGCTGCCTTTCTCCTTGTTCCCCAGGACCATCCCCCGGGGGGCCATCGTCGTCCAGAAGTACGGCATCAGCGCCTCGCGCCTCTCCCTCGGCGTCTCGCGCCAGTAGCGCTCGCGCGATCGCTCGAGATCGTAGATGCCCGACTTCTTCGGGTTCTTCGCGATGACGTCGTCCATGCCGCCGAAGATCTCCTGGATGCGGACGCCGTCGATCGTGATCAGGATGACGTTCTCGGTGCGGCGCCCGTCTTTCGCGGCCGTCTTCGCCGCGGGCGCGGCGGCCGCCGGCGGCGGGGCCGCTGCGGACGCGAGCAACCCGATCGTCAATACGACGGCGAGCGGCGCGAACGACCGCCCGCGCGTGCGGACGATGCGCCGCCACGCGCGGCCCGGCGCGCGCATCAGGACGAGGCACCCGACGCGATCCGTCGGAGCGGCCGGCGCCGCGCGGCCCGCGCTTTCGCTGCGCGCGATCGCGGCGCGCGCGCCGTCTGCAGAACGGGATCGATGCATGCGAGTCCCTCCCTCAGCTGATCCAGGTCGTAGCCGTATCCGATCCGGATGTAGCGCCCGAAGCCGAAGTGGGCTCCGGGCGTGATCAGAACCGAGCGCTCGATCCTCAGGCGATTGAAGAGCGTCGCCGGCGCGATCGGCATCCCGTACCGGACGACGGCGATCGCCCCCGCCCGCGGGTGGATCCACGAGAGCGCGTCCCCGTGCCCCCGGATCCACTCCTCCAGCACTGGCAGGTTGCGCCGGATGATCCCGCGCGTGCGCTCCAGGACCGCGTCCCGTTTGCGGGGCTCCATGACGATCGCGGCGAGGCGCTCCGACAGGAACGTCGGCGTGAGCGTGAGGTAATCGTGGTAGGCGTGCAGCCGGCGGATCATCGCCTCCGGGCCGACGATCCAGCCGATGCGGAGGCCCGGCAGCCCGAACGCCTTCGACAGACCGCCGGTGACGAGCGTCCTCTCGTACCGGCCCCAGAACGTCGGGGAGGTCCCGCCTTCCGCCTCGGCGCCGCGGTAGATCTCGTCGGCGAGGATCCACGCGCCGGCGCGGCGGGCGGCGCGGACGATCGCGTCCATCTCCTCCTCGTTCAGGACCGCCCCGGTCGGGTTGTTCGGGTTAGTGACGACGATCATGCGTGTCCTGCGCGTGACGGCCCGCTCGAGGCTCGCGACGTCGAGCCCCCAGCGCCGGCCGGCCGAACCGTCGCTCCGCTCGACCAGGCGGTACGGATCGGCGCCGCCCCCGTACGCTCGCGCCAACCCGCGCGTCTGCAGATAGTTCGGGATCATGCAGGCGGCGCGATGAGTCCGATCCAGCAGGGCCCAGCAGGCGACGTAGTTCGCCTCGGAGCCGCCGTTGACGACGGTGACATTGTCGGCCGTGGCACCGTAGAACTTTCCGATCCGCTCGCGCAGGATCTCCGAGCCGTTCGCCGCCGGATACTTCAGCCGCAGGTCGTGAAGCGACGCGGGATCGCCCCCTTCACCGAAGATCTCCCGCATCGTCATCGGCAGGACGCCGCTCTCGGAGAGGTTGTAGCGCACCTCGTTCTCGTAGAGGCACTGCGTCCTCTCCATGTCGAATCGTTCGATGCGCATGCGAGGCTCCCCGCGCTCCGTTTCGCTTGATGGGACGATGCGCGCCGCGTTCAGGCCGCTCGCGGGCGCGCGCGCCGCTCCCGTGTCGTGATGCTTCGGAGTCTGTCAGATACCGGGGCGCGCTGTCCAGCCGGGGATGCATGGTCCGGCCGGGCGTCCAAACGCCCGCGCGGCGCCGGTCGCGCCCGTCAGTCCGCCCGCGGCCGGATCACGCCGACGCCCTTCTCGATGGAGATGGTCGTCCCGTACGGTTTCGAGAGATCCTGAAGCCGCGTCAGGATCCGCCGCGCCGCGTCGGGCCCGGCGAGCCGCGGGACGCCGCTCTCGGTGAGGCGCAGCCCGTAACCGAGATCGACCGGGTGCAGCCGGATCTCGGCGAGGCGTCCGCCGTCGAACCGGCTCACCGCGACGATCGTCTCGAAGACGCGCTCGTCGTCGAAGCCGCGGGCGTTGAGGAGTGCGGTCAGGTCGGCGTCGGTCGCATAGTCCGGATCGTCGAAGGCCCGGTCGAGGAGATCGCCGTACGCCTCGTGCAGATCGGGGGCGAGAGGCTCCTGGATGTCGCTCCAGAAGAAATTGGCCAGGCCGTAGAAGACCGGCCGGCCGCGGTAGACCGCGACCGGCCCGAGACGGTGGATGCCGTGCGTGATGATCGCGTCCGCCCCGGCGTCGATGGCGGCCCGTGCCAGGACCGGCACGAAGCCGCCGGGGGACGAGCAGTCGAACTCCGGCTGGTGCGCGTGGATCGAGACGACGAGGAAGTCGCTGTGCTGCTTGCCGAGACGGACGCTTTTCAGAATCTCCGCACGATCGATCCGGTTCATTTCGTACGCGTAGGCGAACCGCTCGCCCGCCCGGAACCGGGTCCCGAACAGGGTGATCTCGTCCGGGGCCGGCTTCCCCTCCACCGGCGCGGGTTTCCCCTTCTCTGGCGCGGAGGATTCCGCGTCCGGCATCGCCTCCTCGTCGTCGCGGCAGATCGGCTGCGCGTCGCGCATCGCCCGGTCGATCTCGCGCAGCGACGCCATGATCGTTTTCGGGACGATCGTCACCCGCTCGACCCGCAGGGCGCTCAGGCCCGGCCGCCCCGGCGACTCCCCCGCCGGAGGGAGCGCCTCGGCCAGGGCGCCGTAGGTCGAGGCGATCGAGACGAGGCCGACGCGGCCCTTCGGCGTCTCGAGGTAGCGGGCCGCGCGGGCGGCGGCGCGATCTTCGCCCGTCCCGGCGTGGACAATCCCCGCCTCGTCGAGCCGGCGGGTCGTCTCGCGCATTCCCTCGATGCCCCAGTCGAGCGCGTGATTGTTCGCGCGAGAGAGCAGGTCGAACCCCATCGCGGCGAGGTCCGGGGCGACCGCGGGGAGGCTCGTCAGTCCCCAATCCCCCGCGCCGGAGTGGGGATGCCCCGCGAACGTCCGGATGTCCAGGATCGACGTCTCCAGGTTGCCGAACGCGGCGTCGGCCCGTTCCAGGATCTCCACGACCCGGGCGAATGCCGGATCCACGGCGCGCTTGTGGGAGAGGGGGCGCGAGATGATGCAGTCGCCCACCGCGGCGAGCGTGAAGCCCGGGGCGGCGCTCATCTCCAGCTCCGCCGCGGGCGGCCGCTTCGGATCGAAGAGGTCGCTTTCGGGCGCCGTCGCGGCGACGCTTCCGGTAGCCGCGGACCCGATGACGATCGCAACCAATCCGCCGATCGCCGCCGTCACCCAGCGGATCCCTCTGTCCGATGCGCGCGTACGATTCATGATCTCACTCCGCCGCGGAGAATGTCCCCGCGTCGACCCATGACGATCCTCGATGATGAAGGGCCGTCATGTTATCGCAGGTCCCGGCCGGAATGAGAGATACGTTCGCAGCGTCCCGACTGGAGCACGCCGTCACCCGTTTTCATACGAGGCAGACCATGGCGGCGCGGCCTTCTCCTGGACCGCGAGGCGGCCCGCCTTCGGAAGGCCGGACCCCGGGGCGTCACCCTGAAGAGGCCGGCCGTTTCGCGCTCACTCCTCGGGCGGCCACGGTCCCCGGCGCCGGCCGGATCCGGCCCACTCCGGCACGCCGCGCTCGTCCCGCAGCGTGACGGTCAGCTCCCCGCGGCGCACCTCACGCGCGATCACATACTGGCTCGACTTGCAGGTCACCTTCGATCCGGTGATCGTCATCGCATCCCCCTCGGCGATCGTCAGTCCCTTCTCCTCGAGGAACCGCGAGGGCCCCAGGTGCACCCGCACCGGCTGGCCGTCCGCGCGCAGCGTGATGTGCGTCCCGGACCCGGACATGCGCCGGCACGCCACCGTCTCCACATTCACCACCGCTCCCTCCATCGTGATCTCCGTCTTCCGATTGTAGAGGGCCCGACCACCGCCCGAGCAGGGACATTCCGGTCCCCGCGCGGCGCCGATCGTCACCAGACCGGCCAGCAGCATCAATCCCGGCAGCAAAAGACGCGGTTTCATCATCGTTCCTCCTCTCTGTTGCGGGTCACGCCCCCATCTCCTTGCGCATCAGACGATGCTCCCTCCGCCACGCCTCGATCGCCTGGCGGATCTCCCGCGCTCTCGATGCGATCTGCCGATCGGCGGGTGAATCACCCGCCAGGTCCCGGTCGAGCCGGTCGAGGCACGACTCCGTCTCCTGGCGGGCCCGCTCGAGGCTTCGCAGACGCTCCCTCAGCCCGTCCCGCTGCTCGTCTCCGAGACTCTTCTCGAACCGTTCGTGCTCCTGCCACATCCTCCGGACCTCGGCCCGCACGGCGGTCGCCTCGTGTCGGGCGTCGCCCGGCTCCCGTCCGCCGCGCTTCATCGTCCTCTCGAACTGACGAACGCGCGAGCGCGCGCGATCGGCCATTTCGCCGCAGGCCCGGAGCCGCTCGCCCTGCTGGGCGTTCGCGCGAACGCGCTCGCGATCCCGGGCTCTGTCGCGCTCCCGCGCACGATCGTCGTCCCGGGCCCGCTCGCCCGGGCCCGAACGCGGCCCGCCGGCCTTCGGTCCATGCCCTCCCGACACGCCAGGGCGGGTCCCTTCGCGGTCCCCGTTTCCACCGCCGCCTCCTGCGACGGCGGCGACGGGCGCGGCGATCGCGGCCGCGAACAGAATGACGAGTGGAATGGCGAGAATTCTTCGCATGATGTCACCTCCCGGCGGCCCGCCTCCGGCGGCGCCGCGCTGGTTCCTCTTCTTCACGCGGCCTCTTTTCCATCAAGCAAACACCGCGCCAGATCGTACGTCCATCGCCCCCCCTCTCCGGGCCCGGGACAGCAGGCCCGGATCACCGATCTCAGGGAGACACGAACTCCGGATCGGTTACAGATCGATCACGGCCGCGCTTGTGTAACCTTCCGGCGCGGCGCGGCTCCGTGCCTGAGAGGGGCGGACGACGGGAACGGTCCCTCCCACCATGGACCCCACCCCCCATGTCCGCAGAGGGACGCCCCGGCGCCGCCCCTCCTCAGAGCCGGATCGGCTCGCGGAGGAGAGGCCATGGGACTTCAGGAATCTCTGAGACTGCTCGCGGGGGTCTTCGTTCTGGCCGGCCTGGTGCTGGGGTTCTTCGTCCACGCCGGCTGGTACCTTCTCGTGGCGTTCGTCGCTCTGAACCTGATCCAGTCCGCGTTCACCCGCTGGTGCCCGGCCATCTGGATCCTGAGAAAGGCCGGCGTGCGCGAGCGCTGCTCGCACGTGTGATCCGGGGTCAACGCCCGGGGGTCGCGCGGGAGGGCGGCGTGCTACGATCGCCGCGTGGACCCCTCCGATCTGCAGCTCGCCCGATCGCTCATGGCCGGCGACCCCGCGGCGTTCGAGCCGTTCGTGGATCGATTCGGACCGCGTCTTCTCGACTTCGGCCGCCGCATGTGCGGCCACCGGGAGGACGCCGAGGAGGTCCTGCAGGAGACCCTCCTGAAAGCCTACACCTCCGTGAAGAACCTGAGGGAGCCGGCGGCGCTGCAGACCTGGGTCTACCGAGTCGCGGCGAACGCGTGCCTGAGGATGCGCCGGCGCGGAAAGTTCGAGCCCGCGCGCGAGATCTCGCTCGACGATCTTCTCCCCCGCCCCGGACCCGGCGGCGAGCCGCCGGCAATCCCGGACTGGTCGGATCTGCCGCTGGACAGGCTGCTGCGGGGAGAGCTCGCGCAGCGCCTGGACCGCGCGATCCTGGAGCTCCCCGAGGACTACCGGATCGTCGTCCTGCTGCGCGATCTGGAGGGGTTCGACACGCGATCGACCGCGGAGATCCTCGGCGTCGCGGAGGGCCTCGTGAAGGTGCGCCTGCATCGGGCCCGGCTCGCGCTGCGCAGGGCGCTGGAGTCGTATTTCGTGCGGGACGCGAAGGGGACCGGAACCGCCCCGGGGAAGGACCATGACCGCGCACGATGACGCGATGAACTGCCGCGACATGGCGGAGCACCTCTCCGGCTATCTGGACGCGGAGCTGGACGATGCACTGCGACGCACGATCGAGCGTCACGAGGGCCGCTGTCCTCCCTGCCGGGCGTTCATCCGGACCCTCGCCCGGACCGTCGAGGCGGTGCGGTCGATGCCGCGGCGTCCGCTGCCGCCCGCCCTGAAGAAGGCCCTCAGGGAGGCCCTGCTGAACACGGGGACTCCCGATGCGCAGTAACCTCTCGCCACAGGTTGGCTCCCTACTGACAGGCCGCCATGGCGGCGGACACGGAGGACGTGATGCGGCGTTCCGCCTATCCGGGCATCGGTCTCATCATGATCATTCTCGCGGGCGGTTCCCCGGGGGCC
>JBFGDZ010000044.1:0-20744 GCA_041580375.1 Candidatus Polarisedimenticolia bacterium
GATGTCGACGTCGGCATGCCGGTATTCGGGCCACCGGTGGCTCAGCGCATTTCGCACCGGCCGCGTGGAGGCACCGGGGCCGAAGAACCTGGCGCGCATGTCGTTGTCGATCCCGACCACGCGGTACCCGAGCGCCAGAAGACGGCGCGACGCCTCCGATCCGATCAGTCCCGCCGATCCGGTGACGATCGCGGTCCTCATGGCTCCGCCGTCGCGCGCCGCTTCATGACACCGTCCGCCGCAGATGATCCTCGTGGGCCATCACCCAGCGGTCGATGTCCTGGACGATCTCCCGCGCCGTGCGCCTCGGCTTCCAACCGAGCGCGGTTTCGAGGCGGCCGTTGTCGCTGATGTAGATGGGCACGTCCCCCGGGCGCGTCTCCCTCTCGCGCCCCGGCTTCACCGTCCGTCCCGTGATCTCGCGACACAGCCGGGTGAGCTCCACGAGCGACAGGGCGTTGTCGGCGCCTCCTCCGACGTTGAAGGTGCGTCCCCGCACCTCCTCGAATCGCGACATCTGAAGCTCGACGAGATCGTACAGATCCTCGACGTGGAGAAAATCGCGCACCTGCTTGCCCGTTCCTCCGAACCCGATGAAGTTCAGGCCGCCCCCGAGCCGGTGGCGCAGCACCCACCAGGCCGCCACGCCCTGATCCACGCGCCCGAATTGCCAGGGGCCCGCGATGACGCCGCAACGATCGATCACCGCCTCGAGCCCATGCGCGGCGGCGTATTCCGTGATCAGCAACTCGGAGGCGAGCTTGGTGGCCCCGTACAACGTGCGCGCGCCCTCGAGCGTGAAGTCCACGTCGATGCCGCGTTCGCTGGCGCCCCGCGTGGTTCCATCCGGACGGAGGCGCAGGCGCTCCTCCTCCTCCACGAACCCCAGCCGATTCAGCGGCTCGATCGGATAGACGCGGCTGGTTGAGAGGAACACGAGGCGCGCCCGGTGCCGTACCGCCGTCTCCAGACAGTTGACGGTCCCCATCAAGTTCGTGTGCAGGACGAAGGCGCGGTCCGGCCCGTACCCCGCGAGGACCGAGGGCTCGGCCGAGCACTCCACGATCGCCGCCACGGGACCCACCCGATCCAGGTCTTCGGCGCAGCGGACGTCGCCGTGCACGAAGCGCACGCCGGCCTCGCGGAGACGCGGCAGATTCATCTCGCTGCCCCGTCGGCGCAGGGAGTCGAGGGCCACGACCTCGACATCGGGATGCCGACTCCGGAAGGCGCACGCCAGGTTCGAGCCGACGAAGCCGGCCCCGCCGGTGATCAGCAGGCGCGCCTCAGAGGCGCTCCGAGGTAGAATCGAGTCGGCGGACATGATAGCGGGCCCCGCTCCGGACGGGCGGAGCCATGGGCCTCTCGAAGATACCCTTCCGGTCGGAAGGCGGTCAATATGACCGCCGCGCGTGGCGTTGCCGGATCAGGCGCGCCGGAACATGACGACGTCGAACTCGCCCAGGATCAGCGAATCCCGATCGCGGAACACCGGATAGAAGCCGGTGACCTCGAAGCCGAGCCGGCGATACTCCGACAGGCTCTCGATGTAATCCGGCATGTCCTCGTAGGTCGCCGTCACGCTCGCCTCCGATTGCAACCCCTGGATCCGATCCAGGCACCCCGCTGCGCCGGCCACGACTTCCAGGTCGTACCCCTGCGTGTCCATCTTCAGGAACGCCCGCGGCTCGCCCAGGCCGTCGACGATCTCGCCCCACAGGGCGTCCAGCCGCCGCAGCGCGACTTCCTCGCGTCGAATCACCCGGGACGCGTCGGGATACGACCGGCGCGCGTATTCGTTGGACCGGAGGAACGACGACCATTGATGATCGGCGTAGACGGCGATCGTTTCGCTCCTTTCCCGGCGCCCCAGCCCGATCCGATGACAGCGCCACTCGCGGTCGCCGGCGCAGGCCTTCTCGAGGGCGGCGAAGCTGGCGGACACCGGCTCGAAGGAGACGATCCGCCCAGCGTATCCGGCGTCCCGAAGCGCCTTCGCGTACTGTCCCGCATTGGCGCCCACGTCGAGCACGCAGTTCACACGGTGCCTGTCCAGCAGCAGGGCGACGTGCCTGTCGATGAACGTGTGCCGGTTCCTGGATTTCTTGATGAGATCATAGCCCATCCGATCGGCGAGGCGGTACCGGAGCCTTCTCTCCCCGATCGGAGGCTCACCGGGTCGCAAGGTCATCGACGAACTCCAAGCGAGACATCCGCGGGCCCGACCGCCGGCCCGCGCCGGCGTCAGCCGCCCCCCTCCGGCTCGAAGCGGCCGCCCAGGTGATCGGCCAGAAAGCGCTCGGCGAGGGCGTAGAAGCGGAGGCGGTTCTCGGGACGTGCGAAGCCGTGCCCCTCGTCGTCGAACTCGACGAATTCGACCGTCTTGCCCGCCCCGCGCAGGGCGTCGCGGATCTGCAGGCTCTCCTCGCGCTTGACGCGCGGGTCGTTGCGCCCCTGGGCGAGGAGGAGGGGCGCCGTGATCCGATCGACGTGGAACAGCGGGCTGCGGGACTCGAGGAAGGCCCGGTCGCGCTCGGGGTGCCCGACGCGGCGGTGCAGCAGCGGCTCGAACGGCTTCCAGTAGGGCGGGATGGTGTCCATCCAGGTGATCAGGTTCGACGGCCCGACGATGTCGACGCCGCACGCGTACAGATCCGGCGTCGAGGTCAGCCCGGCGAGGACGGCGTACCCGCCGTACGATCCGCCGTAGATGCCGACGCGCGACGGGTCGGCGATCCCCCGGTCGATCATCCAGCGGACCGAGTCGGTCAGATCGTCCTGCATGCGGCCTCCCCACTCGCGGTCCCCGGCGTTGACGTGCATCTTGCCGTAGCCGGTCGATCCCCGGAAATTAATCTGAAGACAGGCGTACCCGCGGTTGGCGAGCCACTGCGCTTCGGGATCGTAGCCCCATGAGTCGCGCGCCCAGGGGCCGCCGTGCACGAGCAGGACCGCGGGCAGTCCGCGGCCGCCGGTGTCCGCGGGGAGCGTCAGATAGCCGTGCAGGGTCAATCCGTCGCGCGCCCTGATGCGGACCGGCTTCATGGCGGCGAGCGGCCGGTCCTCCAGCTCGGGGCGCACGCTGAACAGGAACGACGCCTTCCGGCGGGCGCGCTCCCAGACGTAGTAGACGGTCGGCCCCAGGTCCTGCTCGTAGGCCACGAGCCAGGTCGCGTCGGCCCGGTCCCGGTTGACGACGGTGAAGTCGCCGTGATGGACGGACCGGAGCGCCTCGAAGTCGGCGCGCACGTCCGGGTCGAGCACCGTCCAGGACAGCCGGTCTTTGGCGAACGAGACCGCCTGGGCGCGGTAGGTGGTCGGATGGAGGAAGACGTCCTCGACGTCCGCCTCCGGATCCGAGGCGATGACCTCCTCCTTGCCGGACGCGAGATCGAGTCGCCTGAGCTCGGCGGTGTTCGAGCCGACGCTGCTGGAGATGTAGAGCGCGCCGCCGTTCTCGGCGAAGGCGAGCGGGTTGGTCGTGAGGGCATCCTCGGCCCCCCACGACGCGAGCGGCGCCCACCCCCCTCCGTCCGGCCCGCGGTGCAGCAGGGCGAAGCCGCTCTCCGGGGTCGGCACCTGCGCCACGCGCACCCGGTAGTCGTGATCGGCGATCCAGCCCAGGCAGCCGAGATCGTTCCTTACCTCGAGGGTCCTGGCGCCGGTCCGGACGTTCAGCCGGTAGACGTCGTGCAGGACCGGCTCGCGATCGTTCAGGCCGACCAGGATCTCGTCGGGAAACTTGACGTCGACGGCGACGACCTGGGCCTGCACCTTGTCCAGCGGCGTCAGCTCCAGCGCCCCGCCCCCCGACGCCGCCACGGCGTTCAGGCGCCAGTTCTCGTCGCCGTCCTTGTCCTGGATGTAGAGGATCTGCTCGTCGTTCTGGGCCCAGAAATACGCCCTGATGCCGCGGCCTCGATCGCGCGTGACGGCGCGATCGTCGTCACGGCCGACCGTCTTCACCCAGACGTTCAGGACGCCATCGTCCGGGGCGATCCAGGCGAGCCGCCGCCCGTCGGGCGACAGCCGGGGCGCGACCCGGGCCGGGTTGCCGAACAGGATCTCCCTGGGGATGAGAGGGACCACTCGAGAGCCTCCGGCGCGCCGCGCGCGGTCTATTTCAGCGCCTTCTCGAACGCCCGCCGCGCCTCGTCGCCGAAGACGGCGAACACGATCCGGCGCAGCGAGCGCCCCTCGTGGGCGCGCGCCGCCTCCACCATGAGACGGGCGCACTCGTCGAGCGGGAATCCGCCGACGCCCGTCCCGAACGCCGGCAGGGCGATCGAGGAGGCGCCGATCTCCTCGGCGACCCTGAGGCAGGAGACCGTGGTGCGCCGGATGAGCCCGGCGTCGGTCCCGAGATCCTGCCCCATGACCGCGCCGTGGATGACATGCTTCGCCTTCAGGCGCCCGGCGCCCGTGGCGACCGCCTCCCCCTTCGGAATCGGCCCCTTCGCCACCGCCTCGCGCTCGATGCCGGCGCCGCCGCGGCGTTTGATCGCTCCGGCGACGCCTGCGCCCATCCACAGACGGTCGTTGGCCGCGTTGGCGATCGCGTCGACCTCGAGAGCCGTGATGTCCCCTTCGACGACGACGATCTCAACCGGCACGGGAACGCTCCGGAGCGGGCCCGAACGCGCCCCCTCAGCCGCGGATCAGGGTGCGGCTCTGCTCGCGCATGAACTGGGCCACGTAGTAGGGTCCCCCGCTCGCCTTGCCGGACGAGCCGCTTCCCTTCCAGCCGCCGAACGGGTTGACGCCCGGCCAGGCGCCGGTGGTGGCGCCCGCGCGGCGGTTCACGTAGACGACGCCCGCCTCGATCCGATCGAAGAACTTCCTGATCTCGGCGTCGTCGGTGCTGAACAGCCCGGCGGTCAGACCGTACTCGGTCCGGTTGGCCAGGTCGAGCGCCTCGTCGAGCGAGTCGACCTCCCACACGCACGTCACCGGCAGGAACATCTCCTCGCGCGACAGCTCGTGGTCCTTGGGAAGCCCCGCGATCACGGTCGGCTGCACGAAGAAGCCGTGATCGTACGCCCCCCCTTTGACCTGCTCGCCGCCGACCAGGATGCGGCCGTCATTCCGCGCGGTGCCGCAGTACGTGTTGAACTTCTCGTAGGCCGTCTTGTTGATCACCGGCCCGAGCCAGTTCTCCTTCTCGATCGGATCGCCGATCTTGATCCCGCGCGTCATCTCGACGAGCTTCTCCGTGAACTTCTTCGCGACGCGCTTGTCGACGTAGACGCGAGAGCAGGCGCTGCACTTCTGTCCCTGCAGGCCGAACGCCGACTTCATGACCCCTTCCGCGGCGATGTCGAGATCCGCGGTGGCCGTGACGAGGGCGGGATTCTTGCCGCCCATCTCGGTGATGCAGGGCTTCGGGAAGCGGCTCGCGAACTTGCGGTAGATGCCGAACCCGACCTCCTTCGAACCGGTGAAGAGGATGCCGTCGACGCCGGGATTGGTGACCAGCTCCTCCCCCACCGTGGAGCCGGGTCCGGTGACGTAGTTGAACACGCCGTCCGGCAGGCCCGCCTCGCGCACGCACTGCGTGAGCCGCCAGCCGGTGAGGGGCGTGTCCGTGGCCGGCTTGAAGACGACCGCGTTGCCGCCGAGCAGCGCCCCCGAGGCGGGGCCGCCCGCCAGCGCCATCGGGAAGTTGAACGGCGAGATGATGACCCAGACGCCGTAGGGCCGCAGGACGTCGTGGTTTTTCTCCTTCTCGGAGAAGGTCTGCATCGGCTCGTCGTATCCCCTGTGGGCCTCGACCTGATCGCAGTAGTAGTTCATCAGGTCGGCGGTCTCCTGCACGTCGCCCATCGCCTCGAGCCGGTTCTTCCCGACCTCGAGGCTCAGCAGCGCCGACAGATCGAAGCGGTGCTTCTCGATCGCGTCGGCGATCTTCCGCACGTGCCGGACCCGCTCCTTCCAGGGCGTGTCGCGCCAGGTTTTCTCATAGGCCGAGCGCGCCGCGGCGATCGCGGCCTTCGCGTCGTCGCGCGTACCGGAGGCGAACTGGCCCAGCACGACGCGGGTGTCGGAGGGGCTGGTGTCCTCGAAGGTCGCGCGGGCGGCCACTTCCCTGCCCCCGATGAAATGCGGGTGAGTCTGGCCGAGGCCCTTCCTGATCCGCGCCGCGGCCTCGTCGTAGGCCCGGTTGAACTCGGGGGTCTGTCCGGCGGCGAGGGTGGCGTAGGTGACCTTCGGCCCGGATGTCTTGTCCGCCATGATCGCGTCCTCCTGTTCTTTAGAAGGCCGCATTGTAGCGCATCCCTGGCCGGTTCAGCGGAGCAGGTCCGAGAACGCTTCCAGAATGACGCGGGCCGTGTCGGGGCCGGCGGAGTTCACCTCTCCGTATTGCGGCGACGTGCGGCCGTACGCGTACGGCGGATCGACATCCCACTGGGACGCGGGGATGATGTAGCCGAGCTCGTCGTTGCACAGCCCCAGGACGAATTGATGGCGGGCCGGCATCATCGCCCGCAGCGCCGGCTCGCGCCGCGCGCCCCGGAGATCGGCGCCCGGATCCTGGGGATCCTCGATCCCGCCGTCCACCAGCTCGGGGTAGATCTCGCCCGGGACGCAGGCGAACCGGGCCAGCGGCGGACCCGCGTCCGGGCCCGCCCCGGCGGCGCGCAGGGTGACGACCGCGACCTCGCTCGTGAGCCTCCCCTCCCCGTCCATCGCGCGCGGCCAGATGCGGCCCTCCACGAGACCCCGGACAAACCGCTGGTTGAGCAGCGGGACGGCGATCCCGGCCGCGTCGATGGCGATCGAGCCGCGCCCGGCCGGGTCCGGGGGCGCCCCGCCAGCGCCCTCGCGCCAGGCGCGCGCGAGCCCCTCCCCCAGGCGGCGGCCGACCGCCTCCGCCATGCGGACGGAGCGGTGCGGGATCGGCTCCCCCGTCGCCTCATCGACCAGATCGAGACCGAGCGGCGTCATCAGCCCCCCCACGGCGCCGCTGGTGAAGATCGCGACACCGCCGAACGCCTCCTCGAGCGCGCGGCGCGCCCAGGCCGGATAGTCGGACGAGATGCGCGTGTTCGGCTTGCCGAGCGCCTCCGGGTGGTTGGCGAAGTTGATCAGCGTCGCGATCGTCCCGCCGCCGCCGGCCGCGTCGACCTTCATCAGCAGCGCGCGGTCGTCGATGACGCGCGGAAGGCGCGTGTCCCGAACCAGGTCCGGCAGGCGGGCCGACGCGAACGAGATCCGAGCGGGACGGCGGGCGCGCCAGGCGTCGTGGACCGCTCCCGCGGCCGCGCTCCGGACCCGGGCGACGTAGGCGGAATCGACGGATCGATCGGGAGGCGTCCACAGGCCGATGACGTCCGGGCCCGCGTGCGTGTGGGTGCTGGCCACGAGCACGTAGCCGATCCCGGCTTCGGGGTATCGCGCGCGGATCTCCTCGCGCACGAGCGCGACGTCGTCGTGGAAGAGGCCGATCAGATCGAGCGCGACGAATGCGACGGACAGGCCGCCGGCCTCCAGCACCAGCGCCCGGGCGTACAGATCGTCGTTCACCGCCGTGGCGTCGGCTCCCGGGCGGAAGCCGGCCACGCGCACGGCGTGGCCCGCGCGCACGCCGCCCGCGCTCGTCTCCAGATCCGGCGTGATGACGCGTGAGGCGGCGCCGGCGAGAAATCGCGAGTCGCCGCCCCGCAGTTTCAGGGGCGGGGCCGTCGAAATGGAAGGACGGGGGGGCGCAGCCTTCGGGGCCGGGGGCTCCACCGCGGGCGGCGCGGACCCCGCGCTCCGGCCGCCCCCGCCGAAGCAGCCCCCGGTCGAGCACCCGGCCGCGGCGAGGAGAGCGAGAACCAGGATCGCGCAGGCGTGATCCGCGATGCCGCGCCGGAATCGCCGCCCCGCCGCTCCGCGTCGCGTCCTCAACGATCCTCCAGAAGCGCCCGGGCGGCCGACCGCAGCGCCGGGTCGGGCTCGCGCGCCAGGTAGTCCTCGATCACCGGCCGCGCCGCCCGCCCCGCGATGGTCACGATCGAGCGCACGGCCTGGCGCCGCACCTCCGCCTCCCCGTCGTCGAGGGCCGCGCGCAGCGCGGGAATCCCGCCGCTCAGCCCCAAATCCCCGAGCGCCGCCGCGGCCGCGGCGCGCGCCCGCGGAGATCGCGATCCGATCAGATCCGCCAGCGGCGCGAGCGCGCGATCGTCCCCGATGCGGCCGAGCAGGCGCACGACGCGCAGGGACGCGGATCCGGGACGGCGCCGCGTCGCACCCCTCTCCGCCCGATCCACCAGATGGGGAATGGCCAGCGGGCCGAAGCGTACCAGCGCGTCGGCGGCGGCCGCGATCACCTCCGGCGAGCGGTCGCCGAGCCGGCGCGCGAGCGTCGGGATCGTCTCCGACGCCTCCAGCCGCACGAGCGACTCGACGGCCAGCCGGCGGACCTCCGCCTCGTCGTCCTCGAGCGCCGCGGCCAGCGGCGGCACGGCGCGCTCGTCGCCGAGAAAGCCCAGCTCGTAGGCGGCGTCGGCCCGCAGGTCGGCGTCCTCGTCGTTCAGATCGGAGATCAGGGTCTTGACGTGCGACGGAGGCGTGGTGTAGCCGCGCATCGCCTTCACGACGACTCCGGTGCGGGCCACCTCGACGCGGATCGTCCGCCGCCTCCCCTCGCGCTCCTTCGGATCGATGTCGTAGGCCAGGTAGTACTGGCTGCGAAACTCCTCGGCGAGACGGGAGAAAAGGCTCTCGAGGTCGCCCCCCGTGAACAGCAGGCGGCCACCGGTCTCCTCCACGAATCCCTCGAACGGCAGCCACGAGGTCGCCGAGATTCCCGGGCGGATGCCGTAGACGACGGTCTGGGTGCGGAAGCAGAGGCGCAGCAGATCCTGCAGGGCGAGCGATTGCAGCACGTGACGGTCGCGGGCGATGTCGTTGTCCAGGCCGTCGCTCACGACGAGGATCACCTTGCGTCCCGGCCGGCCGCGCAGGTCCCTCACGGTCTCGCCCACCGCGCGGAACAGGGCCGTGCCGCCCCGCGCCCGCCCGAGCCTCCGGATCGCGCGCTCCGGCTCGTCCGGATCGCCGGTGAACGGCATGAGGATCGTGAGCTGATCGCTGAACTTCGCCACCATGATCTCGTCCCCCTCGCGCAGTCCGCGGAGGAGCGCGCGCGCCGCTTCCCTCACCCGGCGCACCTGCGAGCCCATGCTCCGCGACAGATCGAGAAGCACGGCCACCGAAAGCGGACGATCGACGCGCCCTCCCTCCGGGCCGAAGTCGACCAGATCCATCTCCAGCCCGTCCTCCACGACCCGGAACTCCCCTCGGGTCATGTCGGCGACGGGCAGGCCGCGGCGATCGGTGACGGTCACGGTGAGACCGACCCGGAGAAAGGGACGATCGACCACGCGCACGAACTCGCGCACGGGAGGGGCCGGGGATCCGGCCGCGAAGGCGACGGCCGGGGCGAGGGCGAGGACCAGCGGGAGAGCGCGTACCATGCCCCGTTATTATGCGCCGCCGGAGGGCGCCGCGAAACCGCCGGCGTCACGGTCCTGCGGCACGCTCCCTGCGGTAGACCTCGACGCCGCCGACGTAGGTCGCCACCACCTCGACGCCGAGTAGGTCGCGATCGGGCACGGTGAGCGGGTCCCCCGACAGGATGGCGAAGTCAGCCCACTTGCCCGGCTCGAGGCTGCCGGCCTCGTTCTCCCGGAAGGCGGCGTGGGCCGCGCTTAGCGTGAACATGCGCAGCGCCTCCTCGCGCTTGAGGGTCTGCTCGGCGTGCCACGCGCCGCCCGTCCGCCAGTCCGGCGTCTGCCGGGTGACCGCCGCGTAGAGGCCGAGCAGCGGGTGCCCGGGCCGGTCGTAGGCGTCGGATGATCCGGCGAGCGGGATCCCCGCCTCGAGCAGGGTCCCAAACGCATAGAGCCGACCGGCGCGCCTCTCGCCGACGCGGCTCTCCTCCATCGGCCCGCCGGGTCCCGGGTGCAGGAACCGCGGCTGGACGGAGGCGATCGCGCCGGACCGGCGGATCGCGCCCAGGTCGGCGTCGTCGAACAGCGACAGGTGCTCGATGCGAAAACGCGCGTCGGCGCCGGGCGAGCCCTCGAGCGCCTCCTCGAAGGCCGCGGCCGTCTCGCGCACGGCGGCGTCGCCGATGGCGTGCACGGCGATCTGCACCCCGCGCCGCAGCCCGCGCGCCGCCCAGTCGCGGATCTCCGCGCGCGTCATGCGCAGAAGGCCCGTGCGCTCCGGGTCGTCGGCGTACGGATCCAGAAGCGCGGCGCCGCGGCTGCCGAGGGCGCCGTCGGCGAACAGCTTGATGGTCCGGATGTCGAGGCGGCCTTCCGCCAGCCCCACCTCCGGCCCGCGCCGCAGCAGCGCCTCGGCCGCCTCCGACGGGCCCGCCACCATGAGGGAGAGGCGGATCGGCAGCTGTCCCTCCAGGGCCATGCCCCGGATCAGATCCACATCCCCGTCGCCCGGCGCTCCCAGATCGATCAGACCGAGCCGGCCCGTCGTGCCGGCCGCGTGGACCATCGTGTAGCCGCTCTCGGCGAAGCGCCGCAGCGCCCGCGCGAGGGCGGCCTTCTTCTCCTCCGCCGTGAGCGGAGGGACGAGCCGCAGCACGGGCTCCCAGGCGCGATCGAGGAGGATGCCGGTCGGCCGGCCCGTGCGGCGTTCTCTCAGGATCTGGCCGCCCGGCGGATCGGGCGTGCGCGCCGTGATCCCGGCCTGCTGCAGGGCCTTCCTGTTCACCCACGCCGCGTGGCCGTCGGAGCGCACGAGGAGGGCGGGATGATACTGCACGATGTCGGAGAGCAGACGCAGGTCGGGTAGCCTCTTCTGCGTCCAGCTTTCCTGGTTCCAGCCCTTCCCGAGAACCCATCCCCCCGCAGGCACCGTGCGCGCGAACGCTCGCACCCGCTGCACGGCGTCCTCCTCGCTCTCCGTCATCGACAGATCGACGAACATCGACCCGCCGGTCGCCTCGTTGAGAAGCGTCTCCCCCACCGCGATCGGATGAACGTGGGCGTCGATGAGACCGGGGATGACGGTCCGGCCCTTCAGATCCACGACGGGGGTCGTCGGACCGCGGTGATTCTGGATCGTCGCGTCGTCCCCGACGGCGAGAATCCGGCCGTTGCGCACCGCGAGGGCCCGCGCCGGATCGCCGCCGGTCGCCATCGTGTGGATGATCCCGCCGGTGAGGATCAGATCCGCCTCGACCGGCTGCGAGCGCATGCAGGCCGCCGCCGTGACGCAGGCCAGCGCGCACAAGAGTCCGAGCGACCGCCTCATCGCCGGGCCGATCCCGAGGTCCCGGTCCGGGGAGCGTCCCCGGAGGCCGTCGTGTCGAGCAGGGGGGACGGGGCGATCGGGCGGCCCCGGTGAATGGCGATGAAGTCCGCCAGCATCCCGTACGCGGTCTGGGCGACGCCGGGCTCGATGCAGGCGACGTGCAGGGTCCCCGCCAGCTCGGTCTCCAGCGTGATGCCGAGCGAACCGCCCCCGAGCGTGGCGAGGAACTCCCCCGGATCGAGCACGACCGGCTCGACGCGCACCGCGCCGGTCCGGTCCGCCGCCGCCGCGATCCGGATCGTGCGACCGGCGCCCGCCTCGGCGCGCAATCGGTCCACGTCGATGGCCGACAGAGGCGTGCGCCGCACGTCCGCCGGGCGGACGTCGCGCCCCAGAAGGACGTTCGCCACGATGACCGCCTTGACCGCCTGATCCCAGCCGTCCAGATCGTGCGAGGGATCGGCCTCCGCGATGCCGCGCCGGCGCATCTCCTGGACCGCCGACTCGATCGTCTCTCCCCGCATCGCCGCCTGCAGCACCTCGTTGCTCGTCGAGTTGAGCACGCCGCGGAACGACTCGATGCGTCCCAAGGGGATCGCCGACTCCACCAGATTGAACACCGGCAGGCAGTCGGCCACCGCCGACTCGAAGCGCAGCCCGGCGCCGCGGCGCCGCGCGAGCGCCATCAGATCGGCCGCCGCGAAGGCGATCGGGCCCTTGTTCGCGCTGACCACCGACACGCCCCGCTCGAGGGCGGCGCGCACGTGCGAGGTGGCCGGCTCGCCGCGCACCGGGTCGAGCGTCGTCCCCTCGAACAGCAGATCGATCGGCGCCTTCGGAATCGCCTCGAGCGCCGTCCCCGCGCCCTGCCATCCCTCGCGGAGCGTCCGCTCCAGATCGATGCCGCCCGCTTCGGTGAGCGCGCCGCGCCGCGCGCTGCTCATGAACGTGACGACGAACGAGAGGTTATGGCGCGCGAGGAGCTCACCGCGGCGCTCGAGCATCAGCCGCACGAGCGCCCGGTTCACGTTGCCGAACCCAGCGAATCCGACGCGCCACCGTTTCCGGGCCGGGATGTCCCACCTCCCGGGCGCCACTCTCGCCGGAAGGGTCCGCCCTGTCAAGGCGGATCCGGCCCCGGCAAAGCGGCCCTTGCAGGGGGTCGGTGACAGGGTTCCCCGGTGTGGGGTAGGATGGATCTTCAAGCAATCCAACGGCGCAGGAAACCTGTTTCGGAGGGTGAACTATGGCCAGGAAGATCGGTATCCGTTTCGGGGAGGCGATGGGCGAGGGGAGCAAGGACTGGCTCTGGACCGAGCCGGAGATCGCGATCGGCGAGATGGACGGGCCGGTCGGGCAGGCGATCGCGAATCTCATGGGGCAGAGCGCCGGCTTCTCGCGCTTCTTCTGCCTGGTGGACGGCGGCAAGCAGGTGCGCCCCACCACCCTGATGGTCCCCAAGGTGCAGCTGAAGAAGATGCGCGATGTCGACATCTTCGGCGGCCCGGTGCAGGCGGGAATCGCCGACGGCGTCCTCGACGCCGTGGAGTCCGGGATCATCCCGAAGGATCAGGCCGACGAGCTGGCCATCGTCGCCATGGTCTGGATCGATCCGCGCCTCGCCGAGATGAAGGACGTGGACTGGGAGGAGATCTACCGCAACAATCGATCCGCCATGAAGGAGGCTATCGACAAGGCCCTCAACGGGAAGCCGAGCGTGGCCGATCTGCTGAAGGAGGATCGCAAGTTCGCGCGGCACATGTACTTCAACCGCGAGCAGAAGAAGTGGGTCTTCTGATGCAGCGGGGAGGACCGCATGCCTGAAAAACTTCCGGTGATCCCGGACGACGCCGTGAACGCGCGTCTGGGCAGGGAATTGCCGGGCTGGAAGCTGGAGGACGGCTGGCTCCGGCGCAAGTACAGCACCGACGGATGGCCGACGACGGTGATGCTGTTCAACACCATCGCGTTTCTGAGCGAGGCGGCCTACCACCACCCCGACCTCGAGATCACGTGGGGCAAGCTGTGGGTGAAGCTCAAGACCCACTCCGCCGGCGGCATCACGGAGCGGGACTTCGCCCTGGCGAAGGAGATCGAGCGTCACGTCCTGTGGCGGCCGGAAGCCGGGTCCGCCATGGAGGGGACGCCGAACAAGTGGGTGCACGCCAAAAAGGACGCCTGATCGGCCGGCGTCGATCCGGACCGATCCGACCGAAAACCGCGGCCCGCGCGGCTCCGGGAGGGTACAATCTCCGCATGCGGAGAATCCCGGCGGTCATGGCCCTGAGCCTGCTCGCGGCCACCTCGGCGACCGCGCAGACGGTCGTCGATCCCGCGCTTCAGGTCGATATCGTCGTCTCGGGCCTCGCGCTCCCGACGTCGATGGCCTTCATCGGGCGGGACGATTTCCTGGTGCTGCAGAAGAACGACGGCCGCGTCGTGCGGGTCTCCCCCTCCCTGCCCGGACCGGCGATCGTCCTGGACGTCGCCGTCAACAACGCGAGCGAGCGCGGCCTGCTCGGCATCGCCGTGTCGCCCGATTTCGCCCATGACGGGCTCGTCTATCTTTTTTACACGGAGAGCTCCACGGGGGCGGACACCGGCGATCGCATCACGCCCCCCGCGGGCAACCGCGTCTACCGTTACCGCTGGGACGGATCGACGCTGGTCGAGCCGCTGCTCGTCCTCGATCTGCCCGTCACGCCGGGACCCAATCACGACGGGGGCATCATCGCCTTCGGCCCGGACGACGCGCTCTACACCGTCATCGGCGACCTGAACCGGAACGGCAAGCTGCAGAACTTCCCCGGCGGGCCGGACCCCGACGACACGGGCGTGATCCTCAGGACGGACGCGCTCGGACGCGCCCTTCCGGACAACCCGTTCTTCGATCCGGCCGACCCCGAGAATCCCCTCGGACGCTATTTCGCGTACGGCGTGCGCAACTCGTTCGGCATGACCTTCGATCCGGTGAGCGGCGCGCTGTGGGACACGGAGAACGGCCCGGGTCGTACGACGAGATCAACCGGGCGCCGCCCGGATTCAACAGCGGTTGGGAGGCGCTCATGGGCCCGGATGCGCGCGACCCGAGCGGCGTGGGCGACCTGTGGATCGCGCCCGGATCGATCTACCGCGATCCCGAGTTCTCCTGGCAGGTCCCGGTGGCGCCGACCGCCATGGCCTTCCCCGCCAGCCCGATCGCGGGGTGCACGCTGCGGCACGACCTGCTCGTCGGGGACAACAACTGCGGGCAGATCTACCGCTTCCGCCCGTCGCCGTCGCGCGATTCGCTGGTCTTCACCTCGGCGGAGCTGCAGGACAGGGTGGCCGACAACCAGGGGTCGATCTGCTCGCGCGAGGCCGGGGAGATTCTGTTCGGCGGCGCCTGGGGCGTCATCACCGACATCGAGAACGGCCCCGACGGGGGGCTGTACGTCGTCTCCCTCTCCCGGGGGATCGTGTACCGGATCGGCCCGCGGACCGGCTTCTTCCCGGACGCGGACGGCGACGATGTCAATGACGCCTGCGACTGCGACGGCGGCGATCCCGGCTCGTTCTCCCCGCCGGACGAGGTGCCCCGCCTGCGAGTCTCGGGCTCCGGGCCGACGACGATCGGGTGGGACGATCAGGCCGCCGTCGCGGGATTCGGCACGACCTACACGGTCGCGACGGGCGACGCGGCCGCCCTGCGCGCGGACGGCGGGTTCGCCTCCGCCTGCGCCCTCGCCGAGGGGCTCACGTTCCCCCGCACGACGGACGCCCTTCCCGACCCGCCGCCCGGGACGGTCCGTTACTACCTGGGGCGCGCCGCGAACGGCTGCGCCGACGGGACGTACGGGGACGGATCGGAGATCCCCGATCCGCGCGACCTGCTGGACGCCGCGCCTCTCCCGATCTGCAGCCTGGCCGGCCGGACCGGCGGGGCGTTCATCACCTTCCGCATCGTGGACGAGACGCTCATGGTCTGGTCGACGAACGACGCGTTCATCGACGAGGCGCGCGCGCACCTGGACGCCGGCACGGCGCGGATCCCGATGTTCCAGACCCTTCTCGACGGCCGCGACGGCGACCCGCAGTGGACCTGGCACCCCGATCCGATGGACGTGTCGTTCGCGGACTTCGCCATCGAGGTGTGCGACGCGAAGCCGTCGTTCGTCGAGGCGGCGAAGGACTACTGGCTCGGTACGGTCGGCCAGTACTGCCCCTGGTCGGCGGTCGTCACCGCCGTGGACGACCGGCGCTAGTCTTTATAAAGCCAGGCGCCCGCCAGCGTCGCGAGGATCGCCCCGCCCCACAGATCGATCATCCACCAGAGCGGAAAGAAACGATCGACCGGCGACCAGGTTGCCGTCCCCAGGTTGCTCGGGAAGGCGATGGCGAAGCCGACGAGGACGCCGATCACGAGGGCCGTCTTCGGACCCGCGCCGCACGTGGCGCGCGACGAGGCGTACAGCAGGGAGACGATCCACGCGAGCACGAACAGCATGAGGATCCAGACGACCGGGAACGACGCGTAGCGCGGCTCCTTCAGGAACAATCCCGCGGCCTGCGCCCCCTCGTACCGCGGGAAGAGGATCGTGACGCCGATCAGCATGCTCCACGCGTTCCACACGATCCCCCCGGCGAGCGCTCCGAGCAGGACGCGGCCCTTGTTGATCCCCGCCATGCGGCACCTCCGATTTCAGATCAGGATCAGCCCCGGTCCGGGGCGAGAGTCGGGCGGATGGTAGCGGCGCGACGCTTGACGGTCAAGAGATGCGGCGACCGCGCCGGTCTCCCTGCCATGTGCCGGCCTGCGTGCCGCCTCGGTGCACGCCGTCGCGCGCGGGCGCTGCGCGCCGGTGCAAGGCGCGCTCCGGCTCTGCTCGCGGGCGCCTGCCCCGCTGGAGAACGCGGGGCCCCGGTACCCGCTCGAAGGCCCCGCGGCGGCACGCAGGCCGGCACCCGCCAAAGAAGCCGTGCCGCGGTCGTCAGCTCTTGTCCTTGGCCACGTCCTCAATCCAAGAAAGCGCAGCCATCATCGACGGGAATCCGATCGTCGTCGTGGACAGCAGCGCGACGTGCCGGCACTCGTCCATCGTGGCGCCGGCCTCCAGCGACTTGCGCACGTGAGAGTGCACGGCCCCCTCGTGGCGGCTGCCGATCGCGATCCCCAGCTTGGCCAGGGCGCGCGTCTTTCCATCGAGCGGCCCGGCCTCGAGGACGGCGTCGCCCAGTTTCTCGTACGTCTCGATCACGGTGGGGTAGCGCTTGCGTTGCTCCTTGTACCAGCCGGGGATCCTGGGCATGGCGTCCTCCGCGAAGTCGATGGCCCGGGTGCGGTGCCGACCGATTATACGCGTCCGGGGGCCGGATCGGATTCCATGCGGGACGGCGCCGGATCAGCGATTCCCCGTCCCGGGCGAGAGCGGCACGAGCACGCGCACCGACCCGACGGCGACGAGACCGGCGCCGTCGACCGCCTCATACGTGAGGGTGTAGACCCTCCCGCCTCCGGCCGCCGATCTCTCCGCCCGCAGCGAGACCGCCCGGTCGTCCGTGCCGATGGCGGCGTTGCGGATGTCGCCGGTCGTCCGGCCGTCCCCGCCGGCGGGTTCGTCATCCGGCTCGCTGCTGGCGGCGGCCACCAGGCGCACGACCACGCCGTCCGAGCAGGCGTCGCTGGCGGTCAGGTTCACCCGCACGGGGACGAGCCGGTGGTCAGGGGGCCACAGGATCGACGGCGCGGCGGACGCGGCGATCGCGGGTGGCGCCGTATCGGCGACCGTGACGGTGAATCGATCCGTGTCGACGAGTCCGGTCGGATCGACGACGCGCAGGACGATCCGGTGCTCGCCCCGGGGCAGGGCGGCCGTGATGCGCGCTCCGCTCCCCAGGGGATGGAGCGTCCCGCCGGCGCCCTCGACGAACCACGCGATCGACAGAGCGCCGCCGTCGGGATCGATCGAGGCGGACGCGTCGAGGACGACCGGCGTCCCGTCGGGCGATGCGCACTCGACGACCCGGTCCCCCGGCCCGACCGCGGACGGCGGCCGTCCCAGAACGAGGAGCGGCTCGCCGCGCCACCGGAAGGACACGCGGCCGGTGGCGGGGAGCGTCTCGTCGTCGTCCGCCGCGACGGCCAGGACCCGGGGCGTCCCCGCCGGATCGGCGGGAGGACCGTCCGGATCGTCCAGGGGGACGAACTCCGGGAGCCGCGATCCCGACCATGGGATCGTGACGAGCGGAATCTCCGCTTCGGCGACGACGTCGATCGCCTCGTCCTGAATCACCTCCAGGCGCAGGTCGAAGCGGCGCGCATCGTCCCGCGCGTCCCGCACGCAGAGATCGGCCGGAAGAGCCAGGCCGAAGAGGCTGACGGCATCGAAGAAGACGAGCCCCGCCGCGCTGCACGCCCCACGCGCCATCTCGTAATCGATCCGGCCATCGTCGCAGGACAGGTACCGGTCGGTCTCCAGCAGCAGCATGGCGCCGGATGCGCCGTTGGCGTACGCGATCCCCTCGCCACGCCTCTCGTCGAATGGGAGTGACAGGGAGCAGTCGACTCCGTCCGCCGCGAAATCACCGACCAGGGCATCGGCCACCCGGATCGCGCGCGTCTCGGGGCGGAGGAGCGTCACGCGCCCGCGCAGGGTCCCGCCGTCCGGGTCGGTTGCGGACGCCGGCGCCGCCAGCACGTCCACGATCGCCGCGTCCGGATCGGCCGCCTCCTGCACCGCCATCCGGCGCGCGCCGCTCACCGGCCCGATCGCGATCGACGGCTGGCAGGCGTCCCCCCCGCCATCCCCGTCGAAATCCTCCTGTCCCGGGTTCGCGGTGTCGGGGCAGTTGTCCTCGAGCCGCTCGAGACCGTCTCCGTCGGGATCGTCCGATTCGACGCGCACGACGCCGGCGGACGGGTTGGCCGCCTGAATCCGGGTGGCCGCCGGCGCGTCCGGCCCCGGCACGAGGCGGCCGTCCTCCCCGACGAGGAACGTCGCCAACGTGTTGCTGGCGCGGCCGACGACGTGCAGCAGCCCGGTCCCCTCCTCCAGGGCCAGGCCGGCCGCCCCGTCCGCGCCGGGCGGCAGCGGGAAGGGGGAGCCCGGTATCGTCGCGGGCGCGCCCCGGATCGCGCCCTCGACGACCGCGATCGCGTCGATGCCGGGCAGCGAGACGAAGGTCCGATCGCGCGCGACGTCGATCGCGAGGCCCAGCGTTCCGCCCTCCGCCCCGAGATCGATCGACGCGCGGGGGATCGGGCCGGCCGATCCGATCGCCATCACGACGATGCGCGCGTCCTCCGGCGGAGCGGAGGCGGCCATCAGCAGGGCGGCGCCGAACGACCCGGCCTCTCCGGGCTCGGGCGCGAACGCCAGCGGCCCCGGCCGGGCGACTCCCTCGATCGCCGACGGCCAGCCCGGCACGGGTGTCGCGCCGGCGCTCTCATCGAGCGCGAAGAGCTCGACGAGCCCCGCGTCAGGGAGACCGGCGGCGAGCAGCGAGCCGTCGGCCGAGATCGCCAGCGCGTCCGGCGCTCCGCCCACAGGGATCGACCCGGCGCCCCGCGCGAGGCGCCCGCTCGGGGCGACGCGGAAGCCCCGGATCCTGCCCTCCCCTCCGTCCTGGCCGCCGATGAACAGCGTCCGTCCCCGCGGTCCGATCGCGAGTCCGAGCGCCTCCGAGAGGCCCTGGGCGAACGGGGAGCCGGGCGCCGCCGCCGGGCTGCCCCGGCTGGACAGCGTGAAGATGCTCACGTCTTTCGAGTCGGGGTTGATCGCGAAGAGCAGGCGATCCCTGAGCGACAGCGCGAGGCCGGGCGCGGCCGAGGGGGGCGGATCGTGCTGCCGCCCCGATCCTCCCGTGGGAAAGGGCGAGCCGGACAGCGGCAGGAGGGTCGCCGAGCGCTTGGTCTCGTACGCAGCGATCCGGTTGAGCGGCGACAGGCCGTTGACGTAGAGGAATCCCGAACGGTTGAAGCCGAGCTGGCAGGCATCGCCCCGCCCGTCGCCGTCCGAATCGATCTGATCCGGATTGACGAGCGAGATGCAGTTGTCGCAGATGTTGCCGACGCCGTCCCGATCCAGATCCTCCTGGAACGGATTGGGAAGGAGGGGGCAGTTGTCCAGATTCGCGCACGATCCATCGGCGTCGCCGTCGTTCAGCGGATCGATGGGGCAACGGTCGCAGAGATCGCCGATGAGATCCCCGTCGCCGTCCTCCTGGGCGGGATCGAAGTCCTCCGGGCAGACGTCCGCGGCCGAAGGCACCTCGTCGCCGTCCGGATCGGGATCGCACGCATTGCCGACGCCGTCGCCGTCGTTGTCCGCCTGGCCGGGATCGAATCGATCGGGGCAGCCGTCGCACGCGTCGCCCACGGCGTCGCCGTCGGCGTCGCTCTGATCCGGGTTCGCCGCCGCCGGGCAGTTGTCGAGCGCCGCCTCGATCCCGTCGGCGTCCTCGTCCCCCGACGGGACGAACACGATGCCGGCCAGCGGCCGTCCCCCGCGGGCGCCCGTCCGCTCCGCGACGCTCAGGGACGCGAGGCTCCCGTCGGGTCCGATTCGGAACGACGACACGCTGTCGGACGCCGAGTTGGCGGCGAAGAGGAAGCGGCCGAGGCGGTCCGTGGCGAGGCCGACCGGGACCCGGCCGAACGGCGCGTTCGGGAACGGCGTCCCGGGCAGGGGCGCCAGCCGTCCCGAGGCCTCGACGCGGAAGCCGTCGATGCTGTTGCTGATCTGATTGGAGAGGAAGAGGAAGCGATCGCGCGGCGCGAGGAGGACGACATTCGAGTTCAGGCCGTTCCCTTCGGCGGGCGATCCGGGGATCGTCTCCGTGAAGCCGTCCTCGTCGATGCGGACGAAGGAGACGTTCGCGGCCCCGAGCGTCGCGCCCGCGACGTACAGGCGGTCGCCGCGCGCGTTGAACTGCAGCCCGGAGGCCAGCCCGCCGGCCGACGGGGCTTCCGATCCGAAGATGAATCGAAAGGGCGATTCGAACCGGATGGCGCGCGCGAAGCCCAGGTCGGGGAACGACGTCATCAGGAACCGGCCGCGGGGCGGGAACGCGATGCCCGACACCGGCGCCGGCACGGGGATCGGAGCGTTGTCGAGCTGCCGCGGGATGAGACCCTCCGCCGAGGAGACCCGGAACAGGCTGACCGTGATCGAACCGATATTGGAGGCGGCCAGGAAGAGCCCGCTCGGATGCAGGGCGAGCCCGGCCGTACCCGTGCCCCCGGCCGGAACGGGCGAGGCCGCCAGGGGCACCGGCGTCCCGTCCTCGTCGATCCCGAACGCGCTGATGTCGTCGCTCCCCTGATTGGCGGCGAACAGGCTCGGCGGCGTGAAGCGGAACGCATCGGGGAAGGGGCCCGACGGCGCGCCGCCTCCCGTCACGTCCTCGGGGTTCGAGGGGCGGTGCACGATCCGCGGGGAGGCGAACAGCGTGTTCTCGATCTGCGCCGAACCCCGGCCTCCGGTCGAAAAGGGCGATCC
>JBFGDZ010000045.1:0-20711 GCA_041580375.1 Candidatus Polarisedimenticolia bacterium
GCGGCGTCCGCGGACGCCAGGTTGGCCTCGATCGAGTCGGCCCACATGCCGAGGCGCGTGTAGATGTGCGACGGCATGTGCAGGGCGTGCGGCACCCAGGGCGCCACGTCGTCGTAGCGGCGCGCGGCGATCAGGCCCCTGGCCGCCAGCGCCGGGTAGTCGTAGGCGTGGATCAAATAATGCGGGATGCCGGGATGCTTCGGGTTCTTCTCGAACAGCGGCTCGAGGATCGCCGTCGCCAGCAGCTGATTGCCGTAGGTCTGATCCGTCGGGGGGGCCGTCGCCAGCAGCGACAGGCTGTAGAAGACGGCGACCTCGAGATTTTTCGGGTAGCGCTCGTGCATGGCCTCGAGCGCCTTGCGGAACGCACCGGCGCGGGCCCCGTGCGTCCGCGGGCCGTGACACGACATGGCGGCGGCCTTCGATTCGGCCGCCGGAGCTGTCTCGGCCGGCTGCTCCTCCGCGCTGAAGTAGGCGTCGATCGCATCGATCAGGCCGCGCTCGAGCTCGCTCCCGCCACCGATGGTCCTGGCCTTCTCCACCGCATCGGCCCCCCGCCCCATGTCGACCGGCGTCGGGGCCGCCCACAGGGGGTGGTACCAGGTCATGGCGACGCCCCACCAGGCCATCGCGCAGCCCGGATCGCGCTCCGCGATCTCCTCGAACCGGACGCGCGCCTCCTCGTAGAAGAACGAGTGCAGCAGCGCGACGGCCGTCTGGAAATCCCTCCGCACCTCCGGCCGGCAGGTGATTTCGAGACGCACGACGCCGCTCGCCCGGAGATCTCCGGTGGTCGGCCCTTCAGGGACCGCCGCGGCGGACGGCGCCGTCCCGAGCGCCACCAACAACAGTGCGGCCACATGTGATGGGATGCCGTGCATGGATCCCTCCCCTGGAAACGGTTGTCCACGAACGAAGGAAATGCGTCTCCGCCGGTATGCTCCGTCAGTTCGCGCCCGCCGCGACGAGCAGCAGTTTCCCGATGTCGGTGTTGTCGAGATCGAATCGATCGAGCTGAGCCGAGCCCGGTCCGGCGGCGTACACCGGCACCTGCGTCCCGGTGTGGTGGCCGCCCTCGCAGTCGGTCCACCCCCAGCCCACCCGGGCGCGGGCGTTGAGGACGTCCGCGATTCCGAGCGGGTCGGCGCACGAGCGAATCGCCTCGACTTCCGCGGACGACAGGGCCGGCCAGACGTCCCCGATGCCGGCGTAGGTCCTCATCGCCGCTTCGATCGTCATCCCCCCCTCGATCGCGCGCCAGATGACATCGACCGTGGCCCGGATGCCGCCGATGAATTCAAGATTCGGATTCGCACCGAGAGCCAGCCCCCCGGTCTCGTGGTCGGCGGTGACGATCAGCAGCGTCCTCCCGTCCGCCGCAGCGAACGAGCGCGCGACCTCGATCGCCTCGTCGAACGCGATCACCTCGTGCAGCGTGCCGGCCACGTCAAGCTTGTGCGCGGTCCAATCGATCGCGCCCCCCTCGACGACCAGGAAGAACCCGTCGGCATCGCGGCTCACGATCTCGAGCGCCTTGGCAGTCATCTCGGCCAGCGTCGGCTCGGTGAGCCCGCGCTTGAGCGGCCGATCAAGGACGTAGGTCATCGCGACGCCGCCGAAATGCCCGAGCAGCCGGTTCGCGGGGGCCGTGGCCCTGTTCAGTTCCGACGCCTTCCTGACGTATTCGTACCCACGGCTCTTCAGCTCATTGATCAGATTGAGATCGCCGGTCCCGTTCGCGCCCTGCGGTTTGTAGTAGGCCGCGCCCGCCCCCAGCAGCACCTCGACGCCGTCCAGCCGGCCTTCCCACGTGCCGAGTCCAAGGGCCTGCTGCTTGGCGATGTTGCTGTAATCGTAGCGACTGACGGTGTGCACCGCCCAGACGCCCGGCGTCGCATCGATGATGAAGACCGAGCTGACGATCCCTGTCGACATCCCGCGCGCCTCAGCCACTTCCCAGACCGTCTCGAGCGGATTGCCTGCGATGTCCACCGAGATGTAGCCGTTCGCCGTCTTCTGCCCGGTCGCCATCGCCGTGGCGGACGCGGCCGAATCGGTCACCTCCCCGAAAATGTTGTCGTGCCACATCAGGCCGGGGGACGGATCGAGCCGATCCATGGCGAGCACGCCTCCGGCGAAGCGCCGGGCCAGCTCGACCTGCTCCGGCCCCATCCCGTCCCCGATCATGAGGATGATGTTTCTGGGCTGGCCCGGTTCCTGCGCATGCACAGGCTGAACGAAGCCCCCGACCACCCACGCCGTGGCCACGGCCAGGACGCCGAAGATCAGGCCGCCGGACCCGCGCCGATGATTTCGCATGAAATCCCTCCCTCAAAGAGACGAGTCAGGTTGAGAACGCTCTCGCGTGTCCTACTGAATACGCCGAGCCGGGCGGACCGTCAAGATACAAGTCATGTCCCGGGCGATCCGCTCGCCGTCCGCCGACCGGATCGTGTAAACCGGCATGTGATGCACTCAACGAACGCACGGCGGCCCCGTACGGATGTCAGCTCGTGGCACGATGGGGCCGGCGGTACCCGGTGACCCCGGTCCTCGCTCGGATCGTTCCCTCTGCTGCAACCCTACCGGGCGATCAGCATCGTCACCCGATGGGGCTCGGTGGTGGAGGGCTGATGCATCAGGACGTCGTCCCGGCCGTCCCCGTTGAGGTCGACCAACCGGGTGTATTCTTCCTTGGGCATGGAGACCGCCACCTTGTGAGGCCGCCGGTCGAACAGGTCCGGACCCGGCACGCCGAAAAAGACGCGCAGCTCCTTCCGTCCCTTCTGCAGCAGCAGGTCCGAGCGTCCGTCGCCGTTCACGTCCCCGATCAGCACCGACGGGAAGACCGCGGCTTGTTCGCCCGATCGGCCGAAGGAGATCGTCCTGATCGTGCGGTCGGCGTCGGGTTTGCCGGGGTAGCCGCTCTCCTCCATTCGATAGAACTGGAGATCGAGCGCCACGGAATCGTTCAGCATCGCGCTGAAGAGCATCCCGATGGCCTTGAAAAAGCCGGGATTGATGGTCGTGTACACGACGTCGACCCGGCCGTCGCGGTCGAAGTCGTGCTGCTCCAGCCCGAACGGGATGCCGTCCGATTCGATCGCGGCGCCGACCTCCTGCGCGAAGGCGATGCCGCCATCGGGCGCCGGCGCGCCGAAATGCACCTCGTAGGTGGAGTGCATGCGCCACAGGCTCCCGCCCTCGAGTGAGAACACCACCAGGTCGGCGACCCCGTCGCCGTTCATGTCGGTCAGCGAGTGCAGCACCCTCCCCGTCAGGGCTCCCGGCGGCTGGCGATCCATGAGCCGCCGGCGCACGCCGTGGGGAGCGGCGAGCGAGGCGAGATCGTCGGAGTCGAATGCCACATCGGTGGTGAAGGTCGTGGCCACCGCGGCGAACAGCCCGCGCTCGTCCTGAAGATGAACCTCGAAATGATCCTCGTTCCAGAACACCAGGTCTGTGCGGCCGTCCCGGTCGTAGTCCATCTGGTGAATCCGGCCCGGCGCCCGGAGGTCGTATCGATGTCCGTCGGGTCCTTCGATCCGGGCGCGCTCGTTGGAGGGGCCGATTCTGACCGGATCGGCGAAGGCACCGTCGCGCATCTGGATGCACACCCAGATCCCTTCGTAGTCCGGGACGACCAGGTCGTCGCGGCCGTCTCCGTTCAGGTCCCGGGTGACGTCGATCTGAGGGATGACGCCTCCGGGGGGCGGGTTGAAGTTGGAGGTCACCGCCACGAGCGCGCGCTCCGTCGCCGATGCGGGGTCGAACCAGTTCAGACGGCCGTCCTCGTAGGTGATCAACCGATCGCGACCTCCGATTCCGGCCACGTCGACGAACTGCACCTCCGGACGCAGCGCCGCGTCGAGCCTCGGCGCCCAGCCGGCGTCGTCGAACCCGTAGATGCGAAGGCGGCGCCCCTCGTCATCGCCAGTGCTCACCACGGCGAGATCCGCAACGGCGCCGCCGAGAAGGAATCCCGTCAGAACGGTCTGGTGTTTCGCCGGGCCGGTTGCGACCTCGTACTGCTCGAAGGTGGGCTCCGCGGCGGCCTCGTCGGCCCGCAGCGGGACTGCGGTCTGCATCATGCAACCCGACACGATGGCGCCGGAGAGCAGCAGGGAGATGAGGCCCCGCCGACGGGGCCTCGCACGGTCGGATGCGGTGCTGGATGCGGCTCCAGGAATCATCTCTGCTCTCCTTTCGGTGTTGGACAGTCTACTCGCCGGGCCTGCGGTGTGTCCGTCGATCTCGCGTCTCATGACATCTCCTCTTTTGTCGGTCGACTTCCGGCCACGGGGGTCGTGGCCCCCTCCCTGTGCGAGCGATGCTCGCGGTGGACAAGATGCCCTATCGCGAGGTTCATGCCAGGTCGCGGCGGATGCTTCAACTCATTGAATACAGGCGGGTAGCGGCTGTCGGGCGAGATCGCGGGTGTAGGATGACTTTACATTTAATGTACTTTAATATACATTTCTTGTATATGCCGACACTCTTCCGCTCGACCGGCGAGCGCCAAGTGGCCGAGGCCGTCTCGGAGATCGCCTACTGCAACCCGTTCCTGGCGGAGCGGATGGAGTGGGAGCGCCGCATCCTGGGCGACGCCTTCACTCCTTTCTTCACGGTCTGGCATCCGCGGTCCGACGTCCTGGGGGACAACCCCAACGTCGTGAAGATCGCCGGGGAGACCGAGAGACTCGCCGGGCAACTCCGGGAGCGCCTGGCGGCCGGCGCCGAATCGACCGAGAGCGAGCGCCGTCTCTACCTGGAGGTCTGCCTCTACGACCTCTACTGCCGCTACCACCAGCCGTTGTTCGAGATGTTCCACCGGCCCGGTGACTTTCGGGGCGGCAGGCAGGTCCCCTTCTGGAACGACTTCGCCGGAGATTTTCAGCGGCTCCTGGGCCTCCGGCCGATCCAGCTCCCGAAGTCCGTGACGCCGGCCCACGTCCTCGCGTGCTTCTTCCAGGTGCGGCGCGCCTTCCACTTCACCTTCCGCTCCATCGCCGGCAGCTCCATGCCGGCGGCGCGGCTGCGCGCCCAGATCTGGCAGTCGATCTTCACCCACGACCTGCGGCGCTATCAGCAGATCCTGTTCGACCGCATGGGCGAGGTCACGACCCTGATCACGGGCCCCTCCGGCGCCGGCAAGGAGCTGGTGGCCCGCGCCATAGCCCTGTCGCGTTACATCCCCTTCGACCCGCGCACGAGGTCGTTCCGGGAGGGGTTCGAGGAGTCGTTCTTCCCGCTGCACCTCGCCGCCCTCTCGCCCACGCTCATCGAGTCCGAGCTCTTCGGCCACCGGCGCGGCGCCTTCACCGGCGCCGTCGCCGATCGCAAGGGCTGGCTCGAGCTCTGCCCGAGACTGGGGGCGGTCTTCCTGGACGAGATCGGCGAGGTGGACGGTGGAATCCAGGTGAAGCTGCTGCGGGTGCTGGAGACCCGCAGGTTCCAGCCGCTCGGCACGTCCGAGGAGCGGATCTTCGAGGGCAAGGTGATCGCCGCGACGAACCGGGATCTGGCGGAGGAGATTCGGGAGCGCCGCTTTCGCGAGGACCTGTACTACCGGCTGTGCGCCGACACCGTCGTGGCGCCCTCCCTGCGTGAGCGCATCGCCGACTCCCCTGACGAGCTGCCGACCCTGCTCCGGTTCCTGGCTCAGCGGCTGGTGGGCGAGGAGGAGGCTCCCGGCCTGGCCCGGGAGGCGGAGACCTGGATCCTGGAGAACCTCGGTCGGGATTACGCCTGGCCCGGTAACGTCCGGGAGATGTCGCAATGCCTGAGCAACGTCCTCATCCGGCGCGATTATCGTCCGGTCGAGACGAGACGCGCCGGGGACTGGCGCCGGCGCCTGGCCGACGATCTCCTGGAGGGCAGGCTGACGGCGGACGACCTGCTGGGGCGCTATTGCTCGCTCGTCTACGCGCGGACGGGCAGCTACGCCGAGACCGCCCGCCGACTCGGTCTCGACCGGCGCACGGTGAAGGCGCGGATCGACCCGGACCTGCTGAAGGACGGCCAATGAACCGTCCGGTCGCGGACCGATCCCGCTCCCGGAAAACGGACACGTCCGTTCTCAGGCGGGGCAACGGGTCCGTCCGTCAGCGCGGACAGCAGCCCGCCACCGCCGGGGCGGGCGTCTCGATGTCCCGGAGGACCGCGTAGATCTCCCAGCGGTTCCCGTCGGGGTCGGAGACCCGGAGCTTGTCCTGCAGGGCGTAGCAGCACTCCGCCCGCCCCTCCTCCTCGACGTCGATTCCCCGCGCGCGGAGATCGCCTTTCCACCGCTCGACCTCGGCCGTCGAGCCGACGCGGATGCCCAGGTGGGACAGCGCGCCCGGACCGGCGGCCGTCGCGAGCCCCGGTCCCAGCGCGAGGTGGATCTCCGGTTCCCGCGTCACGAACTTGGCGTAGTCGGACTTCAGCTTGGACGGCTCGCCGAACAGGCGCCGGTAGAAGTCGACCGATCGGTCGAGGTCACGAACCTTGAGCGAGATGTGAACGGACGGTGCCATGGTTCCTCCAGCTCGACACATTGAAGAGTGTCGATATATGGGGCGAAAATTTTTTACACGGCGCTCTTGACGGCCTTCGCGAGCCCGGCGAGCGCCGCCTCGTCTCTCCGGTAGAACACCCAGCGACCGCGCTTCTCCGCCTCCACCAGCCCCGCGCGGCTCAGGATGCCCATGTGGTGCGACACGGCGGCCTGCGACAGCCCGACCGCCCGCTCGATGTCGCAGGCGCACAGGCCGCGTTCGTCACGAGCGATCAGGTCGCAGCACGACCTGCCGCTCGATCGGAGCAGGTCGAGGATCTTCAGGCGCGTCGGATCGCCCAGAGCCTTGAACGCCCGCGCCAGGTTTGCCGGTCGGCGCATACATCGATAAATATAGATATATTTAACTGCCGTGTCAAGAGGGCGCGGGCGCGGCCGACCGGCCAGTCAGCGAGGACCCCCATGGGCTCATCAGGAGGGCGCAGAAGACGAGCAGAATGTGGACCGGCAGGATCTGCACCCAGTAGCGTAACCAGAAGTGAATCAGCACGTAGGGCAGAAGAAAGGATCCGTAACACACCGCGAGGAACGTCAGCTCGGGTCGCCGGTGCCGCCGCAGGCGCCAGCAGGCGATCGCGGCCATGAACACCGCCGGATAGAGCGCGTACTTCACCGCGGCCGGCACGACCGGACTGAAGTAGTCCTGGTGGGCCCGCGAGAACGGGAACAGAACCGTCACGTAGGCCGCCCTGTAGGCGACCTTGGCGAGATAGAGCCCCGGGCTCTGGCGGAGGCTCTGAAGGAAGAGATCCCGCTTCTCGGCGAAGTAGGCCGTCTCGCCCAGTTCGATGGCGCGGTCGTGCTCGGGACCCGGCGAGAAGGGGTGGCGGCCGCTCATCATGACCTCCTCCTCCCGGTGGATGCCCTGCGGCGAGACCACGGTGCCGTAGTGAAGCTCGAAGAACAGGGTCGACTTGATCGAAAACGGGCTTCCGAAGCGGATCGCGTTGCGCACTCCCCATGGAACGAGGAGCAGCGCCGACACGCCCAGCGCCGCGAGCATGCGCGGACGCTGCTCCCGGTGCGCCGCCGCGATCATGGCGCACCCGAGTGCGAACGCCACGATCGGCTGGGTCAGGGCCATCCCGCCGAGCAGGGCGCCCCAGACGATGGCCGATCTCCAGGTCGGGACGGCGGGTCCGCGCAGCATCCTCAGGGCGAAGAGCAGGCAGAAGGCCACCGTTCCGAACAGGAACCATTCATCGTACAGAAGGAACAACAACTGCCGCGGCGCGAACACGAGGATCAGCAGAGCGGTGATCCCGGCCATCGCCACGCGCCCTCGCGCGCCGGCGCCACCCAGTTCCATCGCGCATCGATCGAGTGACCAGAATCCCAGTCCCAGCACGATCACCCGGATGACGAGCAGCAGCAGGAAACCGGCGATCGTCTGGTGGCCGGCCACGGCGAACACGGCACCGAAAATCATCGGCAGGACTGGCGGCATCACCGCGGTCGGTTCCTCCACCTCGGGATAGGGTCCCGAGAACCCCCGCCCCGCGGCCAGATGAGCCCCGATGAACCCGTATTCGACGCCCCGGAATTCGGGACGCTCGAGGAAATCGGCGAGGTCGCCTTCGGAGAAACTGCGCCCCACGGCCGCGCGCCATTCGGGGTCCAGTGCCGACACGCCGAGACTCGCCAGCGCCACAATGAGCAGGCAGGACGCGGCCGCCGGCCAGCGTGTCATTCGGGATCCCCGAACCGGGCGACGCGCCGGTAGTTGATCAATGCCTTGACGGCCAGGGCCGTGGACTCGGCCGGGGAGCCGTGGTGAGCGGTTCCGAGCGTGGCGCCGGCCAGGGCCTGCTCGAGCGTCGGCGCCCGGCCGGACCGGGCGAGCATCGCGTCGCGCACGCGCGGGTAGATCGACCGCTCGAAGTCGTCGCGGGTGATCTCGACGACGTAGATCGGCGCCGCCGGCCACCCGCCGTCCTTCGCCTGACGTCCGAACAGCTCGTGCACGGCGCCCTGCAGAGCGGCGCAATCCCCTCCGCCCAGGCGGCACAGGTGGCTGCGGGCGTTGATCAGCGCGGCCAGGTCCGCCACGTTGAGATCGGCGGCGGGAGAGCCGTGACGAGCGTGATCGTCGAGCAGCCGCTCGAGGAACGGGATCGCGGATCGGGCCCCGTGCTCGACGGCGTTCGAAGCGAGGTGGGCCAGGATCGGGAGCGAACGGTAGTACACGGCCCGCTCCCAGTAGCGATCGGCCTGCATCTCCTGTCCGAGGCCGCGGACGAGACGCGTCGCGTCGAGACCGTTGGCCTCGAGCCACGCCAGCACGTGGAGGTTGCTTCCGAGGGAAACCGCGTCCAGGTTGTCGTATGCGGGACAACCCCGCTCGCCGTAGAACTCGTGAAGATACGTTCCATAGAGGCCCGACGGGAACCGATAGCGCTCCAGATGGTCGCGCAGATGCCCGGCGTCGTCCCTCGTCAGATTCAGGTCGTCCGCGAACAGGAGGTTCCCCAGGACCGTGGTCTCGATGTCGGGCTCGAACCAGCAGGGTTCCGATCCGACCATGACGTTCATCGTGTGGCTGCGGCCGTCGACGGACCAGAACGCCCCCTCCTCCATCTCGTCCAGGAGGTAGCGCCGCGCCCGGACGACCCATTCACGCGTCGCGGCCGGGGTGTCGTGGAGGGTCATCAGGACGTGCATGGTGACGAAGGCGCGGGCCGGGAACTCGCTCGCCTCGCCGAAGTCGGCCCGGGGGCTCCGGAAGTACGGCCAGGATCCGTCGGCGTTCTGGCCGCGCGCGAGATACCGCAATCCGGCGTCGATGGCGGCGTCGATCCTGACGGCGGGGTCGATTCTTCCCGCCGGCGCCACGATCGCCGCGAGCACGACCGACGCCACGGCGATCCCGAAAATGACCCGATAGCGCCGCTGGAACCCGGGCTGCGATTCGAACGGCCTCCCGGTCCGCGCGGCCGCCGCGACGCCCGCGATGTGCGCGACGAGGAGGACGGCGACGAGAAGGGCGGCCGGACGCGAGCCAGCCGAGCCGGCCAGGGCCGCCAGCGCCAGGAGGCCCGCCGCCTGAAGCGTCACGGCCAGCCCCAGGGTCGTTCGCCGCCCCGCGACGATCGCCAGCGTCCGCAGGCCGGCCATCCGGTCGGCGTCGAGATCGCGCACCTGCCCGAGGCAGCTGCCCGACAGGTAGATCGCCGCGAACGCCAGGCCGCCCCAGTACGCCGGCGGGCCGGTGCGCAAGTCGAACAGCCAATGGCCGCTGAGAAAATAGCCGGCCCCAGTGAACAGGTGCAGCAGTTCGCTGAGCGGGACGCGGCCCTTCCACAGCGTGCGGGGATGCGAGTAGAGGATCCCGGCGGCCTGGAAGAGCACGAACAGAACCTGAAGCCGGAACGGCAGAAACGCGATGGCGCCGAGACAGCCGACGAATGCGCCGAGGCTGATCCATCCGAGCGCGATCCGCTCGGACGGCGCCACGGAGGTCTTGCGGACGTTCGCGAGATCCCGGTCGCGCTCGGCGTAGTCGTTGTAGGTGTAGGTGAACAGAAGATGGAGGAACAGGGCCGCGAGGTAGACGGCCGCCCGGGGATCGCGGAACGCCGCGATCGGGGCGGCCGTGACCAGTCCCGCCAGGCCCGGACCCAGCAGCTGCAGACATTCGAGGATCCGCAGACGCTTCATGGCGCGCCGTCCGGCGGGGGTTCGAGGCGCAGGAGCAGCAGCCCGCGCGCGGCGTACACCAGGCGCACCGACGGCGCCTTGCGAATGGCCGCAAGGGTGTGCAGTTCCGTCCCGTTGAGAACCATGTCGAAATGGAGCGCCAGGTAGCGGACGCCCCGCCGCCACAGCGAGGTGAAGGCCTCCTCGTCGGGCAGCGCGTCGATCGCCTCCTGCAACTCCACGCGGCTGCGTGGCAGATACCCGTTCAGGCCGTTGACGATGTTCTGCCGGTGATAGGTCTGCCAGTTCATGTAGATCAGCTCCCGGTTCTGCGGGAACAGATCGCCGACCAGCGCGCCGCCGTACCCGATGGCGCTCGGCAGATCGAGGATCACCGGAATCCGCTCCGCCGCCGCGACGATCCCGTCGTCGCCGTCATTTCGCGGCAGGTCCTTCAGAAAAGCGACGTATTCGGGGGACGGGGCGGCATGCCGCGCCGCGCCGAAGGCCGGCAGGGGAAAGGGGATGTTCTCGATGCCGACCACGACGACCGCGATCGCCAGCCAGGCGATGGGCCGGAGCCTCAGCCTCGGAACGCGCTCGAGTCTCCGCAGCAGGCAGAGCCAGCCGAATCCCGCGGCGATCGACACCGACGCCAGGGTCATGGCGAAGGCCCGCACGGGAACCCGGAACAGGCGCACGAGGGGGGAGACGTCGTAAAGCGGCAGCAGCGGGGTCGGGTAGCCATGTCCCCACAGCATGATCACGGGACCGAGCGCCAGGATCAGGCCCAGCGCCCCGATCAGGCAGAGCTCGAGGCCGGTGGAGCGGTCCGGGCCCGGGCCGGGCGCCCTCGCCCGGCGGCCCGCGCGCCAGAAGCCGAAGAGCCCCGCGAGGGCGAGCGCCCACAGACCGACCCCGATGTGGGCGCGTCGCCTCACGGACGGCCAGTGCGCCTCCTGAGAGCCCGGCGATCGCGGGCCCATGATCAATCGCGTGTCGGCGTCGTCGATGAGTCCGGGATCCCGGCCCAGTCGCGCGAACTCGCGCTGCAACGCGCCGATGTCGCGGCCGGTCAGGGGCGGGCCCTCCGGATAGATGAGATTGCCGGGCAGGGCGCGCGCCAGGTCGGCGGGATCCAGGCTGCACGTCGCGGCGAACAACGGATGGTCGACCGGTTTCACGAAATCGGCATCATCCATCGCGCCCAGGTAGATGACGAAGAAGGGCGCGGCGATCAGCGCGTAAATCACCAGCGCGAGGACGAGCGGACGGACCACAGCCGGACGTCCCGGAAGACGACCGCCGCCGAGCACGAAGAGCAGCAGGGCCCAGAGGGAGACGAACAGGAAAACGTAGGCCGAACAATACACCTGGACGGCGCCCAGCGCCGCGCCACCATACAAATACCGCGTCGGTCCGCCTGACAGGTACCGGCGGATCAGCAGGAGCGCGGCGAACGCCAGACCCCAGAAACTGGTGTGCGGGCTGTCGATGTTGGCCAGCGTGAAGTTGGCCGCGCCGAAGGCGAAACCGGAGAGGAAGGCGGCGCGATCGTCGCCGAGGTAATCGCGCGCCAGGAGGAAGAGGCCCCACGAGGAGCCCGCGAAGATCAGACTGATGAACAGCCAATAGGCCACGACGTCTCCCGGCAGGAGCGAGCGGATCAGGGCGAAGATCAGGCCCGTGCCGAGCGCCGTCTCTCCGTGCAGGAGGGGACGTTCAGCCGGATAGAGCCACTGCCCCGGCGCGTCGTCGCCGGAGAGCCACGCGCCCGCGTGGCTGCGGACCGTGTTGGGGATGGCGATGCCGACCAGCCACGTGTCCGTATTGCCCGGGAGGGCGCCGCGAAGCGGAAACTGCGCGAACAGGATCAGGAAGAAGACGAGATACGCCGCGGCCGCTCCGGCCGCCGTCCTCGCGGCCGTCCGCCCGGCGCCGCCGGTCACGGGCGAACCTCGAACAGGAGATCCGTCTCGCCCCTCAGCACCGGTCGCAGACGCGGCGATCGCTCGAGCAGCGGCAGCAGGGCTTCCTCGCCGGGCAGTACGAGATCCTTGTGGAACGCGATGTAGAGCGGTGTCCCGTCTCCGGCCAGCGCGAGCAGCCCGTCGAGGGCGGCGTCATCCGGCAGGCGATCGATCAACCGCTGGGCCTCGACGCGCGATCGCGGCAGATAGCCGTTGACCCCGTTGAACGTGTTCTGCCGGAGGTGCGTCTGCCAGTTCATGTAGATGATCTCGCGGTTCAGGGGATACAGATCCCGCCCGGCGCCCGCGTAGCTGAACCCCGTCCGGCTGGGCAGGTGCAGGACGACGGCGGGAGGCGCCTCGCGTCCGTGGAAGAATCCCCGCAGGGGCGCGCCCGGCTCGGCGTACTGCCGGCCGGCGAAGCTCATGAGCGGGACGGGAACGTTCTCGACCAGCAAGGCCGCGCCGAGCAGGAATGGGAGCGCACGCGCCATCTGACGGTGCCGGCCGGCCAGCCGCCGGCTCCAGTGCGCGACCGCGTGCGCGGCCAGGAGAGACAGGGCGACGAGCGACAGAAAGAAGGCGCGGCTCGGCACACGGAAGAGGTTCGTGAAGTCGATCCACCTGTTGATCGGGTAGAGCGGCGTGGGGATCGTCGTGCCCCCGACCGTGATCAGGGGTCCGAACGCGGTCACCAGCCCGACGCAGAACAGGACGACCAGCGTCCGCTTCCGGCGGTTCGGGTACCACAGGGACACCAGAGCAAGCCCGTAGAGCAAAAACCCGACGTGCGCCCGGCGCCGGGTGGAGATCCAGAACGCCTCGTCTCCCTCGGCCGCGTACGGGCGCACCAGGGTGTGGAAATCGGGATTCTCGAAGGCGGCCCGCAGCGTTTCGGGGTCGTAGAGATAGCTGGCGATCCGGGCCGAGTCCGCCTCGCGGTACGCGGCGCCCGGCGGATGGACCAGATTGCCGGGCAGCGCCCGCACCAGGTCGCCCGGGTCGAGGCTGCCGACGCTCGTCACGAGCAGGTCGAACGATCGCGTCGTGACGAACTCCTGGGCCCGCATGGCAGCCGCGTAGAAGCCGAAGAACGGCGCGCTGAGGCCCAAGTACAGGCCGCAGGCCGCCAGCAGGTGACGGCGCGGCGGCGCCGTTCCGGTCGATCCGCCGGCGCGCCCGCGCAGGATCGGCGCACCGTCCAGCATGAGGACGCCCAGAAAGATGGTGAGAAGGAGGAAGACATAGGCCGAGAAATAAACCTGCAGCCCGCCGAGCACGGCGGCGGCGTAGAGCGGGCGGACCCGATCCGGCCGATCGAGAAACCGGCCGAACGACCAGGCGGCCAGGGCTGCGATCCCGAAGAACACGATGACGCAGTCGTCGATGTTGGCCAGCGTGAAGTTCGAGCACGTGAAGGCCACGGCGGCGAAGACCGCCGCCGCATCGCTCCCCGTGTAGTGACGCGCCAGCGCGAAGACGGCCAGCGCCGTCGTCGTGAAGAGCAGGCAGAGCAGCAGGTAGTAGGCGTTCACGTCGTCGAAGCCGAGAGCCCGGATGGCGACGTAGACGAGCGCCACGCCCGGCGATGATTCGCCGAACTGGATCGGGTTCCCGCCGGGATACAGGGCCGTGGCGGGCGGGCCGCCTCCGAACAAATCCGCCAGGCGGCTGGCGTACGTGTTCGACAGCGCGATCGCGAACCACGTGTCGGCGTTCCCGGGCAGGCGTCCGGCGACGGGAAACTGCGCGAACAGAACGGCGAAGAACGCGCCGAAGCCGACGGTCACGATCACGAGGCGCCACGGCTTCCGGCGCACGGACTCCCCGGTCGCGTGCGGGCGCGGCGCGACAGGCTGCGTCGGGATAGACATCGAGGATGCTAGTATACGCTGAGACCATGGTGAATCGGGGACCCGATGGCCGGATCCACGCCTCGCGCTGGCTGAACGGGGACACGCTCTGGTTTCTTCTGGCGTGCGTCGTCTGCCTGGTGCCCGTGTGGAGGCATCCGTACTTCGCATCGACCGACGGACCGTCCCACGTCTACAACGCCACCGCCATCGCCAGGTACTTCAGCGCCGAGTGCTCCGTGTATCGCGAGTACTACGCGTTCAACCCGTTTCCCGTTCCGAACTGGATCGGGCATGCCGCGATGGCGCTGTTCTCCACCATCGCCAGGCCGGCCGTCGCCGAGAAACTGTTCCTGACCCTCTACGTCATCCTGCTGCCGGTCGCGATGCGCTACGCGATCGCGGCGCGCAACCCCGGCAACGGCTACGCTCCCCTGCTGGTCTTCCCGTTCGTCCACGGGACCGCCCTCGTGGCCGGCTGGTACAACTTCTCGATCTCTCTGATCGTGTGGCTGTTCGCGCTCGGCTTCTGGCTCCGCCACGGGCAGGGCGGGCGGCCTTCGGCCGTGACGTTGTCGCTCCTCTTTCTGCTGCTCTACCTGTCCCATCCCGTCGCTCTCGGAGCCGGCGTCCTGGCGCTGGCCGTGCTCGGCCTCGGGTCCATGGCGCGAGAGCGATTCCGGACGCCGGCCGCCGGAGCGGGAGGCGGCGCGAGACCGCTTCTGACGATGCTGCTGTGCGCGGCCCCGTTTCTCCTGCTGATCGGCCTGTTCGCGCTGCGGAACGAGCCCCTGGGCGGCGGGATCTCCGGCGGCTTCGGCCCCTCGACCCGGTGGCACGTGCTGCAGGCCTACCTCATGAACAGCGCGATGGGGCCGCTTCACCCCGGGGAGTTGCTCCTGACGACGGCCTACGGCCTCGTCCTGTTGTCGCTGTTCGCCGTGACATTGGGTCCCCGCGCGATTCGAACCGACCCGCGACGGCTCGGGCTTCTCGCCCTCGTCGTCACGATCGTGCTGCTGAGCTTCCTCGCGCCGGACCGGATAGGCGGCGGGGGGAAGATCGGCCTGCGGCTCGCCATCTTCGCCTGGATGGCCGTGCTCATCGGGATCGGCACGCACGAATTCGGTCGCGCCGGCCGCGCCCTGATCCGCCTGATGGCCGTCGCCGCGACCGTCATCCAGATCGGCATCCGCGCGCCGGTCCTGGCCGAGGTCAATGAGTACGACCAGGGGCTCATGGAAGCCGGATCGAGCGCCGGGCCGAACGCCGCGATCGTTCCTCTGGCCGCCCACGAAGCGACCTTCCCCGATCCGTACTACGTCCCGATCCTCGTCCGGGAGAGCGCCGGTTACCTCGCGGCCGAGCGCTGCCTCGTGGACGTCACGAATTACGAGGGACAGGTCGGCTCCTTCCCCCTGGTGACGCGGGACGGCCTGCCGCGCGTGCACCGCACGCCCGGTGAGGTCGCGCGCGCGCTCCGGCAGCCCGATGCGCCGTGGATCCTGTTCTCGGAGTACCCGGAGCAGATCACGCCCGCTTTGCGGCCCGCGGCGGATCGCACCCGGGAGCTCTTTGCGGCCCCCTGCGACCTCGTCACCACGACGCGCCGGGGCGGGATCCACCGGCTCTATCGGCGGCGCGCGCCATGATCCACATCCGCGAGGGCCAGCCGGCCGGCGGCTTCATCGCGCCGTTCTCCTACGCGCGGGGACGTTTCCTCATCGGCACGCCCATCCTGAGGATCACGCGCCGGGCGCGGGCCGTCGCGGCGGCGCGCTATGTCGCGCCCTGCACGACGCACCTCGACATCGGCTGCGGCGACGGCTATTTTCTCCGGCGGTCGCCCGCACGCGAGCGCTTCGGGATCGATCGGCTGCTCGGCGACGAGGTGACCACGCGTCTCGATTTTCCGGACGAAAGCCTCGATCTCGTGTCGATGCTGGCGGTGATCGAGCACCTGAAATCTCCGCAGGACATGGTGCGGGAGATCCACCGCGTCCTCCGACCCGGAGGCCGGCTCGTGCTGACGACGCCGAAACGGGTCGCGAGCCGCCTCATCGCGATCTACACGGCGGGGATCGACGAGGAACACGAAGACTACTTCGACCTCGCGGCGATCCGCCGCCTGGCCGAAGGACGGTTCGAGCTGGCCGGCCATCACACGTTTCTGCTCGGGCTGAACCAGGCGTTCTGTCTGATCAAGCGGGGGCCGTAGATCGATGCGGACGGCGGGGTCGTGCTGAACATCTTCCGACGATGGGGCGGATGGATCCCCTTCCTGATCGGGTGGGCGGTCTGTCTCTTCAGCGTCTGGCGGTTCGAGCACTGGGCTTCCGTGGACGGGCCGTCGCACGTCTACAACGCTTACGCGCTGTGGCATTATTTCGATCCGGACTGCCCGATCTATCGCGATTTTTACCTGCTCAATCCCTTCCCGGTCCCCACCCTGGCGGCGACGCTCCTCCTGACCCTCCTCATGGGCGTCGCTCCACCGCTGATCGCCGAGAAGCTGTTCCTGTCGGCCTGCATCCTCCTTCTGCCGCTGGCGCTGCGCTACTGCCTCGGCGCCATCGAGCCCGCGAGCCGGGTCGTCGCATGCCTCGTCTTCCCCTTCGTCATGGGTCTGCCTCTCATCGCCGGCTGGTACTCCTTCCTCGCCGGCTCCGTGGCGGTGTTCCTGGCGCTCGGGTACTGGTTGCGCCAGGCCGATCCACCCCCGCGGCCGGCGCGCCGGCGATTGTTCTGGTTGTTCGTGCTGCTCTACCTCTGTCACCCGTTTCCCCTCGCCATGACGCTCCTGCTCATCAGCTGCGTCGCCGCCTGGCGGGCCTGGCTCGAGTTCCGCGCCGGCCCTCGCGAGGCCGGGCTCGCCGGCGCGCGTCATCTGGCGGCGCTCGCGTGGCGCCGGGCATGGCCGTCGCTTCAACCGGCGGTTCCGGTCGTCATCCTGCTGGGTCTCTTCTGGGTGCTGCGCGGCCTGCTCGCGGGGCCGGATCCCGCGGCCGAGCGGTGGTCCCTGTTCGAGATCGGCAAAATGCTGCTGATCAACGAGTCGATGGCCCCCCTGTCGGACATGGAGGTGCTGCTCGCCCCCTTCTTCTCGCTCTTTTTGCTGGTGATGTTGGTCTTCACGCTCATCCAGAGAAAGGCGCGGGAGATCCGGCGCCCGTGGTTTGGGCTGCTGCTGGCCCTCGCCGCGCTGGCCGTCCTGCTGCTGGTGCTCCCCGAGGGCATGATGGGCGGAGGGAACCTGGCGCGTCGCTTCGTCTACTCGATCTCTCTGACGGTCCCGCTGTGGCTGGGCGCAGGGCGCCATGGCCGGGCGGCGCGCGCGCTCATCGTGCTGGTGGCGCTCGGAGTGACGGGCGCGCAGGCGTGGTTGCGGATGCCGCTGCTGGGCCGGATCGACGCCTCGCATCGGGCCCTGCGCCGTGCGGCCGCTCCGATCGAGGGCAATACCGTCGTGCTTCCCCTGAACCTGGGCTGGGCCGGCGTCGGCCCCGCCGGCGCGCCGCCCGTCCTGCTGCGCAACGGCGCCGGCTACCTGGCCGCCGATCGCTGCTTCGTCGACATCAGCAACTACGAGGGGCACCTGCTCCATTCGCCGCTGCCGTTCAAGCCGGACATGCGCGCTCTGATCGTTGTGACCCCCGATTCGCTGCGCGACCGGCTCGATCATGAGCGCATTCCCGACTGGGTTCTCGTGTGGGGCGTCCCTGATCGGCTCGCGCCGGACGGACGGCTCGACGCCCGGCGGTTCCGCGAGATCCTGGCCGGTTATTACGAGCCGGTCTCGCGATCCGGCGAAGGCGACACCTGGGCGTGGCTCTACCGGGCCCGCGAACTCCCCGGGTCCCCCAGGTAGCGCTGAAGCGCGGGCAGCCCGGCCAGCGCCGGAAGCACGTAGCGGAGGGTGGCGAGCACGCCGAGGGCCGCGCCGGCGGCCGGACTCATGTACGGGCGGAGGAGCGCGATCAGCGCGGCGTCCCGCGTCCCGATGCCGGCCACCGTCACCGGGATCATGCCCGCGAGGATGGCGAGCGGGACGAGAGCGAGGGTGGCGGCCAGCGGGACGGGGGCGCCCAGGGCCCGGGCCAGAAACCAGAACTGCATCAGGTGAAGAAACCAGATCAGCATCGAGAGCCCCATCGTCGTCACGGAGGCCGGCCACGCGCGCCAGAACATGGCGTGCATCTCGCTCCACGAGGCGCGCAGCGCGCGCACCCGATCGGCCATCGAGCCCGGTCCCAGTCGCGCGGCCATCGCGAACAGGACGTCGGCCAGCCGGGGCGAGGCGATCAGGGCGGTGCCCGCCGCAAGCCCCGCCACGACCACCGCCAGCATCAGGCGATGGAACGGCTCGTCCCGGAATCGCAGCGCGAGCCCGGCCGCGCACCAGATCAGGAGGGCGAGCAGGTCGGTCGTCTTTTCGAACACGACGAGCGCCAGGGCCAAAGCGCCGGAGACCCGGCCCTGGCGGCCCATGAACAGGCTCTTGAGCAGGTCGCCGCTGCGCGCCGGCAGGATCAGGTTGAACACGCTCGCTGCGAGAGTCAGCCTCAGCGATGCGCCCGTTCCCGGCCGTCGATCCGGCGGCAGGAGGAGGTTCAGACGCACCGCGCTGAGCAGGACGGACCCGGCCAGCAGGATCGCCGCCCCGGCCAGAGGGCCCGGCAGGACGTTCTTCAGGGCCGCCAGGATCGCCCCCGGGTCGACCGCCCTGTAGATCAGCGCCAGGATCGCGACGCCGATGCCCAGAAGGACGAGTCGCCTCATCCGCCGGGACGCCGCACCAGCGTGAGCGCCTCGCCCGCCCGCAGACCGGCCACGCGGTCGCTCAGGTCGGTCCAGCCGGAGAGCTGGCCGTCCTGATACGTGCGGCTCGTGGCGACGTAGATCGACGTCTGGTCGCAGCCGAGCATCACCGAGCGCACCCCGCGCCAGCTCCGGGCGCGGAGCTCGTCCTCGATCTCCCAGGCTCCGTCACGCCAGCGCACCTGCCGCTCGAACCGGAAGGGCGCGCGGCGCCTGCCGACGATCAGCAGGCGCTGCAGCACCCGGCGCACCGCCGCCGCGAAGAATCGGCCCCCCGTCAGCATGAACAGGCGCAGGACGAGGAACCCCATCGTGCGCATCTGCCTTTGCTCCGCCCAGCCCAGGTCGCCGCGCACGCTGATCGCGTCGTCCGTGACGCGGGTCTCGTAGCGGTCGACGAGATGACCGACGGCGGCGCGCGTTCGCAGTCCGCGGCGCCGGATCACCGAGAACCCCGTGTCGGACAGGACGAGGCGGTCGTCCCTGAACATCTTCAGGACGCCGCCCTTGCCGGTGGCCATGATCAGGGTCCAGCCATCCCGCCGATCGACTAGCAGGCCGGCCCGCGGAAACCAGGCGCGGCCCGGAGCCGGGGGTGCAGGCGCCGGACGCGGCTCGACGTAATCGCGCCAGGCGAGCAGATAATTCCACGCGTGGTGGGCGACGATGTGATCGTCGACGTGCGTCGCGCCCCGTCCGGCGGCCACGCCGGCGAGGACGCGGTCGTTGACGGCGAGGGCGGGCGGATGGGCGCGACCGACGAGCTCGAACCCATGGGGGAAGAAATTGTAGGTGTTGCGGCTCCCGTACTCGCCGCCGTAGGAGCCGTCCGGGTGCACGAAGTGGGAGGCCAGATCGACGGCGCGGACGAGCGCGCTCTGCAGCGCCGGGAGAGGACGCATCTGCCCGATCCACGCGAGCAGGGAGATGGTCAGCGTCTGGTATCCCGGGTCGCACCCCCCGTACTCGCGGAACCAGCCCTCCTCATCCTGGAGGCTCAGGACGCGGTCCAGGCGCTTCATCGCCGCTTCCTCCCAGCGTCCCGTGTTCATCAGTCCGCCGGCGAGCAGCAGATCCAGAGCGATGAGCGCGTCGTGGTTGGCGAGGGCGCCCGGCTCCCGGCTGGCGGCCAGCCAGTCGGCCCGCCGGGCGAAGAAATCCCGCAGCCCGTCGTCGCGGAGATTCAGGATCCGATACGCTTCGAGACAGGCGAGCAGCGAGAAGGCGGTGGCGCCAGCGGCCCTCTCGTAAGGATAGTAGTCGTCCGCCGAGCCGTCGCGGTGCCCGCTTCGGGCCGCATAGCGGATGCCGGCCGCGGCCCACGTGCGCAGCTCGGGATGACGGAACCAGCGATTGTTCTCGAGATCCGTCTCCCAGGCCAGGGCCAGAGGGAGGGCGAATTCCTGCGCCATGCCGCTGGGAAAGTCGACGATCCGGTAGTGCCAGAAATTCCGGTCGAAGCAGCCGTAGGTGGGGCTGTGGCGATTGCGATCGAGGAGCGTCAGAAGATGGGGCACGTGCGCCAGAGCCGCGCGGGCCATCAGGTCGCGGCTCATTCCCGGTCGGCCATGGTCAGCGTCCTTCCGCGGCCTCGCGATCGCCGCGACGATCCCGGCCGTCCCGTCGCATCGCCTGCTGGAGGTCCTCGATCAGGAGCCGGTTGACCGCGACCAGGTCGGCCACCAGACCGAAGACGAACAACTGCACTCCGGTCAGCAGCAGGATCGCGGCCACCACCAGGCTGGGCAGCCAGGTGCGACCGGGCTCGAGGAAGAACAGGAACAGCACCAGCCACCGCAGCGCGAGGAAGAGACCGGCGGCGAACGGAATCGACCCCAGAATGAGAAAGAAGCGCAGCGGCTGATAGACGATGAA
>JBFGDZ010000046.1:0-20553 GCA_041580375.1 Candidatus Polarisedimenticolia bacterium
AAGCCGTAGTCGGCCAGCCGCTTTGCCACGTCGAGGGCAATGACGCCGGTTTCCTTTTTGAGCTTGGAACACGACGAAACGAACTCGTGCATGCAGGTCCGGTCGTATGGGAGCGGGTACGTCTTTCCGACCCGGACCCGGAGGTAGTTCGCATTCAGGACGGCGGTCTCCGCCACCCGGCGCAGGCCCGGTGCGCCCAGCGCGAGGATGTAAGCGTAAGCGCGCACGTGCATGCCGAAGTTGCCGAAGAAGGCCCGCATGCGACCCACGCTCTCAGGGCGATCGTATTCGAGGCGGAGGGCGCCCCCATCCTGGCCGATCGTGGGAACCGGCAGGTACGGCTCCAGCATCGCCTTGACGCCCACGGGACCGGCACCGGGCCCCCCTCCGCCGTGCGGCGTGGAGAACGTCTTGTGCAGGTTGAGATGATGCAGGTCGACGCCCATGTCCCCGGGACGGGCGCGGCCGACGAACGCGTTCAGGTTCGCACCATCCATGTAGAGGAGCGCCCCCTTCGCGTGCACGACGCGGGCGATCTCCTCGATCTCCCCTTCGAAGACGCCCAGGGTGTTCGGGTTGGTGAGCATCAGGACCGCGACGTCCTCGCTCATGCGGCTGCGCAGGTCGGCGAGGTCGATGCATCCGCGCTCGTTCGAGCGAATCTGCTCCACGCGATAGCCGCTCAGAACCGCGCTCGCCGGATTGGTGCCGTGGGCCGAATCCGGGATCAGCACGACCTTGCGGGGATTTCCTCGCGCGCGGTGGTACGCGCGCACCATCATGATGCCGGTCAACTCGCCCTGGGCGCCCGCTGCCGGCTGCAGGGTGAAGCGGTCCATGCCGCAGATCGCGCACAAAGCACTCTCGAGGTCGTGCATGAGGCGCAAACAGCCCTGGACGAGCCGCTCCGGCATCTGGGGATGGCTGTCGGCGAATCCGCGCAGACGCGCCACCTTCTCGTTGATCTTCGGGTTGTACTTCATCGTGCAGGATCCCAGCGGGTAGAGCCCGAGATCGATGGCGTAGTTCAGTCGAGACAGCCGGGTGTAATGCCGGACGACCTCCGTCTCGCTCAGCTCCGGGAATCCGGGGATCCCGTCGCGCAGGTACCGCGCTTCGAGTGACGTCTTCGGCGGCTCCGGAACGTCCAGCGGCGGAAGGGCGTGTCCGCAACGTCCGGGCCGCGACAGCTCGAACAGGAGTTTTTCGGGTTCGCGCAGGTTGCGGGGTTGCATCTCAGCGAAGACCTCGCAGCTCCGTCGCCAGGCGATCGATCGCCTCGCGCGGATTGATCTCGGTGACGCAGACCAGAAGATCCCGCTCCCGCCCCTCGAAATAACGCGACAGCGGGATGCCCGGGACGATCCCCTTCTCCCCCAACGCCTCGACGGCGGATTCCGCCGCGAAGGGAAGGCGGAGGACGAACTCGTTGAAGACGGGGGCGTCGTGGAGGAGGCGGCATCCCGGGACGGCGCCGAGCAGCCCGCGCGCGTAGGCCGCCTTGGCATGATTGTGGCGGGCGAGCTCGCCCAGCCCGTCGCGGCCCAGCAGCGACAGGAAGATCGACGCCTGCAGGGCGCACAACCCTTCGTTGGTGCAGATGTTGGAAGTCGCCTTCTCGCGGCGGATGTGCTGCTCGCGCGTCGACAGCGTCAGCACGTAGCCGCGGCGGCCCTCGACGTCCTTCGTCTCCCCGACGAGCCGCCCCGGCATGCTGCGCAGGAACGGCTGCCGGGCCGCCAGGAAGCCCAGGAACGGACCGCCGTGGGAGAGCGGAACGCCCAACGACTGCGCCTCCCCCGCCACGATGTCGGCCCCCTGCGAGCCCGGGCCCTTCAACAGCCCGAGCGCCACCGGCTCGGTGATCGCGACGACGAGGGCCGCCCCTGTCTCCCGCGCGACGGCCGCGTAGGACTCGACCTCCTCGAGGCAGCCGAAGAAGTTCGGATGCTGAATGACGAGCGCGCTGGCCCCTTCTTCGAGAGCGCGGCGGGCTGCCTCGAGATCCCCGCGGCCGTCCCGGCCGTGATCGAAGGTCGCCACGGCGACGTCCAGGTTCGCCAGGTAGGTGCGGGCGACCTGCACGTATTCCGGATGCACGGCGTCCGAGAGGACGACGCGTCCCACGCCGCGCATCCGCTCCGTCATCAGGATCGCCTCGGCCAGGGCGGACGCCCCGTCGTACATCGAAGCGTTCGACAGGTCCAGCTCGGTCAGCTGGCAGATCAGGGTCTGGTACTCGAAGATCGCCTGGAGCGTGCCCTGGCTGATCTCGGGCTGATAGGGCGTGTAGGAGGAATAGAATTCCGCGCGGGCGATCAGATGATCGACCGCCGCGGGAATGTAGTGTCGGTACGCCCCGCCGCCGAGGAATTGGAGACCCGGCTCGATGGGACGGTTGAGTCCGGCGATCGTCTCGAGCGCGGCGAGAAGCTCCATCTCCGAGTGCGGGCCGGGGATCTCCAGGTCCTTCCGGAGGCGGAGGTTCTCCGGGATGGAGGCGAACAGCTCGTCGATGCGGCTCCGGCCGATGGCCCTGAGCATCGCCAGCCGATCGTCCGCGGAGACGGGGATGTAGCGGTGCGCATCCTCCGGGTCAGTTGTCTTCGTCCTCGACATGCTTGCGATACTCCTGAGCCGTCATGAGGCCGTTGATCTCCTCCGGATTGGCGACCTTGATCTTGACCAGCCAACCGGCGCCGTAAGGATCCTGATTGACCGTCTCGGGGCTGTCCGGAAGTTTCGTGTTGATCTCGATCACCTCGCCCGAGGCCGGCGCGTAAAGCTCCGAGACCGCCTTCACCGACTCCACGGTGCCGAACTGCTCCCCCGCGACGACGTGGGTGCCCGCGCCCGGCAGCTCCACGAAGACGATGTCTCCCAGCTCGGACTGGGCGTACTGCGTGATCCCGATCGTTCCGACGCCGCCGCGCAGGGCGATCCACTCGTGTTCGCGCGTGTATTTCAGATCGGCCGGGTAACTTGCGTTTCCCTGATCCAAGGTCTCCTCCTCACGATGAGCGCCTGTAGAACGGTATGGGCACGACCACCGCGGGCGCCTCCCGGCCGCGGATGTCGACGCCGAGCGCGGTTCCGGGCTCCGCCATGCGGGATGGCACGTAGGCGAGGCCGATCGGGCGCCCCAGATGCGGGGCGAGCGTCCCCGACGTCACCCGGCCGACCTCCACGCCGTCCGAGAGCACCGCGAATCCGTGTCGCGGAACGCCCGGCCGACGGAGCTCGAAGCCCACGAGCCGGCGTTCGATCCCCCGCTCCCGCTGCTGCACGAGCGCCTCGCGGCCGCTGAAATCCCCCTTCTCCCATTTCACGATCCCCTGCAGCCCCGCCTCGAGCACCGTCGTCGTCTCGTCGATGTCGCTTCCGTACAGGCGCATCGCCGCCTCCAGGCGGAGCGTGTCGCGCGCCGCGAGTCCGCAGGGTCTCAGTCCGTCGCTCCGGCCCGACTCCAGCAGTCTCCGCCAGACGGATTCGGCGGCGTCGGCGGCCACGAAGATCTCGAACCCGTCCTCCCCCGTGTATCCCGTCCGCGACACGACGGCGTCGTGCCCTTCGATCCGCCCCCGGACGAACCGGAAGGGCCGGAGCGATCCGGCGTCGGCGTCGACGAGCGGCCGCAGGATTTCAAGCGCCCGCGGCCCCTGCAGGGCCAGGAGGGCCCAGCGCTCCGACGCGTTGACGACCTCCACGTCCCCCCGCGCGTGCCGCGCGATCCAGGCGAACGCCTTGTCGGTGTTGCCCGCGTTGACGACGACGAGGAACGCGTCGGAGCCGGTTCGGTAGACGAGGACATCGTCGACGAAAGTGCCCTGCAGGGTCGTCAGGGCCGAATACTGGGCGGCGCCCGGCGCGAGCCGCGCCGCGTCGTTGCAGGTCAGCCGCTGGATCAGCGCGAGCGAGGCGCTCCCCCGGACCTCGATCTCCCCCATGTGGCTGACGTCGAACAGTCCGGCGGCGCCCCGGACGGCCCGGTGCTCCTCGAGGACCGAGGTGAATTGCACCGGCATCTCCCAGCCGGCGAAGCCCACCATCCGGGCGCCCAGCTCCCGGTGGAGGCGGTTCAGCGGTGTGACCCTGGGCGGACCCTTCGCGGCGAGCATCGAGCAGCCTGACCTCCGGGGAGGAGGGGAAAACTAGCACAGGGAGTGGGATGCGTCAAGGAATGAAACATGGCCAAGTCCTTGTCTTTCTTGAAAATAAGGGCGCCCGACCCTATATTCCGCGCGGGCCGCGGACCCGACTTCGCCGAGCCGGAACTGCCGGTTCATCAACCGGATCGGAGCGCCGACGGCCCGGGTGAATGCGTGCCTCAGGAACATCCGACCCAGTGCTGGTCGTGTCTGGGCGAGTTCGACGCGGCGTCCGCGGTGTGGTGCACCTGCAGCGCGCGAATCCCGACGAAGCTGTGCCCCTTCTGCTTCCGTTGCTTCTGCCAGGCCGATGCGGGCTACCAGGAATCGTTCTGGCAGTCCGCCCCCGAGGAACTGAAGGAAGAGCGCAGGATGCTCAAGGGCGCGGCCGGGTCGATCGGCGAGTCGCTCATCCGTTCCAACCTCCTCAGTACCGATCAGCTGGTCTCCGCATTGCGCTGGCAGCAGAATCGCGGCGGCGCCCTCGAGGACGCCCTGATCGAGCTGAACTTCGTGTCGCGCGACGATCTGAACGTCATCAATCAGGGGTCGTCCAAGAATGCGACCACGATCGACCTGTCCCGCCAGATCATCGACGCGTCCCTCGTCGGCGAGCTGTCGGTGGAGCTCTGCTACAGGAAGAAGATCCTCCCCGTCTCCCGGGAGGAGATCGGGGAGAAGCCCATCCTCACGCTGGCGATGGCGGGGCAGGCCGACGTCGACACGATCGACCAGGTGCAGACGTTGACGAGCTGCCGCATCATTCCGATGGCCGTCCGCGAGGAGCAGATCGTCCAGCGATTGAAGGAGCTGTTTCCGGACGAGGTGGCCGCCATCGAGTCGGGGCGCCCGGCGCCGGCCGCTCCCGCGGCGCGCGCCACCGAGCGGGTCCGCTCGACCCGGTCCTCGTCCCGGCGCTCCCCGCGCGGCAGGAAGACGCGCGGCGGCGCGGCGGCCGCGAGCGCTCCTCTGACATCCGAAGACCTGGAGCCGCTGGAGGAGGCTCCGCCCGCACCCGCTCCTCCCGTCGCCGCGCCGCCGCGGGCGGCCGCGTCCGATCCGGCCGCCAAGCCGGCCGCCGGATCCGAAGCGGGCTCCGCCGCGGGTCCGGCGTCGGTGCTGCTGCAGAAGATCCTGGCCGAGGGCGTCAACCGCAAGGCCTCCACCATCCAGCTCGAGATCCGCGGTGACGGCACGGCTCTCTTTTTCCGTATTGACGGCGCGCTGGTTCGCGGCCGCGCCCCCGCCTGCAATCCTCCCGACGCGCTGGGGCGCCTGATCGCCCGCAATGCCTCGCTCCCATCCGGGAGCGGAGCGGCCGCCGGCCGGATGAGCGCGCAGGCGGGCGATCGGACGATCGACATCTCCGTGCGCCGGCTCCCGTTCCAGGGCGGGGAGAGCCTGCTCCTCACGCTCGTGGACGCGGCGCGCTTCGTCCGCGATCTCCACGATCTGGGAATGAGCCCGCTCGACAGCGAACGCGTGCTCCGGGCTCTCTCGATGCCGAACGGGCTGATCCTGTTGAGCGCTCCGCCGCACAACGATCTGGATGTGACGCGCCACTCCCTGATGGCGCGCGTGGGGCTCGAGGGACGGCGCGCGCTGGCCCTGGACTCCCCTCACCTACTTGAGGTCAAGGGAGTGCGCCATCAGGAGATCAGCTTCCCTCCGGACGCGGGTCGCGCGAGGGAGATCCTGGACGGGGCTCACGGCGCCGAGATCGTGTTCCTGCCCGAGATCGAGGACGCGGGCATCGCCGCGCTCGCCGTGGAACGGGCCTCTTCGCATCTGGTCGTCGCCTCAATGCAGGCCCGCCGGGCGTCCCAGGTGCCCGCGGCCATCCTCTGGCACCAGATCGATCCGCACGTCCTCTCGGGGGTCCTCAAGCTGGTGATCAATCAGAGGCTCGTGCGCCGCATCTGCGACGGATGCCGCGCGCCTCTGCAGGCGGCCGAGCGCGTGCTGAGGATGATGGGGCTCACGCCGGACGAGGCGCTCGATCTGAAGACGTTCCAGGGCTCCGGCTGCCCCCGGTGCGGTCCGCTCGGCAAGGGCTACGCGGGAAGGCTCGCCCTGTTCGAGATCCTCGAGGTGACCGGGTCGATGGTCGATCTGGTCGCCGGAGGGGCCCGGCCGGGAGAGATCGAGCGCGAAGCCCGGCACGCCGGCATGAGCCCGCTGCGCGCCTCCTGCCTGGCGGGCGTCGGACAGGGCCTCACGACCCTCGAGGAGTTCCAGAAGGGGAATTTCTGAAGCGGCGCACGATCGCTTCCGCCAGGGCGTCGATGGTGTAGTTTCGCGGCATGGCGATCACGCGCAGTCCGCTCTGTCGGGCGGCGCGGGCCGTGATCGGCCCGATCACCGCGGCGGGAATGCGCCGCGCCTTGCTCGCCTCCCTGCCCCGGAGCTTCGCCATGAAATACTTCACGGTGGCCGAGGAGGTGAAGGTCAGGAGATCCAGGCCGCCGTCGCTCAACGCCCGCCGCACGTCCGCCCATCCCTCCCGCGAGAGCACGGCCCGGTAGACCGGCACGACGTCGACGAGCGCACCCCTCTCGCGGAGCACGCGCGGGAGGATCGCGCGCGCCTGCGCGGCCCGGGCGATCAGGATCCGCGCGCCCCGGACGCGGCGGCGTCCCATCACGCGGAGGAGGCCCTCGGCGCGGAACTCCTCCGGGATCGCGGCGACCCGGAGCCCGCGCGACCGGATGGCCGCCGCGGTCGCCGGGCCGATCGCCACGATGCTCACGCCGGCCAGCTCGCGCACGTCGAGCCCGCGCCCGGCCAGGCGCTCGAAGAACCGCGTGACGCCGTTCACGCTGGTGAAGACGAGAAAGCGGTAGCGGCCGAGCCGTTCGAGGGCCCGGTCCAGGGGCCCGCTGGAGATCGGCGGCCGCAGGACGATCGACGGGGCCTCGATCACGCGCGCTCCCTCGTCGCGCAGGCGATCGGCCAGCGCCGCCGACTGATCGCGGGGGCGGGTCACGACGATGGTCCGGCCCGCGAGCGGCCGCCGCGCGAACCAGTCGAGCCGGCGGCCCAGCCCGGCGACCTCTCCCGCGATCAGGATGGCGGGAGGATCCAGACCCTTCCGGCGTGCGGCCGCGGCGATGGTGCCGAGCGTCCCCCGGATCAGCCGCTGCTCGGGGCGAGTGGCCCAGCGAACGAGCGCGGCGGGCGTGGCGGGCGACCGGCCGGCCTCCATCAGACCGCGCACGACGCCTTCAAGGCGCCGCACGCCCATGTACAGCACGACGGTGTCGATCCGCGCGAGACCGCCCCAGTCGATCCCGCCCGGCGCCTTGCCGGACCCCGTCTGGGCGGTGGCGAACGCGACCGATGAAGCGTGGCTGCGGTGGGTGAGCGGGATCCCGGTGGCGGCGGCGGCGCCGAGCGCCGCGGTCACGCCGGGGACGATCTCGAACGGGATGCGGGCGCGGACGAGCGATTCCGCCTCCTCGCCGACCCGGCCGAAGACGTTCGGGTCACCCCCCTTGAGGCGCACGACGCGAAGCCCGCGCCGCGCGCGGGCGATCATCAGACGGTTGATCGCGCCCTGGTCCAGTCGCCTGCGGCCTCCCCGGCCCACGAGCACGCGCTCCGCCGACGCGGGCGCCATATCCATCAGCTCGGCGGGCGCCAGGACGTCGCAGACGACGACGTCGGCCTCCTTCAGAAGAGTCTGTCCGCGCACCGTGATGAGCGAGGGATCGCCCGGACCGGCGCCGACGAGATAGACGCGTCCTCGACCGCGGCGGCGGGCCATCAGGGGGGGTCCGCGGGTGGCGCCGGCGCGAGACCCCGCACGATCGCGTCGGCGCCGCGCGCGAGCAGCCGGTCCGCCAGGGCCGCGCCGATCGTCTCCGGCTCCCCGGCCGGTCCTTCCGCCTGATCCTCCAGCAGACGGCCGGATGCGGGATCGCCGACCAGGCCGCGCAGAACGAGTCGCCCCGAGTCGATCACGCCGACGGCGCCGACGGGAGCCTGGCAGCCTCCGCCCAGGCGCCTGAGAAACGCCCGCTCGGCGAGCACGGCGCGTCCCGTGTCCTCGTGGTGGAGCGGGGCGAGGATCGCGCGCAGCTCCGTCTCCGTCTCGCGGGCCTCGATCGCCAGGGCGCCCTGCCCCACGGCTGGCAGCATCTCGTCGAACGAGAGCGGCGTGCCCCGCACCCGCGCGCCGATCCTCCGCACGCCCGCAAGCGCGAGAACGATGGCGTCGTAGTCGCCGCTCTCGAGCTTGCGCAGCCGCGTGTCGACGTTGCCCCGGAGGTCACGGATGACGAGGTCGGGACGGTGCGCGTGGATCTGGCAGGCGCGCCGGGGGCTCCCCGTTCCCAGGACGGCTCCGCGGCGAAGTCCGGCCAGGCCGGATCCCTGACGATCGATCAGGAGATCGCGCGGGTCCTCGCGTTCCGGGACGCAGGCGATGGTGAGCCCCGCGGGCTGGGCCGTCGGCAGGTCCTTGAGACTGTGAACGGCGAGATCGATGCTCCCGGCCAGGAGAGCCTCCTCGATCTCCTTGACGAAGACGCCCTTCCCGCCGATGGCGACGAGGGAGCGCTCGCGATCCCGGTCGCCCGAGGTGTGGATCACCTCGATCCGCGCCGGGTGGCCTCCGGAGCCCAGGCGGTCCTTGACCCAGTTGGCCTGCCACAGCGCCAGGCGGCTGGCGCGGCTGCCGATGACGAGGCGCCTCACCGGCCCTCCGTCACGCTTCGCCGCTCCGGGGATCCGTGGAGCCGGCTTCACCGCGCTCCGCCCCGCGCGCGATCGGAGAGCCCTCCTCTCCGCCCGGTTCTCGCGCCACTCCGCCGCCCGACTCGGGCCGGGCGCCGTCTCCGGATCGGCCGTCCATCTCGGCCAGGCCGAAGATCCTCCGCACGAGATCGATTCGGCCGTCCTCGCCCGTCCGGGAGGCGGCCCGCTTCATGATCTGAATCGGTCGATGAAGGATCTTGTTGATCAGCGATCCCGTCATCTCCTCGAGCATCCTCGCCTGCCTGTCGTCGAGGGGACCGATCCGGCTGCGGAAGCGCTCCATCTCGTGGCGGCCCAGCTGGTGCAGGTGCCGACGGAGCTCCACGATGAGAGGGCCCAGCTCCTGCATCTTCAGCCAGTTCAGGTATGTCTGCGTCTCCCGGGCGACGATGGCCTCCGCGCGCTCGGCCTCGTGACGGCGCTCCTGCAGGTTGCGGCGGGCGACGCTCTGCAGATCATCGATGTCGTAGATGTAGACGTTGTCCACCTCGTTGACCCGCGGATCGATGTCGCGCGGGACCGCGATGTCCAGGAAGAAAAGGGGCCGTCCCCGTCGGGCGCGGCTGATCCGCTGCGCGTCGTCGCGCGACACGAGGGTCCGCGGTGCGGCCGTCGAGGCGAGAACGATGTCCGCCTGCGCCATCTCGTCGAACAGGCGGTCGAACGGAGCGGCCCGGCCCCCCAGCTCCTGCGACAGCTCGACGGCGGGCTGGTAGGTCCGATTGACGACGACGAGCGATCGCACTCCCGATCGCGTCAGGTGCTGCGCGGCCAGCCGGGCCATTTTCCCCGCGCCGAGAATCAGGATGGAGGTGTCCCTGAGGTCGCCGAAAATGCGCCTCGCCAGACCCGCGGCGGCATGAGCGATCGAAACCGGATAGCGCGCGATGCCGGTCTCGGATCGCACCTTCTTGGCGACCGAGAAGGAACGCTGCATGAGGCTGTCGAGCACCGTCCCGAGAGCCCCCGCCTGCTGCGCGGCCGCGTAGGCCTCCTTCACCTGGCCGAGGATCTGCGCCTCTCCCAGGACCATCGAGTCGAGCGACGCGGCCACGCGGAAGACGTGACGGACGGCTTTATCGTCCCGGTGCAGGTAGCAGTGCCTCTCCAGCAGGTCGGGTTCCAGCCTTCTCTCCGCCGCCAGGAACGTCCGGAGCGACTCGCCGGCCCGATCGGCGCGGGCGTGCACGAGAAGCTCCGTGCGGTTGCAGGTCGACAGGATCAGCCCCTCCGCGACCGGCTCGAATCGAGCCAGCCGCCCGACCGCCCCCGTCAGCTCCGCGGCCGGAAAGGCCACACGCTCGCGCACGTCCACGGGCGCGCTGACGTGGTTCATGCCATACAGGAGGATCGGCACGTCAGTACCAACCGATCATGCGCATGAAGAGCGCCGCGAATCCGACGATGGTGAGGATCGCCGCCTTGCTGCCGCGCCACCCCCATCCGAGGCGCGCCACGGCGACGACTCCGAGGATGAACCAGGCGAAGATCGCAAGGGTCTCCCTCTGCTCCCAGGTCCAGAACGTGCCGTTCACGCTGGCGCTGTACAGAGCCCCCGTCACGATGCCGATGGTGAGCAGCGGATACGCCCACATCAGGAAGGCGCGTCCCACGCGATCGCAGCGCTCCAGGGACGGCAGGCGCAGAAAGAAGCGCGCCGGCCGCTTAGCCTTCAGGGCCCGGTCCACGAGGATGTAGACCAGGCTGGCGGCGAATGTCACGAACAGGGCGGCGGCTCCGAGAACGGTCACGGTGACGTGGAAGCGCAGCAGGCTCGGCCGCAGCTGCGTGGCGACCGGAATGACGTCCCGCGGCAGGAGTCCGGAGATGAACATCAGCACCAGGACGAGTGGCAGGATGATGACGTGCATCACCTCCAGCCGGTATCGCGCGTGCGCCGCCAGGTAGACGATGACGGCGGACCAGGCGAGCGCGGACAGGATCTCCGGCAGCGTCACGAGCGGGCAGCGACCCAGCTCCCGACCGAGCGCCACGAGGGCGCCGGTGTGGGAGAGCACGCCCAGCCCGGCGAGCCAGGGCGTGACGCGCAGGCTCGAGCGTCCACCTTCGGGCAGGAACGCGGGCAGGAACGCACTGAGGAAACCGGCGCAGTAAAAGAGGAGGGCGGCTCTCAACAGCAGCAGACTCGAGTCCATGAAAAGCCTCGGAAGCAAATTTTAGCACACACGCGCGCGTGGCGCTCGCACGGAACGCCCGGCCGCTCAACGACTTCACGCGCCGCCCTGATGGCCGCCGTGCGCCACGAGCGGGCGACTTGATTCAGCGCTGTCATGGATGCTAGGATGCGCTCGAGGTAGGGAGTCACCCGTTGATTCGCGGGATCATCTTCGATTTCGACGGCACCCTGATCGACTCCTACGAGGCCATCGCCGAGTGCCTCAATCACGTCCGGACCACCTTCCAGCTTCCCCCCATCGACCAGGAGAAGGTCAAGTCGATGGTGGGGCATGGTCTTGAATCGCTGATTGCGGAGGCGGTCGGCGGGGAGAGGGTCGAGGAAGGGGTCAGACTGTTCCGCGAGCGCTACGCCGGCGTTTGCGAGAAGCAGACGACCGTTCTGCCCCAGGTCAAGGACACGCTCGACACGCTCGACCAGCGCGGTTACCAGATGGCGATCGCGAGCAACAAGCCCTCCTACTTCGCCCGGGACATCCTCCGGGCGCTCGAGATGGATCACCTGTTCGCCGAGGTCGTGGGTCCCAACGACGTGGCCAGGCCGAAGCCCGATCCCGAGATGATCGAGATCATCATGATGCGGATCGGACTCGGTCCGGACGAGGTCGTCTACGTCGGTGACATGCTCCTCGACATCGAGGTGGCGCGGCGGGTCGGCGTGCCCGTCTACGCCATTCCGACCGGCTCGGCCACGAGGGAGACGCTGCTGGAGGGCCGGCCCGATCGCCTGCTGCACAAATTCTCGGATCTGCTGACCGTTTTGCCCGCGCTCTCCGGCTCCCGCTGACGGGAGCGCGGCCGGCGCCCCGTCCTCTCACAGGGTCCATCGCCACGCGTGACGATCGAACCGCCAGACCCGGATCCGCCCCGTCGCGCCGTACACCACGATGGCCATCACCGTGTCGCGCCCGTCGCTGACGAACAGCGTGCCCCCGGCCGCCGTGCCCGCCGGCGTGAACGTGATGATGTCCGATCGGCCGAACCGCACGGGATCGACCCCGGGCATGAGCACGCCGCGGCGCGGCGGGAGCGCGGGGATCGGGACATCGAGAAGCCCGAAGTCGATCCCCGGAAATCGCGATCGCAGATCGCGCGGCCCCCTGATCAGCGGATCGATTCCCGCCGCGATGTCGGACGCGCGCACGCCGTCGCCGTCGCCGTCGGCATGCATCGTGTACGAGATGGCGCCGGCGACGGTGACGAGCCGCATCGCCACGCGGCGCCTGGACGCGACGGCTTCCGATCGCAGGCCCCACAGATCCGAGGCCAGGGCCCGGGCGGCGGCGGCCACGCGATGGCGCGACAGCGTCGCCGTCACGACCGGCGTCCCGGTCAAGACGACGACGCCCGCCAGGGCGAGGGCGAGAGCGACCTCCGGGAGCGTGAAGCCGCCCCCGCCCGGCTTCCTCACTTCGATCCGACGGTCACGCGATTCCGGATCCTCTCCAGCGTCCGGTCCCCGATTCCCCGGACGTTCAGCAGATCCTCGATCCTCCTGAAGGGCCCGTTCTTCTCCCGGTACTCGATGAGCCGGCGCGCGTAGGCCTCGCCGATCCCCGGGAGCGTCATCAGCTCCTGAAGCCCCGCGGTGTTCACGTTCACCCGGGCCGGTTCCGCCTTCCCGGTCTTCTGGGCGGCGGCCGGCGCGGCGGCCGCGGCGATCGCCAGGACGCTCGCCAGAAGCAGTACGGCGGGGATGCGCAGCATGGGACGTCTCATGGTCTGTCCTCCTCGAGATGTGGTGCGCGTTGACACAGCATGGAAATCTTGGGGGAGGGGGGATCACCGGATCCCCTGCCCGCGTCGTGGATTGGGGTGGATCTTCTGACTGGAGAGCCGATCGGTTGTTGTGATCCACCCCGGACCTCCCCCAAGCTCATCGATTCGACCTCACGGCGCCGGCGGCGCCGGTCGTGGCGTGGTGCAGTCCTCGTGCCAGAGGGGAGTTCGCGATGCGGGCGGAGGCCGCGCGAGGGGCGGGACGGCCCGCCGGTCACGGTTTTCCGAGGAAGGATTCGAGGCCGCGGCCCGGTTCGCGCGGCGAAGAGCGCCGGCGGTCGGGCGCACGCCGGCGGACGGGCGTGGTCCGGCGTCGTACGGGGCCGGACGGAGAAGCCGGGATCAGAGGGTGACGCGCTCCACCCAGAGGACGCCGTCGATTCCCCCGATCGTCTCCAGCAGGTCATCGGCGACCGGGGAATCGAGGTTGAGGATGGCGATCGCTCGACCACCCGAACGATCGCGCCCGAGTGAGAGGTACGCGATGTTCACCCGCGCGTCGCCCAGAGCCGTTCCGATGCGCCCCACCATGCCGGGCCGGTCGTCGTTGCTGACGATGAGCATCGGACCCCGCGGAATGGCGTCGAGGTGGTATTCGTCCAGTCGGACCAGCCGGGGGTCGCGCTTGCCGAACAGCGTCCCGGCGGCCGACTTGACGCCGTCGCGACCCTTGAGCGTCGCCGAGACGAGGGCGGCGAAGTCCTGCGGCTCGGCCGCGCGCGTCTCGTGCACGCGGATGCCGAGCTCCATCGCCAGCACCATGGCGTTGATCGGGTTGACCGGGTCGGACAGCTTGCTCTCGAGGTAGCCCTTGACGAACGATGCTGTGAGTGGTCGCGTCGGATACTCCAGGACGGCGCCCGAGTACTCGATCGACATCTCCGACACGGCGCCGGAGTCGCGCGCCGCGAGCAGGCGGCCCAGCCTCTCGCACAGGTCCCGGTACGGGAGGATCGCCGGCAGGATCTTCGGGTCCACGCCCTCCACGTTGACGGCGTTCACGACGAGCCCGTCCTTGAGGTATCCGGCGACCTGCTCCGCGATGCGCTCCGCAACCTTCTCCTGCGCCTCGCGCGTCGAGGCGCCCAGGTGCGGCGTCAGGATGACGCCGTCCAGGCCCAGCAGCGGGGAGCCGGTGGGCGGCTCCGTCTCGAAGACATCCAGGGCCGCGCCGCCCACCCGTCCCGAGCCGAGCGCGTCGACGAGCGCCGCTTCGTCGATCACCCCTCCGCGCGACACGTTGACGATCCGAACGCCTTCGCGGCAGCGCGCCAGCTGGGCCCGCCCGATCAGGTGCCGCGTCTTGTCCGTCAGCGGGACGTGGAGCGTGATGAAATCCGCCCGCGAGTAGATCTCCCCGGCCGGCACGGGGGTGACGCCCAGCCGGAGCGCGACCTCCTCGGAAAGAACCGGGTCGTGGCCGATGATCTCCATGCCGAACGCGCGCGCCCGGGCCACCACCTCGCGCCCCACCTTGCCCAGACCGAAGATCCCGAGCGTCTTTCCGAACAGCTCGACCCCGAGGAACTTGCTCCGCTCCCACCGGCCGCCGCGCATCGATCGGTCCGCCTGCGGGATCCGCCGCGCCAGGGCCAGCAGCATCGACATCGTGTGCTCCGCCGCCGAGATGGTGTTCTCACCGGGGGCGTTCATCACGACGATCCCCCGCCGGGTCGCCGCGGCGACGTCGACGTTGTCGACCCCCGCGCCGGCCCGCGCGACGACCCGCAGCCGGGGCGCCGCGTTCATCACATCCTCGGTGATGCGCGTGTCGGATCGCACGATGATCCCCTCGACATCTCGGACCGCCTCGAGCAGTTCGGCCGCCCGGAGGCCCGGCCGCTCCAGCGCCTCGATCCCCGCCTCGCGCATCACCTCGGCGCAGCGGGGAGACAGCCGATCCGCGATGAGCACCTTCACGGCGACGCCTCCAGCACCTCGTCCAGCGTGCGGACCAGCGCTCGCATGCCGTCGGCCGTGTGGTCGCCCATGTGGCCTATCCGGAACGTCTTCTGCTTGAGCTCGCCGTATCCGTTGGATATGGCGATCATCCTGCGTGCCAGCGACGAGATGAACCCGGCCACATCGAGACCGCGATCGTTTCTCACGCAGGTGACGGTGTCGGACCGCGCGCCCTCCGCGGCGAAGAGCGAAAATCGCCGTTGCGCCCATCCCCGCACGATCTCCGCCATCTCGCGGTGCCGCGCGTAACGCGCCTCGAGCCCTTCCGCCTCGATGCGCTTCAACTGCGCGAGCAGCGCGTACATGTGGCTGATCGACGGCGTCGCCATCGGCATCCTTCGATCGAAGTATCCCTTCAGCCGGACGAAGTCGAAGTAGTACCCCTTCCCCCGGCGCTCCCGCGATCGCTCCATCGCCCTGGACGAGACGGCGCAGAGCGAGAACCCCGGCGGCAGCGCGAGGCATTTCTGTACGGAGGCCAGGCAGACGTCGATCCCGTTGCGATCGACTTCCACCGGAATCCCCCCGAGCGAGGAGACCGCATCGAGAAGGAGAACCACGTTCCCGCGCCGCCGCACCACGTCCGCGATCTCCGGCAGCGGATTCACGACGCCTGTCGAGGTCTCGTTGTGCACCAGAGCGAGGGCGTCGTACCGTCCGCCGGCGAGCGCGGCGTCGACCGCCTCCGGCTCGACCGGCCGGCCGGGCTCGAACGGCAGCGCGTCGGCCTCGACGCCGCACGCGACCGCGACCTCGTGGAAGCGCCCGGAGAAGGCGCCGTTGACGGGCACCAGCACGCGGCGCGCGACGCAGTTGCGTATCGCCCCCTCCCACAGGCCCGTCGCCGAGCAGGAGGTGAGGAAGACTTCGTGATCGGCCGCCCCGAACAGGGTCCGGGCGCGGGGCACGATCGCTCCGATGAGATCCTGCATCTCCGCCCCGCGGTGCCCGATCACGGGGCGGGCCATCTCGACCAGGATCTCGGGAGACACTTCCGTCGGTCCCGGCGAGTAGAGCACCTTGTGTCGCTTGCCGGTGGACGCCATGACGCGCGCGCTCCTCACACGATCAGCGGAAGAAGTTCTTGCTGATGTCGAAGTAGATGATCGTGCCCATGAAGAGCAGCAGAAGCAGGAAGCCCGCCTGCATCACGCGCTCCTTCAGCTGCATCGGCAGATCGCGCCGGATGAGGCCCTCGATCGTGATGGTGAAGAGGTGCCCTCCGTCCAGCGGGGGGATCGGCAGCAGATTGATGATGCCGAGCTGAAGGCTCACGAACGCGATCAGCTGCAGAAGCGGCACGATCCCCTCCTGAGCGGCCGCGCCCGAGATCAGGATGATGTCGATGGGACCCGAGAACGTCCTGATGGAGAGCTGCAGGGTGAGAAGCCTTCGGAACACGTCGAACACCAGGAACATGTCCTCCAGGTTCTTGCGGACGCTCCTGCGGATCGATTCGGCGAACGGGTAGGTGCGGACGATCGTCGGGTAGGTCGGCGCGACGCCGATCTTCCCGACCCCGCCCTCGTCGCGGGGGACGATGGTGCGGGTGAAACTCTCCCCCTTCCGCTCGACGGTGACCTCCACGGGACGGCCCGGCGCCGCCTGGATGGTCTGGAGGAGGAGCGGGATGTTCGTCATCTCGACGCCGTCGATGGCCGCGATGCGGTCGCCCGTCTCGAGACCCGCCTCCTCGGCCGGCCACCCCGGCTGCAATCCGCCGACCATGACGCCGGTGTTGGGGAAGACCCTGCGGACACCGACCTCGTTGCGGCCGGCCTCGATTTCGAGTTCGGTCGTGATGCGCCGACCGTCCCGCTCCAGCACGACCTCCTTCGTCTGCCTGGGGTTGAGCAGGATCAGGAGATCGAGATCCTTCCAGGTCGTGACCGGGTCTCCGCCGAACGTCAGCACGCGATCGCCGGGACGGATGTCGGCGCTTCCGGCGGGCGAGGTCTCGTCGATCACTCCGACGACGGGAGGATCGTAGAGATACGCATACTCGCGCACTCCGCTCATGAAGACGACCGTGGTGAGGACCAGCGCCGTGATCAGATTGAACACGGCTCCCATGACGAAGACGAGAAACCTCTGCCAGCGGGGCCGGGATAGCATGTTGCCCGGATCGGAGATGGCGCCCCCCTCCTCGGCCGTCTCACCCTTCAGCTTGACGTACCCTCCCAGGGGAATCCACGCGATGCGATACTCGGTTCCGCCGCGCCGGAAGCCCGCGATGCGGCGCCCGAAACCGATCGAGAACACCTCGACGGTGATCCCGAACGCCTTCGCGCAGAGATAGTGGCCGAACTCGTGAAACAGCACCACGGTGCCCAGGACGAGGACGAAGGGCAATGCGTAATCCCAGATCCAGCTCATCCAGCTCACAAGCGCCCCGCTTTCACGACGATGCGCTCCGCGTCGGCACGGGCGGAGCGATCCGCCTCCAGAACTTCATCCATGGACTCGATCGGGCCGGGGACGTGCCGTTCCAGCACCTCCCGCACGACGACGGGAATGCTCAGGAAATCGAGACCGCCGTCCAGGAACGTCTCCACCGCCACCTCGTTGGCGGCGTTCAGCACCGCCGGGGACGTGCCTCCGGCCTGGAGAGCCTGATAGGCGAGGTCCAGGCTCGGATAGCGCGCCCGGTCGACGGGATAGAACTCCAGACTCTTCGGCTGGCTCAGATCCGGCGCGCCGACGGGCCCGGCGAACCGCTCCGGATATCCCAGAGCGTATTGGATCGGCCCCCGCATATCGGGCACGCCCATCTGACAGATCACCGATCCGTCCACCATTTCCACCATCGAATGCACGCTGCTTTGCGGATGCAATATGACGTCAATGCGATCTCCGGGCAACCCGAACAGCCAGTGCGCCTCGATCACCTCGAGCCCCTTGTTCATCAGGGTGGCGCTGTCGATGCTGATCTTCCGCCCCATGTCCCAGACCGGATGCCGGAGGGCCTGCTCGGCGGTCACGCCGGCGAGATCCTCGAACGGCGTGGTGCGGAACGGACCGCCCGAGGCCGTCAGGATGAGGCGTCGCACGCTGTCGATCGTCTCACCGCGCAGGCACTGGTGCAGCGCCGAATGCTCGCTGTCGACCGGTATCAGACTCCCCCCGCAGCGGGCGGCGGCCTCACGCATCAGCGGCCCCGCCATGACCAGGCTCTCCTTGTTGGCCAGCGCCACGATCTTGCCGGCCCTGAGAGCTTCGTAGGTCGGCAGCAGGCCCGCCGAGCCGACCACCGCCGCGAGCACGACGTCGGCCTCCTCGCAGACGGCCACTTCCAGGAGCCCCTCGGGCCCCGTGACCAGCCGGGTTCCGGCCCTCCGCGCCGCCTCCTCCAGCTCTCCCCGGCCGCCCGGGTCGCCGATCGCCGCCAGCCGGGGGCGGTGCCGCTCGATCTGCTCCGCCAGCTGCCGCGCGTTGCGCCCCGCCGCAAGCGCCACGACCTCGAACCGATCCGGAAGCCGATGGATCAGGTCCAGCGCCTGCACGCCGATCGACCCCGTGGACCCGAGGATCGCCACGCCCCTGCTCATCATGCCCTCATCACGAGCATGTAATAGTAGTAAAGGAACGGCGCCGCGTACAGCAGGGAATCGACCCGATCGAGGATCCCCCCGTGACCGGGCACGAGCGCCGCGCTGTCCTTGACGCCCGCGCCGCGCTTGAGCATCGACTCGACGAGATCTCCGAGGATGCCGATGACGCCCATGCCCAGGCCGAGCGCCACGCAGTCGAGGATGCTCAGGCGGTGCATGAACCACACCCGCGCCACGAAGGCCGCGGCCAGGGCTCCCAGCACCCCGCCGATCGCCCCCTCCACCGTTTTCTTCGGGCTGACGCTCGGCGCGAGGGGGCGCCGGCCCAGATACGAGCCGACATACAACGCGACCATGTCGCTCCCCCAGACCGCGAAGAAGAGGAGAAACACGAGATCGCTGCCGATCTCCAGGTTCCCTCCGATCGGGGGCGGGACGACCCGCAGCCTCAGCAGATACCCGAACAGCACGCCCGCGAACGACGCGACGAACAGCGTGGCGCCGATGTCCCCCAGCGCCGAACGCCAAGCGCCGCCGCGCCGAAGCGACGCGAGAGGAAGCGCGAGGAGCGCGAAGGCCATCGGGTACTCGATCCCGACCCTGGGCTCGGCGAACGCGGCCAGGAAGAGCAGCATCACGCCCGTTCCGACCAGGCGATGGCAGCGGTGCCCGTGCTCGCGCGCGAGGCGGAAAAGCTCGACGAGGGCGATGAGCGCGCCCAGCGTCATCAGCGCCTGATAGGGGATCGGGCCGAACTTCTTGACGATCACCCAGAAGACCGGCAGGAAGACGGCAGCCGACAGGACCCTCTTCATGCGGGGCGCTCCACGGCGATCAGGCGATTACTTTGCCCGAGGAGAGACCGATCGGCTTCGCCTCGCCGTCCACGCGACCGTAGCGACGCTCCCTCTTCTGATAGTCGATGATCGCCTGAAGCAGCTCCCGCCGTCTGAAATCAGGCCACAGCGTCTCGGTGACCCAGATCTCGGCGTAGGCGATCTGCCAGAGCAGGAAGTTGCTGATGCGCAGCTCGCCCGACGTCCGGATGAGAAGATCCGGATCGGGCTGGCCCGCCGTGTAGAGGTACTTCGCGAAAGTCGACTCATCCACCGGACCGGACGCCCGGGCCGATCTCTGGCGTTCACCGAGGATGCGGTTGCAGGCGTCCACGATCTCCGCGCGGCCTCCGTAGGAGAGTGCGATGTTGAACAGAAGCCCGTTGTTGCCGCTCGTATCCGCCATCGCCTCCTCCAGATCGCGCCGGACGGGGGGGCTGAGCTCCTCGAGGCGCCCGATGACGTTGAAGGCGATGTCGTTCTCCTGGAGCGTGTGCAGCTCCTTGCGCAGATACTCCCGCAGGAGGGACATGAGGGTCTCGATCTCGGACTGCGGGCGCTTCCAGTTCTCCACCGAGAAGGCGTACAGCGTCAGCACCTCGCAGCCGAGGCGGGCCGACGACTCGACGACGTCGCGCACGGCCTCGATCCCGGCGCGATGTCCCGCCACGCGCGGGAGCTTGCGCTGCCGCGCCCAGCGTCCGTTGCCGTCCATGATGATGGCGATGTGCCGGGGCAGCCGATCGAAACTGATCTGCGCGATCAGCGCTTCCTCGAGGGAACCCCGGGCCATCGAACCGTGCGAGTCTCTTTTCAGGCGGGACATGGAAGGACGTCGTCACCCCACAGCGTCCGAAGCCGCATCGTAGCACAGGCTTCGCGGCGCGAGCAAGGACGCGGTCTCAGCCCGCGTAGCCGCCCGGGCGGTTGCGGAGGAATCGCCAGGCCGATTCGACCATCGTCTCGATGCTCGACGAGCGCGGCACCCAGTCCAGATCCCTGCGGGCCCGATCCGCCGAGGCCACGAGCCGGGCGGGGTCCCCGGGGCGGCGCGGCGAGTCGCGCGTCGCGATCGTCCTCCCCGTCACGCGCTGCGCCGCTTCGATGACCTCGCGCACGGAGGTCCCCGTGCCGTTGCCGAGATTGTAGATCGCCCCGCAGGGGCGCGATCGGAGGTGCTCCAGCGCCCGGACGTGTGCGTCGGCGAGATCCTCGACGTGGATGTAATCGCGCATTGGCGTTCCGTCGTCCGTGTCGTAGTCCGTCCCGAAGACGCTCACCGCCGTCGCATCGAGCGCCGCCCGGAGCACGTTCGGGATCAAA
>JBFGDZ010000047.1:0-20460 GCA_041580375.1 Candidatus Polarisedimenticolia bacterium
ATTTGACCCGAACCGTATGTCGAGAATCATTCCGTCATGGGCCCGGCGGCGCCCGCCTCCCGGCGCGCCGCGCTCCATTTTACTCCGTCCCGCCCCCGGCTCTTGCCTGAATCGGGGCATCGGATTTATCGTGTCGCCACGGAGGAGAACGCATGGCGCGCATGGGCTTCGGCATCCATCCCGAAGGGGACGACCCGCCCGCCGGCGTGATCGAGCTCGCCGATCGGATCGAATCGGACGGCGGCCGCGCCCTCGCGATCTACCGCGATCCGGTCGGCGGCCACTGGCAGATCTTCGCGCTGCTCCCGCGGGAGAAGGTCCAGCCGACCCCCTATCAGCGCGATCTGTCCAAGACGCACGCCGAACGGCTCCTGAAAGTGGTCAAGAAGATCGACCGCTTCATCGATCCGGTCGTCGCCGTGCGCGCCGACGGCGTCTACTGGACGCCCAACGGCAATCATCGCCGCCACGCCCTGGACAAGCTCAAGGCCGAGTTCGTGCCGGCCATCGTCATCCCCGAAAACGACGTCGCCTTTCAGATCCTGGCCCTCAACACGGAGAAGGCACACAACCTCAAGGAGAAATCGCTCGAAGTGATCCGCATGTACCGGGGCCTTATGGAGAACGGAACGACGAAGGAGGAAGAGGCCTTCGCGTTCCAGTTCGAAGAGCCTTACTATATCACACTCGGCCTGCTGTACGAGAAGAACGCCCGGTTCGCCGGCGGCGCCTATTCGCCCATCCTGCGACGCGTCGACAAGTTCCTCAAGGCGCGACTGAAGACCGCCTACGCCACGCGCGAGGAGCGCGCCGCCCTCGTGGCCGAGGCGGACGCCGCGCTGAAGAAGATCGTCGAAGCCCTCAAGAAGAGGGGGCTGAAACATCCCTTCGTGAAGAACTTCGTCCTGGCCCGCTGCAACCCGCTCACGCGGGCGCGCAAGAGCCTCCCGGGGTTCGATCAGGCGATCGAGCGTCTGATCAAATCGCTGCAGGGGTTCGACGTGGCGAAGGTCCGCCAGGAGGACATCGCCCGGTCCTCGGTCATGGCGGCGTCGTCCGGTTGATCACGCCGCGCCGGGAGCGCCGACCGCGCCGCGATGCGGCGGGGCGGGGCGAAGCGGATCGGTCTCAGGGACAGTCGGGCAGGATGCGCGGCCGGCCGAGCGAGTCGGCTCCCGATTCCCGGCCGCACGGGTTCACGGCGCGCACGACGTAAAACCACGCCCCGCCGGGAATCGACGCGTCGCGCGCCTCGAGCTCCGCCGAGGCGCTCAGGATACAGGTTGGCACGGAGAACCCGGGCGACTCCGCGCGCAGCAGATCGAACCGCGTCGCCGACCCGGCCGGCGGCGACTCGGTCCAGGCGAGACGGGTCTCTCCCTCCCCCTCGGCGCTGAGGTCCCGGATCGGGGCGGGCGCCGACCAGACGGACGGATCCGACGCCGCGCAGTCGCAGGCGTCCCCGGCGCCGTCGAGGTCGGCGTCGCTCTGATCGGCGTTGACCGCGTTGGGGCAGTTGTCCAGGCCGTCCTCCAGACCATCCAGATCGGCGTCGGGCACCCCCTGGACGATGCGGACGGACCGATCGGCCTGGACGTCCGTGAAGGTGGACTCGGTTCCGTCCGTCCAGACGACCCGGAGCGCGTCGACCGCGGCCGCGCCGCCCAGGCCCACGTGCATCTCGGGCGGCCGCCCGGCCAGGTAGCTGCCGCCGGCGATCCGGTCGCGGCGGAGGGTTCTCGCCCCGAGGGTGGCGTACACGACGACGCCCGCCCCCTCCCGGTTGGAGCCGGGCGCCTGGACGAAATCAATCGCGAGCCAGTGCCCCTGCGGCGCGCTGACGTTCTCCAGCAGCCGCGCCGGCTGGTCGACGTTCGTGATCAGCAAGTCTTCGTCCCCGTCGCGGTCGTAGTCGAACGCGACGAGGGCGCGCGAGTCGTCCGGGCTCTCCAGGCCGACCGGCCGGGCCAGCGAGAAGGCCCCGGCTCCGTCGTTGACGAAGAGCACCGAGGGAGTCCGGTAAATCGGCGACGTCGAGCCGGCCTGCGCCAGGATGTACTCGTCGAATCCGGTCACCGCGACAATATCGAGATCGCCGTCGTTCTCCACGTCGGTGAACTCGGTGCCCCAGCCCCAGTAGGTGTCCTGCACGCCGCGCGCGATCGCCTCGTCCACGAACAGAATGGTTCCGGACTGCGCGTGTCGGTTCGCGTACAGGATGTTGTACTGGGTCGTGCCGAAGATGCCGAACGGGTCGGTGATGTTGGTGGAGTAGACGTCCAGGTCGCCGTCGTCGTCGAAATCGGCCGCCGCGAGGCCCATGTCGTTCCCGACGTGGGTGGCGCCCGTCTCGAGCGTGGCCCTGCGGAAGACCCCCGCCTCGTTCACGTAGAACTCGTCGGACCGGTGATCGACCGCCACGAGGAGATCCGGGTATCGATCGTCGTCGAAGTCGTGGAAGATCGCCGCGAAGCTCTGATTGTCGAGGATGCCCAGCCCGGAGGCGATCGTGACGTCGGCGAACCGGAACGATCCGAGGTTCCGGTACAGGCGGTTGTCGCCCGGCTGGAAGCCCCAGTTGGTGACGTAGATGTCGAGCAGGCCGTCCCGATCGTAGTCGGCGACCGCCAGGCCGCAGCGCAGAAGCCCGACCGGGGTGAATCCCGATCCCGGGGTCACGTCGCTGAAGGAACCCCCGCCGTCGTTGCGGAAGATGCGACCGGGCGGATAGTCGCCCGATCCGTCGTCGTCGTTCAGGAGGATGAGGTCGGGACGGCCGTCGTTGTTCAGATCGGTGAACTGGGCCACGCGCGACATCCCGAGGTCCTCGAGCCCGGCCGCGGAGGTGACGTCGGTGAACCACTTCACGCCGGGCGCGAGGTCGTTCCGCAGCAGCACGTTGCGGTGACCCAGCTGGCCGAGCAGGTAGACGTCGAGGTCGCCGTCCCCGTCGTAGTCCCCCACGGCGGCGCCGTTCCCCATGTTGCGCTGCATCATGGCGCTCTGGGTGCCGAGCCAGGGAAAGGTCGGGCCGTAGGTTCCCTGGAAGACGACGTTGCGGGACGCGCTGACGTCGACGAAGAGCGGATCGGCGCGCGGAACGGCCGTGCCGCACGGGAGCGCCATCGCGAGAACGAGCAGCACCCGGGCGGATCGACGCGTCATCAGGCGGTCCCCTCCCCTCGTGGCGGCCCCGACGCGAGGCCTCATGGGTCCCGTCGTCGGGTCCCCTCCGCCTGCGCCACAAGGAACCCCGCCGGACGAGACGAGAGGCCGCGCGTCCTGCCCGGACGGACTTTTAGGGGCTCGTGTCGATGTTCCCCGTGATCCCCAGGTAGTCCTGGAACTCCGTGTCCATGTCCGTCTCGATCACGATCAGCCGCGGCATGGCGATGCCGAAGTCGGGGTTCCCGAGCGTCAGCCCCGCAGCGCACACCGGCGGCGTGAACATGTCGATGTTGTCCATCAGGAGATCGATGGTGTTGTCCTCCGCGGCCTCGTCCGTCAGCAGCCCGTCGTCGGCCGCGATGGAGCCGCTGCACACGACGCCCTGCTCGCGGATCGTCAGCCGGATGTCGTCGACGGTCGTGATCAGCCCCGGCTCGCCGTTCGTGCACGTCTGGAAATCCAGGGTCGTGTCGAAGTTGAGGTCGAGGCACAGGCCGAACAGGTTGCAGTCGCCGACAGCGGGCGCCCCCGTCGCGAAGCAGTTCGGCGTCGCCAGGAACGCCCCGTCCGGCCCGTCCGCGTTCCGATCGACGAGGATCGCCACCGACAGGTCGTTCAGACGGAGCACCGTCTGCACGCCCGACGCCGGCTGATCCCTCAGCTGCAGGCGCGGCGGCAGGTCCTGCTGTGTGCAGAACAGAAGATTCTGCGAGGCGTTGAAGTTCAGAGGCGGAACGCCGCCGCAGGCGCCCTGCTCGAGCGACACGAGGAGATCGTCGACGAAGGTGAGGATCGCCTGCGTCGTCGTGCAGGCCAGCTGCTGCCCGGACGGGATCGACGAACAGGTGACCTCGCGCATGCCCTGGCAGGTGCCGCGCTCGGTCGCGGTGGTCAGGAGCGTCGGGCCGTCCGACGTGCACCCCGGATTAAGCGCCGGCTGCATGCCGTGGCAGGCGCCCTGCTTGCGAGCGATGAGCGGGTTGCTGGAGGCGGTCAGCGTCTCGCAGTCGGCGCCCTGCAGACCCCAGCAGCGGCCCTGCAGGATCGCGTTGGCCACGTCGATCAGACCGGCCAGCTCCGGCGGCACGTCATCCGCCGGTATGGTGATCGAATCGCAGTCAGACGGCTGAACGACGCCGTCGAGCCCCGCCGGCACGGCGTCGCACGTCGCTCCCTCGGCGCCGTGGCACAGACCCTGCGAGATCGGCGTCAGGAACAGGCTGGGCCCCGCGAGGGCCTCGCAATCGGCCTCCCTCAGGCCGTGACAGAAGCCGCGGGCCGAGGCGGCGACCGCGTCGTTGGCTCCCGTGATCGATTCGCAGTCGGCCGGGATCAGATCGCCCAGCGTCTTGCCGGTCGCCTCGCACCCCGTCTTGAGCTTCCCCGATGAAACCAGGCTGGCGAACATCATGTTGAAGGTGTCGTCGGCGAGCCCCAGGTAGATCTCGCCGCCGCCCGCGACCGGGGTGGGCGGCAGCGGCGCGACCGACGTGACGGCCCCCGGGCTGTCCGGGATCTCCGGGTCGACCTCGAGGGTCATGAAGGTGCCCTTGAGCCCCGCCGTCAGCCCGGTCGGCGTGATCGACACCTCGCTGATCTTGCCGGCGAGCGTCTGCCCGAACGGCTCGATCTCCTCCTCCTTGACCTCGATCTCGGCGAGCTCGATCGGATCCGGCTCGCTGGCCCCGATCTCCCGGTTGAAGTCGACGTCGATGGTGAAGTCGACGAGGACCGGATCGATGTGGACGCCCGGTATGACGTTGGCGATGAGAATGAGACCGTTCAGGAACCAGTTGCAGACCGACGCCAGGCAGTTCACTTCGGCGCCCACCGAGCCGGAGATGCTGAAGTCGGCGACGAGGCAATCGCCCAGGCCCGGGCAGTCGCTGTTGTCGAAGCATGCGACCGCCGGGTTCAACTCGCAGCGCCCGCGCGTCGGCTGGCCCGGCGCCTCCGTCCCCTCGAGCTGGCCCTCCGTGATGTCGAAGTCGACCCCGAACGGCGTGTAGGTCATGTTGAAGGTGTCGTTGACGATCGTCTCGGCCAGGCAGACGCTCACGCAGGCGTCGGTGAACGGCACGCAGATCCGCCCCTCCGTCCTGCACGATCCGCTCGAGCGCAGCGTCAGGTTGATCGGCGGCAGCTTGATCGCCACTTCGATCTTGCCGTTGACGAAGTTGATCGGACAGGAGATGGCGTTCGGGTTGATGTTGATCGCCGCGATCCGCGTCCGGACCGTCGGATCGCACGAACATCCGCCGCTCACCTTCCGCGTGTCGACCAGGGTGCCGATCGGGATCTCGGACCGCACGGCCGCGACGAATTCCTGCGCTGCCCCGACGCACTTGGCGTCGAACACCTTTTGCACCGCCGGCTCCGTGATGCCGACCACGAAGGCGTTGTCCAGCTCGACGGTGGTCGACGCGAGGGGGTCCCGGATGAACCGGTTGGCGAGGCCCTGCAGCATCTCGGTGACCTGATGGGGAGCCTCGCTGAGGGTCGTCTGGAACGCCGTCGCCGACAGCGCGTCCGGCTTCTGCACCGTCCCGACGGCGAAGATGAGGGAGTCGAACGTCCGGTTCCCCAGATCGTCCGTCGCCTCGGCGATCAGCCTGTTCGAGCCGGGGTCGAACGTGCCGAGCGGCTCGTCGCCGCTGGCGTAGTCCCGCGCCAGGTCGGTCTGGCCCAGCGAGGTGTTGATCGGCAGCGTGTAGGAGTCGGCCGAGTCCTCGCCGTCCCCGGGCGTGAACATGAGCCCGCTCGTGTCGACCGGCTTGCCGTTGATCCGGACCGAGGCGATCTCCCGGCCGTGGCAGGCCACGCCGGACACCGGCGTGGGCACGGCGCTCGTGATCTCCCCCTCCTCGGGCGAGTCGATGCTGATGTCGAACACCATCGACGTGCCCTTGTCCCGCACATCGTCCAGCACGCACTTCGATTTCGTCGGATCCTCGATCTCGCCCGGGCGCCGCTCGCCGTCCACGACGACGATGTGGCCGCCGCAGCCCATGTTGGAGAGCTTCATCGTCAACGTGTTCGAGCTCTGCACCTCGCGGCGGTTGGTGTCCACCCTCAGGTCGCTCACCTCGACCGGCTGCCCGTTGACCGAGACGACGCCGTTATACGGCCCCCCGGGGAAGTCCGTCGCGGGATCGATCCCGAGTCCGCTCAGGATGTCGACGCCGTCCACCTTCACGAACAGCGACGCCGGGTCGACCAGCGGGATCGCCGCCACGACGTCCGTCACGTCCCCCACGGCCGTCGTGACGACCGTGTTCGCCGGTTGAACGACGTCGAGATACGGGATGGGCGAACAGAACGCGACCCCCCGGTTCAGGCCGTCGTCGACCGTCACACGCAGCATCGGGATCGGCGCGACCATCTTGTGGACGGTGCCGTCCGTGGACACACGGATCCGGCCCGCCCGGCTCGTCATGTGAATCAGCTGGTGGCTCTGCACCGGGATCGACTGCACGATCCTCCCGCTCTCGTCGAGGGCGAGCGCCTCCGCGACGATCTCGGCATCCGGGGCGTGGCCCGATGTCTCGATGAAGATCCGGTGCCAGCCGCCGCAGTCGTTCCCGGGCTGCCCGCGGTCCAGGGCGCAGGTGACCGACAGGCCGGCGGAGCCGCAGCCCGGATCGGCGGCGTCGGCGGTGCCGTCGCAGTCGTTGTCGATGCCGTCCGAGCAGGTCGGTCCCGCCGGTCCCTCCGTGGTCGCGAGACCGGGCGCGGCGCCGCAGACCGTCGTCGTCCTGTCGTTCGAGCAGATCCGGGTGCCCGGGCGCTCGCACGCTCCGGTGCCGACCGTGCACGGATCACCGAGGTCGGTGAAGTCCTCGTCCACCGATCCGTCGCCGTCGTTGTCCAGACCGTCGCAGATCTCTCCGCTCTGACAGCCGGGGTCGGCCAGGTCCAGGAGGCCGTCGCAGTCGTTGTCGATTCCGTCCACGCAGCGACCCGATCCGGGGGTGTTCTCCGTCGCCGGCGAGCCGGGGATGGCGCTGCACTCGGACGACAAGCCGTCCGCGCTGCAGACGAAGATGCCGTTCCGGCGGCAGGCGCCGACGCCGGCCGAGCAGGAGCCGCCCAGGCTGAATCCGTCATCCACGAGACCGTTGTTGTCGTCGTCGAACCCGTTGCACAGCTCGGCCGTCTGGCAGCTCGCCTGCTCGTGATCGACCAGGCCGTCGCAGTCGTTGTCGTCCCCGTCGAAGCAGTTGGGCGCGCCGGCGATCTCCGGGTCGTGGTCCGGCAGCTCCGACGCCAGCGGCCTGCGGCAGGTGTCCAGATCGACGATGCCGTCGGCGGGATCGGTCCCCGGCTCGAGGTCGCAGATGCGGCAGACCTCGTCCCCGCCCTCGCAGATCGGGATGCCGCCGGCGACGCAGCAGCCTCCGGGATCGCCCAGGCTGCAACCCATCGGATCGTTGAACGAGCAGACGTCCTGGATCAGACCGTCGGGTCCGAAGCGGCAGTCGTCGTCGATGTCGTTGCCGCAGAGCTCGCGCGCGCCCGGATTGACGGCCGGGTTACCGTCGTTGCAGTCGACGACGCAGTCGAAGCCATCGCCGTCGCCGTCGAATACGTCGGGAGTCGCGGCGTTGCAGTCGTTGTTGATGCCGTCATTGCAGACCTCGGGGCGGCCCGGGTTGACGCTGAAGCTGCCGTCGTTGCAGTCCCCGCAGAGTAGCCCCGTGGCGTCGCACGACATGCTGCAGGCGTGGTAGCCGTCGCCGTCGGCGTCGGGACAGGGGGGATGGGAGGTCGCGAGGGCCGGGTTGCCTCCGAGACCGGTCAGGAGTGCCAGACCCGCGACGACGACGAGGCCCTTGATCAGCGTTGCGCAATTTGGAACGACCGGATGGAGCCATCGACTGACGCATGACAGGACGTTCATGGGACCCCCTATGGAGCGGATGAGACCGATCCGGTCGGGCCGGACGGGCCCGTGACGGAGCCGGCACAGGTCGAAGGCGCGATCGGCGACCGCGCGTCCGAAATTGCCTCAAGTGGCTCTGAGGAAATAACTTTCGGGTGACAGGGTGGATTCGGACCCGCGTTATGAGACAATATCACCGGGTTTCTCACGACTGCTCAGTGCGCTCGGGGATCACCCTGGGGTAGTTACCGTGACGGGGGCTACCCCATTCTTGATGCACTCATCCCCTGAGTCATATGACCGGCCCGTCGGCCGCAGAGCGGTTGGAGCCTGGCAGGCTAATCGGTTCCCGATGCAGGCAGGCGCAACGGCTCGAACCGTCCTCCCCCAGACGTCGCAGCCTTGCGACCTCATCGATCAGAAAAATCAGAGGCCGACCGTCGAAAGTGACGAACTGCAATGGATTTGACTTGTACGCCGCACGGCCGATCTTGTCAAGATTTTTCCAGAAGATACGCCGCGACGCACGCACCCGTCCCCACGCGCTGCACTCACCGCCCTGCCAGTTCTCTCCCCCGAAGCCCCCGCCGCCTCGCCGCGCGCGATCGATCGTCACAATTCCGTCGCGGGTCGTCCGGACCCGATACCCCGTTCAGGTGCCGGCCGACACCGATCAAGTCCTTGACTTTCCAAGGGATGTGTCGTATTAGGTGAATCGCTTAGCAAACGGCCCTATCCGATGTTCCGCCGTTCGCGACTTCCCCGCGTCCGTCCGGGTGTGCGAGCCAATCGACCCGTTCACGAACGCGAGAGAGGAGGCAGGAACCAGTTCCGAGATGTCGTAGTTGCAGGACTTCGGGGCGGCCCCCGTCACGTTATCCGCCCCGCAATCTGTCCCGATTGCACTGAGCGCTCGAAGGATTTCGTTTCACAACGTCGGCATTGACGAGGACGCTCGCGGCACGCGCGGGTCCTCCGACAGGTCGGTCTTTCCGATTGTTCGGGCAACGGGAAGGCCGGTTTTTTTTGCCCCGCCGTCGCGATCGCGACCGGCCGTCCGCTCGACGCGGCGGGCGGTCGAACGAGGACGGGCGGGACATTGGGCGAGCAGAGGAGCATCCCGTATGTCCAGTCCCGGCGCTGATCGATCCGCACCCGGCACCGTCACTCCGTTGTCCCGGCCGAGGCCGGCGGGGAGCGCCGTCTCCCCGGCGGCGCGCAGGCGGCGGGTCGCCGCGCGGTGGCTCCTGCGGATCGTCGTGATCGGCGGATTGATCGCCCTGGGGTTCATACCCTATCCCTATCGCACCGGAGGGCCCTTCCGTCTGCTGCCCGCGCAGCGTCTGGACGTCCGCTCCGAGCTCGAGGGGCTCGTCGAGACGATCTTCGTCACGGAGGGCGAGTGGGTCGAGGCGGGACAGCCGATCGCCTCCCTGGTCAAACGGACCGCTGAGCGCAACCTCCGGGCGACCGAGGCCCAGCTGCAGGAGAAGGAGGCGATGCTGAGGCTCCTGCAGGCGGGGCCCAAGAGCGAGGAGATCGAGAAGGCCGAGAAGGAGCTGCAGACCGCGCGCACGAGCCTGGCGTGGAGCGCTCCGCGCGCCGAGCGTTTCCTGGAGTTGTTCGATCAGAAGATGATCTCGCAGCAGGAGTACGAGAACGCCCTGCGGCAGCGCGACGTCGATCAACGGAGGCTGGAGGAGGCGGAGGCGGAGCTCAAGCTCGTGAAGAGCGGAGCACGGCCCGAGGAGATCGAGGCGGTCCAGGCGGAGATCGACAGCCTGCGCGCCCTGGTCGAGAACTTCCGCACCGACGTCGAGCGCACCGTCCTCACCAGTCCGATCGAAGGGCGCATCGTGACCCCCCGGGTGCAGGAGATGGCGGGCGCCTACGTGAAGCCCGGCCAGCGCGATCTGATCGCCCAGGTCGAGGACGCGCGCGTGCTGAAGGCGGAGGTCGAGATCCCGGAGGAGGACGCCGCCGGCGTCGAGGTCGGCGCCGAAGTGAAGCTCGTCCCCTGGGCGCATTACGACCGCTCGTTCTCCGGCACGGTGACCAGCATCGCGCCGGTGGCCACGACCAGCTCGTCGTCGCAGTACGACGCCACCTTCTCGGGCGAGATCGGAACCTCCGGCCGGCTGGCGGTGGCGAGCGAGGGCTTCAAGGTCGTGCGCGTGATCACCGAGATCCCCAACACGGAGGGGCATCTCAAGTCCGAGATGACCGGGTACGCGAAGATCGCGTCCGACACGCGGCCGGTGTGGGACGTCCTGCTGCGCCCCCTGATCCGCTGGATCAAGGTCGAGGTCTGGTACTGGATACCGTGAGAGCCGAGGAGCGCACGTGAAGCGACCGTTCGGATTGGCCGCGCTGAATCCACCGGGAACGACCGACGCCGCGATCCCGATCGCGGCCGGCCGGGCCGGCGGCCTCGGAATCCTCGATCTCACGCTCGCCGCCGATGCCGCGGCCGCGGCCTCCGCGCTGGAGGCGCTGGCCCGTCACGGGCGCGGATCGCTCGGCGCGCGGCTCGACAGCACGCGGCCGGACCTCGTCGAGCGCGTTGCGGACGCGCTGCCGGCGGCCGTCGAGACCGTGCTCCTGATGCCGGGCGAGTCCGGCGCGCTGCGCGAGGCTGTTGCGCTGCTGCGCCCCCGCGTGCGGACGCTGCTCATGGAGGCGACCTCCCTCGACGAGGCGCTGGAGGGGGCCGGGCTCGGAGTGGACGGGCTGATCGCCCGGGGACACGAGGCGGCGGGGCGGGTCGGTGACGAGACGACGTTCATCCTGCTCCAGCGGTTGCTGGCGCGCTCCGGGCTCCCGGTCTGGGCCTGGGGCGGCATCGGGCTGCATTCCGCCACGGCCTGCTACGCGGCCGGCGCCGCCGGCGTCGTGCTGGATCTTCAGCTCGCCCTGACGCGCGAGTCGCCCCTGCCCTCGCGCGCGCGTTCCGTCCTGCGCCGCATGGACGGCAGCGAAACGACGACGGCCGGGGCCGGCATCGGGGAGCCGGTGCGGGTGTACGACCGGCAGGGTCTTCCACCCGTGCTGCAGCTGCATCGGGCGGCCGCCGAGCTCGAGACGGACACCGGCTCGCGCCTCGATCGGCTGCGCGCGTGGCGGCGGAGGGTGCGCGAGCTCGCGGGCTGGGGGCCGCCGGAGCGGCACCTCTGGCTGATCGGCCAGGACGCGGCCTTCGCGGCGCCGCTCGCCTCGCGGTTCCGGACGGTCGGCGGCATTCTGGAGGGGATGCGCGGCGCGATCGACGAGAACATCGCGACGTCGGCGGCGCGGCGTCCCCTCGACGCCGGCTCGCCGCTCGCGCGCTCGCACGGGACGACCTACCCGATTGTGCAGGGGCCGATGACCCGCGTGAGCGATAACGCGGCGTTCGCTCTCGAGGTGGCGCGCGGAGGCGCCCTGCCGTTCCTGGCCCTCGCGCTCATGCGGGCCCCGGAGGTGCGGGATCTCCTGCGCGAGACGCGGGATCGGCTCGGGGAGCGTCCCTGGGGCGTCGGCATTCTCGGATTCGTCCCGCTCGAGCTGCGGCAGGAGCAGCTCGAGGTGATCCGCGAGTTCCGCCCCCCGTTCGCGCTGATCGCCGGAGGCCGTCCGGATCAGGCGCGCGCGCTGGAGGAGGACGGGATACGAACCTACCTCCACGTCCCCTCGCCCGGCCTGCTGGAGATGTTCCTCGAGAACGGCGCGCGGCGATTCGTGTTCGAGGGCCGCGAGTGCGGCGGACACGTCGGGCCGCGCTCGAGCTTCGTGCTCTGGAACGGCATGGTCGACACTCTTCTGGAATCGCTCCCGGACGACGATCTCTCCTCGTGCCACGTGCTGTTCGCGGCCGGGATCCACGACGCCCTGTCATCCTCGATGGTGGCGGCGATGGCCGCGCCTCTGGCCGCCCGGGGCGCCCGGATTGGCGTTCTCCTCGGGACCTCCTACCTGTTCACACGCGAAGCCGTGGCCACGGGAGCGATCGTGGAGGGGTTCCAGAAGGAGGCGATCCGGTGCGAGAGAACCGTTCTGCTCGAGACCGGCCCCGGCCACGCCACGCGCTGCACCGACTCGCCCTACGCGCGCACCTTCGAGGAGGAGCGCAGGCGGCTGCTCGCGGAGGGCCGGGAGCCGGAGTCGGTGCGAAACGCGCTGGAGGCGCTCAATCTCGGCCGGCTGCGCATCGCCTCCAAGGGAGTCGACCGTCATCCGCGGTATGGGCGGGACCCGGACGCGCCGAAGCTCGTCCCTCTCGGCACGGACGAGCAGACCCAGAGCGGCATGTTCATGATCGGTCAGGTGGCCGCGCTGAGAAGTGCCACCTGCACGATCGAGGAACTGCACCGCGACGTTTCGATCGCCGGCAGCGCGCGGCTCGCGGATCTCGAGCGACCGCGCCTGTCGGCCGCCGCGAGCCGTCCCGAGAGGCCCCTCGACGTGGCGATCGTCGGCATGGCCTGCCTGCTGCCCGGCGCGCCCGGCCTCCGATCGTTCTGGCGCAACATCCTGGGGAAGGTGGACGCGATCACCGAGATCCCCGGAGACCGCTGGGACTGGCGCCGCTACTTCGACGACAAGCCCCGCGCGCGGGACCGCATCTACTCGCGCTGGGGGGGATTCCTGGACGAGACGCCGTTCGATCCGATGCGCTACGGCATGCCGCCCAGCAGCCTCGCATCGATCGAGCCGCTGCAGCTCCTCACGCTGGAGGTTTCGCGCGCCGCGCTCCAGGACGCCGGATATCTGGATCGCCCGTTCGATCGCAGGCACACGTCCGTGATCCTCGGAGCGGGAGGGGGCGTGAGCGACCTCGGCGCCCTCTACGCCTTCCGCTCCCTGCTCCCGTCGTTCATTCAGGATCCTCCGGAGGCGATCCTGAAGCGTCTTCCGGAATGGACCGAGGACTCGTTCCCGGGAATCCTGCTGAACGTCGCCGCGGGCCGCGTGGCGAACCGCTTCGATCTGGGCGGCCTGAACTGCACCATCGACGCCGCCTGCGCCTCGTCCCTCGCGGCTGTCTACATGGCCTCCAAGGAGCTGGAGACGGGCGCCAGCGACATGGTGATCGTCGGCGGCGCCGATACCGCGCAGAACCCCTTCATGTACCTCTGCTTCAGCCAGACCGGCGCCCACTCCGGCAGCGGCCGGTGCCGCACGTTCGACGAAGGGGCGGACGGCATCGCCATCAGCGAAGGGATCGCCGTCATGGTCATGAAGCGCCTCGCCGATGCCGAGCGGGACGGAGATCGGATCTACGCCGTCCTGAAGGCGATCGCCGCCAGCAGCGACGGCCGCGACCGCGGGCTGACGGCGCCGCGTCCCGAGGGTCAGGCCCTCGCGCTCGAGCGCGCGTATCGCCAGGCCGGCTTCTCGCCCGCCACCGTCGGCCTCATCGAAGCGCACGGCACCGGGACGGTTGCGGGCGATCAGGCCGAGGTGACGACCCTCCGGCGCGTCTTCGAGTCGGCCGGCGCGGGGCGGCACGACTGCGCCATCGGCTCGGTCAAGTCGATGATCGGGCACACGAAATGCACCGCCGGCGTGGCGGGGATGATCAAGGCGACGCTGGCGCTGCATCACAGGCTTCTTCCGCCGACCCTGCACGTCGAGTCACCGAACCGCAAGGCCTCCTTCGCGGACAGTCCGCTGTACGTCAATTCGGAAGTCCGTCCGTGGATCCGCACGGATCCGGATCGCCCCCGCCGGGCGGGGGTGAGCGCCTTCGGTTTCGGCGGCACCAACTTCCACGCGGTCCTGGAGGAGTACGCCGACTCGATACCGGGCACCGTGACCACGGACCTGGCGTGGGACCGGCCGGCCGAGATCTTCCTCTGGCGCGGCGCTACACGGGACGAACTGGTCCGGCAGGTCGCCTCCGTGGCGGAGGCCCTCGCGCGCGGGGCCGATCCGCAGCCGGATGCGCTCGCGCGCGCGCTCCACGACATCGCGCGCGATCGCGATGGAGCCCCGGGGCCGTCCTGCGCGATCGTCGCCTCGTCGATCGCCGACCTGCGCGACAAGATCGATCTCTTCCGGGAGGCGGTCTCCCGGGGCGCGGAGCGGTCCGGGGACCCGAGCGGCGTCTACTTCACGGCGGAGCCGCTCGCGGGTGAGGGACGCATCGCCTTCCTCTTCCCGGGACAGGGCTCGCAGTACCCCGGCATGCTCGCCGACCTGGCGGCGCGGTTCGCGATCGTGCGGGAGCGTTTCGAGCTGGCCGGCTCCGTCCTCCGCGAACGCCTCCCCGAGCACCTCGGCCGCTACGTCTTCCCTCCGCCATCGTTCGGCCCGGAGCAGGAACGGGCGAGCAAGGAGGTCCTCACGGCCACGAACGTCGCCCAGCCGGCGCTCGGCGCCGCCGGCATGGCGGCGTTCCACCTGCTCTCGTCCTTCGGCGTGCGACCCGACATGGCGGCGGGGCACAGCTACGGAGAGTACGTCGCCCTGTGCGCGGCCGGCGTGATCGACGAGCAGTCGCTGGCGATGATCTCCGAGGCGCGCGGCCGCTCGATCATCGAGTCGGCGAAGGAGGACCTGGGGACCATGGCGGCCGCGGCGTGCGAGGCCGGCCGGATCCGCGAGGTCCTCGGCGAGAGCGGCGACGTCTGGATCGCGAACCTGAACGCGCCGCGGCAGACGGTCCTCTCCGGGTCGCGCCGGGGGATCGAGCGGGCCGCCGCGCGGCTGCAGGAGGCCGGGATCACGCTCCGGCCGATTCCCGTGGCCTGCGCGTTCCATTCTCCGCTCGTCGCCCCCGCCGGCGACCGGCTGTCCGCAAGCCTCGCGACGCTGTCGTACTCCGCGCCGCGCTTCCCCGTCTACTCCAATGCCTCGGCCGCGCCCTACCCCGGGGATGCTCACGGAATCCGGCGGCTGCTGTCGGACCACCTCGTCTCGCCGGTGCGCTTCGCCGACGAGATCCGGGCCATGCACGATGCGGGCGCCCGGATCTTCGTGGAGGCGGGGCCGCGCGACGTGCTGTCCGGCCTGACGCGGCAGATCCTCGAGGGGCGGCCGCACCTGGCGGTGTCCGCAGATTCGCCCGGACGCCCCGGACTCCTGCATCTCCTTCACCTGCTCGCGCGGCTCGCCGTCCACGGCGTGCCGCTGCGACTCGATCCCCTGTTCGGGCGAATCGAATCGTCCGAACAGGCCGCGGAGGATGCGCCGGATCTGGCCGCCCTCCTCCGGCAGGACGTCAAGGCGCCGCTCTCGCCGGCCGTCTGGATGGTCGGCGGAGGCCACGCGCGCCCGATCGGGCGGGACCGCCCGGCGTCCGCACCCGCCCCGCTCGCGCTGGAGGGCCGCCGGCCGGAAGGCACCGTCGAGATCGCGCCGGCCGAAGCCCGCGCCGACGAGGCCACCCGATCCGCGCGACGGCCGCTCGTGGCCTCGCCGGCCGCCGCGGGGCCGCCCTCGCCGATGACCCAAATCCTGAAGGAGTACCAGGAGACGATGAACCGGTTCCTCGACACGCAGCGCGCCGTGATGCAGGCGTATCTCACGGGGACGCCGCTCGAGCGGCGCGACGCGCCGGAGGCGGCCGCTCAGATCCCGGCGGGGACGACGCCGGAGACGGAATCGACCGCGGAGGCCCGGCCTGGCGTCGCTCCCCCCGAGAGCGAGGCCGCGGCGCCTGCGTCCGCGGCCGCTCCGGCGCCCGAGGCGATTCAGCCTCCGGCGGCCCCGGACGGCGGCGTACGCGAGCGGCTCCTCTCGATCGTCGCGGAGCGGCCCGGCTACCCCGCCGAGATGCTCGACCTGGACCTCAACATCCAGGCAGACCTCGGCATCGATTCGATCAAGAGGGTCGACATCCTCGGCGCGCTACAGCGCCAGAGCGACCCCGCCTTCGCTCCCCGCCTTCAGGGGGCAATGGAGGAGCACACCCGGGCCAAGACCCTGCGCGCCATCAACGGGATCGCCGGAGCCCTCGAGTCGTCCGGCGATGGAGACACCGGGGCCGCGACGAACGGGGAGCCGGCACCCGCCGCGGCCGCGGGGAAGGCCTCGACGGACGCGCGGTCGCCCGCGCCGCCGGCCGCCGCCGCGCCCGAGGCCACCGCGACTCCGGCCGCCCCGCACGGCGGCGTTCGCGAGCGGCTCCTCTCGATCGTCGCGGAGCGGACCGGCTACCCCGCCGAGATGCTCGACCTGGACCTCAACATCGAGGCCGACCTCGGGATCGATTCGATCAAGAGGGTCGAGATCCTCGGCGCGCTGCAGCGCCGGAGCGACCCCGCCTTCGCTCCCCGCCTTCAGGGTGCGATGGAGGAGCTCACCCGGGCCAGGACCCTGCGCGCCATCATCGGGATCGCCGGAGCCCTCGAAGCCGCCGGCGATCGTCCCGCTGCATCGGCCGGCGCGGAAACGACGGCGGAGGCGACCCGACCTCCGGACGCCGCGCAGGCCGCCGCGGTTCCCCGCTTCCTGACCCGGCTCGTCGAGGCGACGCCAGGGGGCGGCTCCCCCGCCGCGCTCCCCCGCGCGCCGATCCTGATCACGGACGACGGCGGGGGCATCGCCCGAACGCTGGCCGAAGATCTCCGGCGGGCGGGCGCCGTCACGGCGCTCATCCGTCCGGGACCGGAGTCGACGGAGGCCGAGCCGGGGATCTTCACGGCCGATCTGCTCGCTCCGCGGGGGGCCGAGGCGCTCATCGAGATCGTGACGGAGCGGCTGGGAGTCCCGGCCGGCATCATCCACCTCCTCCCGCTCGGCCGGCCGCCCGGCGCCTGGCGCGATTCGATCGGCGCCTGGAAGAACGGCATCGATCGGGACGTCAAGAGCCTGTTCCGACTGGCCCGCGCCGCGTCGCCCTCGTTGCGAACGGCCGGGCGCGCGGGCGGTGCGCTTCTGTTCGCGGCGACCTCCCTCGACGGCGGCGGACGCGAGCCGGACGGCGGCGAGCCCCGGTTCCCCGGGCGGGGCGGCGTCGCCGGACTGATCAGGACCCTCGCCGTCGAGTGGCCCGAGGTGCGCTGCCGCGCCGTCGACCTCGGGCGCCGCGACGGGACGGACGCGTCGGCGCGCCGGATCCTGCGGGAGCTGCTCGAGGACGATCGCGAGATCGACATCGCCTACCGGGACGGGCGCCGCCTCGTCCCGCGCCCCGTCGAGGCGCCCCTGCCCGATGCCCGCCCCGACGCGCCGCGCATCACGCGCGATTCCGTCATTCTGATCACCGGCGGCGCGCGCGGCATCACCGCCGAGGTCGCCCGCGAGATCGCGGCGCGGCACGGGCCGACGCTCGTCCTGGTTGGACGATCGCCGCTGTCCGCCGATCCGGAGCCGCCCGAGATCCGGGGAATCGACGCGCCGCACGAACTCAAGGCGGCGCTCATCGGGATCGCGAGCCGATCCGGCGCGACGCCCCGCCCGGCGGAGATCGAGGCCGCCGTGCGACGGCTGCTCCGCGAGCGCGAGATCCGGCGCAACCTGGAGGCGATCGGCCGGCACGGCGCGCGGGCGCATTACGTCGCGGCCGACGTCCGGGACGACGCCGCGCTCGGCGAATTGCTGGATCGGATCGAGCGCGAGCACGGCCGGATCGACGGCGTCATTCACGGGGCGGGCCTGATCGAGGATCGGCTGATCGAGGACAAGACGCCGGAGTCGTTCGACCGCGTCTTCGACACGAAGGCGGACGGCGCCTTCATCCTGTCGCGTCGCCTGCGGCGCGACGCGCTCCGCTTCTTCGTCCTGTTCGCATCGGTGGCCGGTCGGTTCGGCAATCGCGGCCAGTGCGACTACGCGGCGGCCAACGAGGCGCTCAACGATCTGGCCGCGGCGCTGGATCGCGATCTTCCGGGACGGGTCGTCGCCATCAACTGGGGGCCCTGGGGCAGGACCGGGATGGCCTCGGCCGAGGTCCAGCGGCGGTTCGCGGAGCGCGGCGTGCAGCTCATCCCTCCCGAAGGCGGGCGGGCCGCGGCGGTGGACGAGATCGAGCGGGGAGCCAAGGGCGAGGTGGAGGTCATCCTGGGTGACGGCCCCTGGCGGGGCGCCGGCGTCCCCGAGCCCGCCCCGTCCACCGACGCCGAGGAGCTGCCCCTCCTGCACGGGGTGACGGCATCCCCCGGCGGCAACGGCCGCGTCGAACTGTCGCGCGTCCTGGATCCGGAGCGCGATCTCTACCTTCGGGATCACCAGCTCGACGGTCATCCCGTCCTGCCGGCGGCCGTGGCGATCGAAATGATGGCCGAAACCGTCCGCAGGCAGTGGCCCGAGAGCGAGGTGATCGGCGTCGAGTCGTTCCGGCTGCTCAACGGCGTCGTGCTGGAGAACGGGGCGAAACCGCTGCGCATCACGGCGCGTCCCGCCGCCCGGGCCGACGCCGGCGCCGACGGAGAGGCGATCGACGTCGAGATCGCCGATCCCGCCGGCCGCCGGGTCTTCTACCGCGCCACGTGCCGCGTCGGCCCCGCTCTGCCGGCGGCCCCCGCCGACCCGGATCCCGAGGTCGCCGATCTGCGTCCGTTCCCGATGAGCGTCGCGGAGGCTTACGACCGCTGGCTGTTTCACGGGCCCCTGTTCCAGGGGATCGAGTCGTTCGAGGGATTCAGCGACCGCGCCATCGCGGCCACGCTCCTCCCCTCGAGCCCCGGCCGCCTTCTGCGAGGCGCGACCGCGCCGGAGTGGATCTTCGATCCGGTCCTGATCGACAGCGCCTTTCAGCTGACGCTCCTGTTCTCGCGCGCGCGCTCCGACATGACGCCCCTGCCGGCCCGGTTCCGCAGGCTGCGGCGCTTCGCCGCGACGAACGGCACGCGGCTGCGCTGCGTCGTCCGGGCGCGCACGGACGCGGGCGGCCACCATCTGGAGACGCAGACCCTCATCCTCAACGATGCGGGACGGATCGTGGTCAGCCTGGAGGACGCCGAGTTCACCGCGAGCCGCGATCTCAACCGTCTGGCCGGCCGCTGGATCCGCCGGGGGGCCGAATGAGCGGTGGTCGGGGGGACGTCGCGATCATCGGGATGGCCTGCCTGTTCCCGCAGGCTCCCGATCTGAAGACCTTCTGGGAGAACATCGTCGCCGGGGTGGACGCGATCGGCGAGCCGCCCGACGGATGGGGCGCGGGAGCGGTGCTCGATCCGGATTCGACCGAGAACGACCGCCTCTACACGACGCGGGGCGGTTATCTCGGCGGCGGCATCCCGTTCGATCCGATGAAGTTCGGCGTCATGCCCCGCGCCGTCGACGGCGGCGAGCCGGAGCACTTCGTGGCGCTGCAGCTCGCCCACCAGGCGCTCGAGGACGCCGGGTACCTGGAGCGCCCGTTCGATCGGAGCCGGACCGGCGTGATCCTGGGCCGGGGCACGTACGTCAACCGGGGCCTGGTCGCCTGCTTCCAGCACACCATCGTCGTCGATCAGGTGATCGGCCTTCTGCGACGCCTGCATCCCGAGTACTCGGCGGACGATCTCGCCCTCCTCAAGAAGAGCCTCAAGGCCAACCTGCCCCCGTTCAACCCGGAGACGGCGCCGGGCCTGGCGCACAGCGTGATGTGCGGCCGCATCGCCAACCGCCTGAATCTGATGGGGCCCGCCTTCTCCGTGGACGCGGCCTGCTCGTCCGCGCTGATCGCCGTGGACTACGCGATTCGCGATCTCCGCTCGGATGTCTGCGATCTTGTCCTTGCGGGGGGGATCCAGGTCTCCACGACCCACCCGATCGCCCTGCTCTTCTCTCAGCTGGGCGCCCTCGCCCGCAGCGGGACGATCCGTCCGTTCCATCCGGAGGCGGACGGTCTGCTCCTCGGCGAGGGGGCGGGAGTCGTCGTTCTCAAGCGCCGCGATGAGGCGGAGCGGGACGGGGATCGCATCTACGCCGTCATCCGGTCCGTCGGCACGTCGAGCGACGGGCGCGCGGTCGGCATCCTGGCGCCGCGCGTCGAGGGGGAGGAGCTGGCCATGCGCCGCGCCTACGAATCGTCCGGCGTGGATCCCGCGAGCGTGGGTCTCATCGAGGCGCACGGCACGGGCACGCCCGTCGGCGACGCGACCGAGATCGAGGCGATGCTCCGCGTGTTCGGCGACGGTGGGGCGCGCGCGCGCATCGCCGTCGGCTCGGTCAAGTCGATGATCGGCCACTGCATCCCGGGCGCGGCCGTCGCGGGCCTGATCAAGGCCGCGCTCGCCGTCTACCACGGAATCCTGCCCCCCACGCTGCACGCCGACGGCGGTCATCCGAAGCTCTCCGGGACGCCGCTCTATCTGAACTCGAGGACGCGCCCCTGGGTCCATCACGGTCACGGCCCCCGCCGCGCGGGCGTGAGCGCCTTCGGGTTCGGGGGGATCAACGCGCACGCGATCCTCGAGGAGCACGGGGCGGTCGGCGCCGCGCCCCGGGCCGCGCGTCTTCACGCGCGGCGCGATTCCGAGCTGTTCCTGATCTCCGCGTCG
>JBFGDZ010000048.1:0-20449 GCA_041580375.1 Candidatus Polarisedimenticolia bacterium
GGAGAGCACCTTCATCCAGGGCGGCATCAACACCATCAATCCGATCGACGTGAGCGCGTTCCGCACCCCCGGGGCCGAGCTGCGCGACGCCCTGCTGCCGGTCGGTCTGGTCTGGGGCTCGTTCTCCCTGGGCGGGAACGCCTCTCTGGAGCTTTTTTACGAGTACGAATGGGACGAGATCGAGCTCGATCCGGCTGGCTTTTACTTCTCGACCAGCGACTTCGTGGGCGACGACGGCAACACCGTGTTCCTGGGGTTCGGGGACTCGGGCGACACACCGCCGTTCTCCGACCCCAGCGATCCGACGCGGCCCTTCCTCGGGGTACCGCGCGAGTCGGATCTGGAGGCCGACGACGGGGGCCACTACGGAGCGGCGCTGCGCTGGTTCGTGCCGGCGCTAGGCGAGACCGAGTTCGGTTTCTATTTCATCAATTACCACAGTCGCCTGCCGACCATCAACGGGCGCACCGGGACCGTGGCCGGCGCGACCACGGCCGGAACCATAGGCGCCGCGGCGCCGGGCATCACCTTCGCGGCCCTGAGCTGGCTGGCCATGAACCCCGGCGACATCCCCGGGGCCATCGCCGCAGGCACCGCGGCCGGGGTCATGGCCGGCGCCCCAACGGGAGCCTCGACGGCGATCGCGGCCACCGCGGCCACGGGGGGGAACGTCGCTCAGACCACCAGTGCGTTCGCCACCGACGCCTACGCCCAGACGGCGCGGTACTCTCTGGCCTACCCGGAGGACATTAAGCTCTACGGGATCAGCTTCAACACCCAGCTCGGCACGACGGGCCTCGCCATGCAGGGCGAGCTTTCGTACCGTCGGGACGCGCCGCTGCAGATCGACGATGTGGAGCTGCTGTTCGCGGCGCTGGAGCCGATCAATCCCGCCTTCGTCGCCGGCCCCGGCGCGAGCCAGATCACGACCTTCACCGGCGTCGACTACAGCACGATGTTCCAGACTTTCGTTCCCGGGTTCATCCTCGAGGACACCACCCAGTTTCAGACCACCCTGACCAAGATCTGGCCGCAGGCTCTCGGCGCCGACCAGGCTCTGCTTCTGTTCGAGGGGGCGGTCACCTACGTCCCGGATATGCCGGACCCGAGCGAGCTGCGCCTGGAGGCCGCGGGAACCTACGTCAGCGGCAACCCCTATCACGAGAATCCGGCCAACCCCGGCGCCGCTCATCCGCTGAAGCCGGCCGAGGCCCCGGACCGTTTCGCGGATGCCACGTCGTGGGGCTACCGACTCGTCGGAAGGCTGCAGTACAACAACGCCATCGGCGCCGTCGCCCTCTCTCCGAGATTCGCATGGAGCCACGACGTCAACGGCAATTCGCCGGGCCCCGGCGGCAACTTCATCGAGAACCGGCGTGCCTTCACGGTGGGCCTCAGCTTCGATTTCCAGAACACCTGGTCGGCGGACATCAGCTACACGGACTTCTTCGGCGCCGGCCGGTACAACCTGATCAACGACCGCGACTTCGTCGCGGCGAGCTTCAAGTACTCATTCTGAGCGAGGGAGCGATGGCGATGCCTGGAAGAGGAATGATGAGTGTCGGAGTGATGCTGCTGCTCGCCGTCGGCTCGTCCGCCGAGGCGGCGTTGTCACCCGAAGAGATCGCGCGGCTTGGCGTCGATCTCACCCCCCTCGGCGCCGAGAGGGCCGGAAACAAAGAAGGCACGATCCCGGCCTGGGAGGGCGGGATCACGAAGCCTCCGGCAGGATACAAACCGGGCATGCACCACCCCGATCCCTACGCCGGCGACGCGATCCTGTTCACGATCACGGCGCAGAACATGGACCAGTACGCCGACAGGCTCACGCCCGGCCATCGGGAGATGCTGCGCACGTACGATAGCTTCCGGATGCACGTCTATCCGACCCGGCGCAGCGCCGCATACCCGCGGCGCATCTACGAAATGACCAAGAAGGTCGCGGCGACGGCCGAGCTGGCCGAGAAGGGTTACGGCGTGAGGGGCGCGGTGGTCGGCATCCCGTTTCCGATCCCGAAGAGCGGCATCGAGGTGATCTGGAACCACCTCTTGCGCTATCGCGGGAACAGCGCATTGCGGACCATCGCCCAGGCCGCGCCCACCCGCTCGGGCAAGTACACGCTCGTCGAGTTCGAGGACGAGTTCTGGGTGCTTTACAGCCAGGAGGGCATCACCGAGGAGGAGCTGCAGAACAAGCTCCTGATGTTCAAGCAGAAGGTCGTCGCACCCGCCCGGCTGGCGGGAGGCATTCTTCTCGTGCACGAGACGCTCGACCAGGTCAAGGAGCACAGAAGCGCATGGCTGTACAACCCGGGCCAGCGGCGCGTCCGCCGGGCGCCGAACGTGGCGTATGACAATCCCGGCACGGCCGCCGACGCGATGCGCACCAGCGACCAGTTCGACATGTTCAACGGCGCGGTCGACCGCTACGATTGGAAGCTGGTCGGGAAGAAGGAGATCTACGTCCCCTACAACTCGTACAAGCTGCACAGCGATGCGCTGAAATACGAGGACATCCTCACGCCGCTGCACATCAATCCCGAGCATCTGAGGTACGAGCTGCACCGCGTCTGGGTCGTCGACGCGACCGTGAGGGAGGGCGCCCGGCACATCTACAAGCGGCGCGTGTTTTACGTGGACGAGGACTCGTGGCAGATTCTGCACGTCGATCAGTACGACAATCGCGATCAGCTGTGGCGCGTCTCCGAGGGGCATTCCATCAACTACTATGAGGTGCCCGTGTTCTGGACGACGCTCGAGGTCCATACCGATCTCCAGGCCGGGCGCTATCTGGCGATCGGTCTCGACAACCAGAACCCGATGCACAGGTTCAACGTCAAGCGCACTCGTGCGGATTACACGCCCGACGCTCTTCGTCGCGAGGGCAAGCGGTAGGCTTCGGCCGGGGCGACCCGCCTGCCGGCAGGGCGCCGCGACGGAAATCCGATTGGCGAGACTTTCACCAGGCCTCTGGATCGGTCTCTTGCTGTCAGGCGCCGTTCTGCCCGCCTGCGTTTTCGCCCAGGAATCCGGCACGCACGTCGTCGAGCATTCGGTCGAGGCGCCCCTGGCGGATCGATCCCTCCTTCTCGACGGCGCATTCGTCGAAGGACGGGCGGTGGTCGTCGGCGAGCGCGGCCATGTGCTGATCTCGGAGGATCGGGGCCGCTCCTGGCGCCAGGTCCGGGTTCCTACCCGGGCGACGCTGACCGGCGTGCACTTTCAGGACCGGCGGCTCGGCTGGGCGGTGGGTCACGACGCCACCATCCTGCGCACCCGGGACGGCGGGCGCACCTGGGAGCGTGTGCATCACGCCCCCGAGGAGGAGAGCCCGCTATTCGACGTCTGGTTCCGCGACGCGCGGAGCGGGTTCGCCGTCGGCGCGTACGGCCTGTGTCTCGTCACCTCCGATTCCGGAACGACGTGGACCCGGCTCGTCATCAGCGAGAGCGACGACTACCATCTGCACCACATCGCCCGATCGGCGACGGGGCGCCTTTACCTGGCGGCCGAGGCGGGCACCGTCTACCGCTCGGATGACGAGGGCCGCACCTGGATCACCCTCCCCTCACCCTACGAGGGATCGTTCTTCGGAACCCTGCCCCTCGATGACGACTCGCTGCTTCTCTTCGGGCTGCGCGGTCACATGTTCCGCTCCGAGGACGCCGGCAGGACCTGGGAGGAGATCTTGACCGGCACCGTGGCGCTGCTGAACCGGGGGCTGCGCGCCGCGGACGGGACGCTGATCGTCGCAGGCCACGAGGGAAACCTGCTCGAGAGCCGCGACGGGGGCCGGACCTTCACCCTGCGGGAGCTGCCGGATCGGCAGGCCCTGGCCACGGCGATCCAGGCCGACGATGGGAGCCTGATCCTGATCGGTGAGTTCGGCGTGAGCCGGCTCGAAGACGGTTTAACGGCGGCCGGCCCTCCATAGGGTCGGGCCGCGAGGCGCGGAGATGAATCGTTCACGCATCGTGACGTGGTGGGAAGGCGCGCTCTTCAGCCGCCGGCCATGGGTCATCGCTCTCTTCCTCCTGATGACCGCGTTCATGGCCCACTCGGCGACGCGGATCGGCATCGACGCCGGCTTCAGCAAGCTGCTGCCGCTGCAGCACGACTACATGAAGACGTTCACCAAATACCGGGACGAGTTCGGCAGCGCCAACCGGATCCTCATCGCCCTGATGGTCCGCGAGGGGGACATCTTCACACGCGATTTCTTCGCGCTGCTCCGGGAGGCCACGGACGAGGTGTTCTTCATCCCGGGGGTGGATCGGACGCAGGTGCGCTCTTTGTTCACACCCAACGTGCGCTTCACCGAAGTCGTCGAGGACGGCATCGCCGCCGGGAACGTGGTTCCGGCCGACTTCGAGCCCACGCCGGAGGGTCTGGCACAGGTTCGCGAGAACGTGCTCAAGGCCGACCTCGTCGGCCGGTTGGTCGCGAACGACTTCACCGGGGCGATCATCAGCGCCGAGCTGCTCGAGTTCAATCCCAACACCGGGGAGCCCCTGAACTACATATTCGTCGCTCGCGAGCTCGAGGACAGGATCCGGGGCAAGGAAAGGGCCGACGTCGACGTCGTCGTCGACACCCACATCATCGGGTTTGCCAAGGTGATCGGCGACATCTCGGATGGCGCCACCCGTGTGATCCTGTTCTTCGGTGTGACGTTCGCGATCACCGCGATCTTTCTCTACATCTTCACGCGGTCGGTTCGCCACACGGCAATCGTGCTCGCCTGTTCGTTGATCGCGGTGATCTGGCAGCTGGGGATCATGCAGCTGCTGGGGTTTGGCATCGATCCTCTCGGCATTCTCGTGCCGTTTCTCGTCTTCGCCATCGCGGTCAGCCATGGGGTACAGATGGTCGGCGCGACCGCCGCCGAGCTGCTCGGCGGGGCGGACTCCCTGACGGCGGCGCGGCAGGGCACGCGACACCTGATCGTTCCCGGCATGATCGCCCTGGCCAGCGACACGATCGGATTCATCACCATCCTGGTGATCAGGATCCAGGTGATTCGGGAGATGGCCGTCACCGCCAGTCTGGGCGTGGCCACAATCATCCTCACGAATCTGGTGCTGTTGCCCGTTCTGCTGTCCTACGCGCGGGTCGATGACGCCTACAGGCGCAGGCTTCTCGCGCGTGCTGATCGTCTCGCGCGCATCTGGCGGGGCGTCAGCCGCGTGGCCGAGCCGAGGCGCGCGCTCGCGATCCTCGTCGTCGCCGCAGGTCTGCTGATCCTCGGAGCGTGGATGGGCTCCGACGTCCGCATCGGCGATCTGCACGCCGGAGTTCCCGAGCTGCACTCCGACTCCCGCTATAACATCGACAGCGAGGTGATCAGCGAGCGCTTCGACATCGGCGTCGACATGATCTCGATCATCGTGGAGACGATTCCGGAAGGCTGCATCGATTACGACGTGATGTCCACGATCGACGACTTCGGATGGCACATGCGAAACGTCGACGGCGTTCGATCCGTGATCGGCCTTCCCGCCATCGCCAAGGTGATCAACGCCGGCTGGAACGAGGGCAGCCTCAAATGGCGCGTGATCCCGAGGAATCAGTCGGTGCTCACGCAGTCCGTGGCCTACGTGCCGACGAGCAGCGGCCTGTTGAACGAGGACTGCAGCGTCATGCCGGTGCTCGTCTTCACCGCGGACCACAAGGCGGAGACCATCTCCCGCGTGGTCTCGGCGGTCAAACGATTCGACGATGCGCACGGATCGGAGAGCGTCCGGTTCAGACTGGCCGCCGGAAACGTCGGGGTCATGGCCGCGACCAACGAGGAGGTGGCGGCCGACCAGTTTCCGATCCTTCTCGGGGTATTCTCCGCCGTCATACTCCTGTGTCTCATCACCTACCGCTCGATACGGGCCGTGCTGTGCATCGTGCTGCCGCTGGCGCTGGTCTCTCTGCTCGCGTACGCGTTGATGAGCGTGCTCGAGATCGGTCTCAAGGTCTCGACACTACCCGTGGTGGCGCTGGGTGTGGGCATCGGCGTCGACTACGGGATCTACATCTACAGCCGCCTCTCCAGCTTCCTGGCCCGGGGAGAGCCGCTCGTGTCCGCCTTCCGGCACACGCTGCAGCTGACCGGGACCGGCGTGGTCTTCACCGGGATCACGCTGGCCGTGGGAGTTGGGACCTGGATCTTCGCCCCGCTCAAGTTCCAGGCGGACATGGGCATCCTGCTCACGTTCATGTTCCTGGTGAACATGCTGGGCGCCATCCTCCTGCTGCCCGCGCTGGCCAGCTGGCTGCTTCGCTCCACACGCGTTTAGCCTGCTGCCGGCAGGGTGCCAGAATGTCCCGCTGGATGTCGCCGGGCAGTGCTCCGGATCGCCTGGACTCGTGAGTCCCCAGGGTGTTGCCGCGCCGGGCGGGGGAGAGCAGGGGAGGCCCGGGAGGCTCCCCGATCAGAACTTCAGGCCGAGACCGGGGCAGGCGCGATCGAAGTTCATGAGGCAGGAGGTATCGTTGTCGTCCCGGCGATGTCCCCCGGTATACTCGACGACATGAAGAACCTCTCCCGGGGATTCCGCCCGATCACGCTCCTGTCAATTCTCGCCGTCGCCATGCCGGCCGTGTCCTGCTTCGACGCCCCCGTCCGGCAGGGGCTCCATCTGTTCTTCCTCGCCGACGGAAGCGTCGAGATCCGGGCGGAGACGAGGATCCTTTCCTCGTGGCGGGACACGGAGAATCCCCGTGTGGCGGCCCGGCTCGACTCGATGCGCGACGACATCCTCCGTGAACAGGATCTGTGGGCCCGGGCCGTACGGGCCATGGAGCCCGAAAGGTCCCGTGTCTGCCATGACTTCGACAAGGGGGCTCTGGTCTCGTCGATCCGCCAGGCGCTGGCCACCGATCCGCGGGCGGTCGAGAAACTCTTCGCGCCGACGCCGGTGAGCGCCATCGTGCGGCGGGATGAGCGGGCGATCACGCTGGAGCTGATCCCCTCCGGAGCCACCGATGCCACCTATCGGCAGAGGCGGGAGGTCGAACAGGCCACCGAGACGTTCTCCGCGTCCGTGACTCTCTATCTCGGAGCGCTCGCCGATCTATACGCCCGGCTCGACGAGCATCCCGGGGAAGAGCGCGTGGCCATGGGGCGGCTCCTGAGCTTCTCGGTCGAGGATGAGGAGGGCGGAGAGCTGCCGGAAGAGGCGCGACGGCTGCTGAAGCTGGCGGAGGAAGCCTCCGGCCCCCTCCTGGATCTGCTGAACGTCAGCGGGGGCGAGGCCTACACGCTCGACGAGCTATCCCGACTGGTCTACGATCCTTTCCCGGCGTCCGTGACGATCGAGGTGGCTGGCGACCTGCTGGAGTCCGAGGGGTTCGTCTCGGATGACGACGGGCGCTTCGCCACGCGACGCCATGGCCTGTGGGACGCGCTGTCGAACCTCTCGGAACGATGGGTGACGCCCCTGCCGGTCGTCGTCCTGGTTGGAGCGCTGCGGGCGGTGCCCTCCGACGACGAGTTGAACGAGGAGACGCTGCTCGACTCGGTCCTCGCCGCGCCGCGGCGGGTCAACTACGTGCCCGACGCGGCCGAGGTGCGCGCCTCGATCATCCAGGAGTTGAGCCCGCCGAAGTACTATCGGCTGCGCTGGTCGGTTCCGGCCGGTGAGTAGAACGCTCTGAGTGTACGGATCCGATCCGGGCCTCGACCCCGAGGCAGGATCAATCTCGACGCGGCACGAGCGGAGAATGAAGCGACATCCAAGTCTCCGGCCGCTCTCCCGGGACCATCACGAAGCGCTGATGCAGGTCCAGGCGCTCCGGCTGGCGGTGGAGGGCGGCCCCGACGAGCGGCGCGCGGCGCGGACGGCGTTCCAGGATCTGTGGGATGGCTGGTTCCGTGATCACCTCGGCCTGGAGGAGCGTCTGCTGCCGCCGCTGATCCCTGACGCGGGCGACCTCGACCGCATGCGAAGGGAGCACGAGGAGATTCGGTCCCTGGCCGACGCCTTCGTCCGGGAGCCGGCGGAAGCGGATCCGGCTCGCGCCCTCATGCTCCGGCTGGCCGGGACGCTGCACGATCATGTCCGCTGGGAGGAGCGCCGACTGTTCCCCGCCATCGAGGGGGCGGCCGGGGAAGGGGATCTCCGCACGCTCGGAGCCGAGACGGGGCGCGCCGAGACGAAGCGCCCGCGCGCCTGCCGCCGGTGATCTGCGTGTGATCGCCAGCGCCGGGCGGCGCCCTTCGATCAATTCGTCTCGTGGAACCGGTGCGCGTATCGAGGGGCGGAGTCCCGCGCGCGGCGCGGGAGAGCGGGGGAGGGCCGGAACGGCCCCGATCACAACTTCAGGCCGAGACCGATGTAGGCGCCGTCGAAGGTCGAGTTGACCGAGCCGAAGTCGTCGGAGACGACGTCGAACCGGAAGGAGCGGTAGCCCGCGAAGATGCCGAACGAGTGCATGAAGTAGTACTCGATCTGCAGGCGGGCGTCGAGGATGTCGATCTCGTTCCCCGACACGGTGACCGCCATCCCGTCCAACTCGGCGCGGATGTGGAAGCCCGGCAGCGGCTTGACGATGAGGGTGCCGCCGGCCGTGGGGAAGGGGACGTCCTCGGACAGCGTCGTCAGCCCGCTCGACGATCCCATGAGGCGCATGTCCACCTGCGCCAGGTTCAGGCCCGTGTGGACGCCCACCTCCACGACCTTCAGTTTCAGGAACGAGTAGCGGTACTTGGCCTGCAGCAGGTTCAGGTCGAGGTCGGAGGTCACCGTCTCGCCGGCCGTATAGGAGGTGTCGTTGAAGTCGAGCGTGGCGGTCAGGACGCCCGTGCCGGAGCGCGAGGAGTCGGCGTAGTCGAACACGAAGTGGCTCTTGTTCAGCCAGCGCACCCACACACGGCCCGAGGGGGCGGCGTCGGTGTCGTCGAGTCCGAGGGTGTCCCGGAAGTCGAACGAAGTGCCCGGCATGGTGTTGCCGTCGATGGCGGCGCTGCCCTGAAACCCCTGGAACCAGGGGGCCGCCTCGACCCCGACGTAGTCCCCCAGGGCGAGCGTCTCGCCGGGGAACGAGACCAGCGCCAGCAGCGCCAGGGGAAGCGCCAGCAGCGCGCGGGGACGAAGCAGGGGCATACGGCTCGATCGCATCGGACCCTCCTCTCAGGCCGGGTCAAACGTAGTTTCCTGAACCGATGGGCGCAAGGCGGCTCCCGGGCCCCACCCGGGTGTTCCTGCGGCCCGGACCGGGCGGCATTCGGTTGACAGGGGGAGGGGGCCCCTCTATCATCGGTTTCATGACCCGCAACGCCGACCGGCCCGCCGATCTGGTCCACGACTGGAACCAGCTCGGCGCCCCTCCCGGGCCTCCCGGACCGATCGCCCTGGACGACGAGACCCTTCGGGACGGGCTGCAGGGGCCGAGCGTGGTGGACCCCCCCGTCGAGATGAAGAAGCGGATCCTGAGGGCCATGGACGCCCTGGGGATCGACACGGCCGACGTGGGTCTCCCGGGGGCCGGACCGCGGGCCGTGGCCGACGTGACCGCGCTCTGCCGGGAAATCCAGTCCGCCCGCCTCAATATCCGCCCGAACTGCGCCGCCCGCACGCTGGTGCGGGACATCGAGCCGATCGTCCGCATCTCGTCGGAGGTCGGCATGCCGATCGAGGCGTGCGTGTTCATCGGATCGTCGGCGATCCGGCGCTACACCGAGGGCTGGACGATCGACACCCTGCTGCGCCACACGGAGGAGGCGGTCACCTTCGCCGTGCGCGAGGGGCTGCCGGTGATGTACGTCACCGAGGACACGGCCCGGGCCGACCCGGAGACGATCCGCAGCCTCTACACGACCGCGATCCGCTGCGGCGCAAAGCGCATCTGCGTGACCGACACGGTCGGGCACGCCACGCCCCACGGAGTGACCGGGCTGATCGGGCACGTGCGCTCGGTCGTCGAGGAGGCGGGCGGGGGCGTCGGCATCGACTGGCACGGCCACCGCGATCGGGGCCTGGCGATCCCGAACACCCTCGCCGCGATCGCGGCCGGCGTCACGCGGGTGCACGGCTGCGGCCTCGGGATCGGCGAGCGGGCGGGGAACACGCCGATGGATCTTCTGCTCGTGAATCTCAAGCTGCTGGGCTGGATCGACCGCGACCTCACCGGCCTGGCCGAGTACTGCCGCGTGATCTCGGAAGGCTGCAAGGTCCCGATCCCCCACAACTATCCGGTCGTGGGAAGCGACGCGTTCGAGACCGGCACCGGCGTGCACGCCGCGGCGGTGATCAAGGCCCTCAAGATGAACGACGGGTGGCTGGCGGACCGCGTCTATTCGGGCGTGCCGGCGTCCGACTACGGACTGTCCCAGAAGATCCGGATCGGTCCGATGTCGGGCCGCTCCAACGTCGTCTTCTGGCTCGAGCAGAGGGGGATCCGGCCGGACGAGGCGATCGTGACGCGGATCCTCGACGCCGCCAAGAGGAGCGATCGCCTGCTCACCGATCGGGAGATCGAGAGCCTCGCCGGCGCCGGCGGCCGCTCCACGCGTCGCCGCGCCCGCGGCGCCTGACCGGACGCCGCGTCCCCGCCGCCGAAGCGGCCGCACCGCATCAGCCCCGGGCCCGCGCCTTTCCGGGGATCTCCCGCAGGCGGACCTGGTCGCGACCCCCGTCCTTGGCCTCGTAGAGGGCGCGATCCGCCTCCGCCACGAGCGTGTCGATGTCCTCCCCGTGCGCCGGCCGGACCGCGACGCCGATGCTGATGGTCACCGGGACGACCAGGTCGTCGAGCCGGAACGGGCGGTCCGCGATCGCGGCCCGGATCCGCTCCGCGACCATGACGGCGTGCTCCGCCGTCGATTCGGGCAGGTAGGCGATGAACTCCTCGCCGCCGTAGCGCCCGGAGATGTCCGCCGAGCGGATCGACTCCCGGATCCTCCGGCCCACCTCGCCGATGACGAAGCTGCCGGCCTGGTGGCCGTGCCGGTCGTTGACCGATTTGAACCGGTCCAGATCCATCATCAGCACGGCGAGGGGCGTGTCGTACTGCCTGCACCGCTTGAGCTCGATCTCCAGGGCCATGTAGAGGGAGTCCTTGGTGAGCAGCCCGGTGAGCTGATCGTAGGTGATGCGGTGCCGCACCTCGGCGTGGAATCGGGCCTCGACGTCGTCGAGTAGGACGAACTTGAGGACCGTGTTGCCGATCTGGATGCGATCGCCATCCCGCAGCTGCGCGCAATCGATCTGGCGCGCGTTCACGAAGGTGTGGTTGGTGCTGCCCAGATCCACGATGTGGTAGGTGGAGACGCCCCGGCGCCGGTCGTAGCGCTTTTCGATGCGCGCGTGCTCACGCGAGGCGAGATCGTCGAACAGGCGCACCTCGGCGTCAACGCCCCGGCCGAGCGTCATGACCTTCCGGTGGATGCGGAAGTCGCGACCGATGTCGCTTCCCTTGAGCACCACCAGCGACGCGTGATTCTTCCGCAGGTTCCGTCTTGGAACGCGGACCCGCTTGCGAACGATCGTCCTGTCGGTCGTCTTCTTCGCCATTCCGGCGAATCCCCTCGGCGCGGTCCCGCGCGCCGCGGTCGATTACGATCTGGTCATGGCGGCCCGGGGGCCCGCCCGGAATGTAGTGTCAGAGACGCAGGAAGCACCACTCCTGCGTGGCGGGGACGCTCCCCAGCTGCAGGCCGCGGTCCTTCGTCACGAGGACGAGATCGGAGTGGTTGTAGCCGAACCCGAGGGCCGGAGCGTAGAGGCCGGGCTCATTGCTGAAGGTCATCCCCTCCTCCAGCATGGTGTGATCCCCGAGCGCGATGTAGGGCGGCTGGTGCCCCTCGGAGCCCTGGCCGTGCGCCGGCCGGTGGTAGATGTACTCCGCCATGCCGTTTCTCACCTGGTGGTCGTGCACCTTCTTGGCCACGTACGAGCAGGTCACCCCCGCGGCCGACTCCTCCGCCTGGATGCGGCAGCAGTCGGTGTGGACCTGCCACACCTTCTCGCGCACCGCGTCCCACGGGGCGATCTGATAGGCGCGATAGAGCTCTCCGCCGTAGCCGCCGATGTTGACGATGCCGGCGACCTGCAGGGCGTCCCCTTTGCGGATCGGGTTGTGGTGGAACTGGTTCGGATGCGGATAGGCGGTGCCGACCCCGCTCCGGACCGCGATCCCGACCCGGATGCCGACCGCCGTGTGGGGGCGGCCGTCGCGCCGGATCTCGTTCATGAGGAGATCGACGCCGTACCGCGTCGTCTCGCTCGCGATCTCGAAATCGGTCGCGTCCGTGCCGCGCGACAGGATGGCGTCGCGGGCGAAGGCGTGGATGCGGCTGAAGAGGTTCATCGCCCTCTGGGCGAGGGCGATCTCCTCCGGCGTCTTGATCATGCGCAGCCGCTCGCACAGCGCTCCGGCCTTGCGGAACGAGGCCTTCGGAAGCTCCCCGGACGCCGCCTCGCGGAAGTCGTCGGTGACGGGGAAGTCGACCCCGATCGCTTTGCCCGTCCACCCGCGCTTGCGCAGACCCTTCAGAACCCAGCGCTCCAGATCGACGGTCTCGCCCATCTGGACGCGGCCGAGGTTGGGGAAGGCCCCCCGGCCGTGCTTGAAGTCGAAGTAGACCTCGCGGTCCTCGATCCAGGTCGTGTCCACCAGGTCGCGGTCGAGGCTCGGATGAAACCATGTCAGATGCGCGCCGTCGGCGGGGATGAAGAGCAGGAACGGCCGCTCCGTCGATGTGAACCACAAGCCGCTGAGGTAGATAATGTTCCACCGATCGGCCAGCAGGACGCCGTCGATCCCCTCGTCCCGGAGGCGCTCCTGCAGCCGGAGCACGGCCCGCCGGTGCCACGCCTCGTCCAGGCGGTCGAACGTCGCGGGCGCGGGATGTCCCCGGTCGCCGCGCAGGAGCGAGGCGGAGCCCTTCGCCGGCGAGGGGGCGTCGCCGGTCGAGGCCGGGCGGCGCGGGTCTCCCGGCGGATCCGTTCGCGACGCCGCGGTGCCCGGGCCGACGAGAGCGGTCGCGACCGCGGCCGCCGAGCCGAAGAGAAACCTCCTGCGGGTCCCGATCATGCGCCACCTCCCTGCGGCCCGGCCGGGCCGCCGTGGTTCGGGTCGGATTCGACGGTGCGGCCGGATCGTAACGGATCCGGATCGCCGGCCACAACGGGCGGGCCTCCGGAGACGGCGTTTAACGGGGGCGCGGCGGGGACCAGGAACGGGTGGCCGTCTCGCGGCGCGGGGAGGGTCCGTCCCCGGGCGCGGATCGCAGGGCGCCGGCGGACGTGTTGCGCGAGATCGATCGGAACGCGTGCTCGACCTCGGCGATCGCGGCACGCCTTTCGGCCTCGCAATCGAGCGACACGAAGGCCATCGAGCCTGTGCGCAGGGTCGACCGGAGCCGGAGGTAGGACGACAGGATCTCCCGGTGCGGGGCGCCCCGGGGCACGTCGAGGATGCGGTGCGGATCGCGCGGAAGGACCGTCTCCGCCGATTCTCCCCACCACCGCTCCGGCGTGTCCGGTCCGCCCCGCGTGAGGCCGATCTCCTCGGCCGCGGCGCGGAACGACTCCGAGGTTCCGGAGCGCGGGTACTGCATGAGGGCGGGTCTCCGCGATTTGATCGTCCGGACGAGGACGGGGTCGTAGGGGATGGCTCCCGCGTAGTGGATCGGCAGCCCGAGGAAACGATCGCACACGAGGCGCATCGAGTCCCCCAGTTGCGCGTCGTCGTGGCCGCGGGCCTGGTTGATGACGAGGTGCGGCAGATACCCCCCGAGGTGGGATCGCACGGCGTCGGCGGCGAGCACGTCGAACCGGGCCAGGTCCTCCAGGATCTCGTGCGGGCGGTCGGGTCGCGACCGGGCGCTCCCATCGAGCACCGCCTCGATCGCCGACTGGAAGCCGAGCGCCCTCCCCAGGCAGCGCAGGCGCCGGCGGAGCGCCGCGAGCATGAACCGGTACGCGTTCTCGATCGAGGTCGGCTCGGGCAGCACCACGACCACACCGCGATCGGCGATGCCGAAAAGATCCAGCACGTTGAGCGACGTCCCCGCCCCGAGATCGACGATCACGACGTCGGCGGCGAGGTCGAGGATCACCCGGAGCAGACGCGTCTTCTGAAAATACTTGAGGCTCTCCGCCTCCAGACCGTTCCGGGCCCCGCTGATCAGGCGCAGGCGGGGGATGCCCGTCGGGACGGCCGCCTCGTCGAGCGTGGCGACCCGGCGCTCGATGAAGTCTCCGAGCGAGATCACGGGGGGATCGATCCCGAAGAAGGTATGAAGGTTGGCCGCTCCCAGGTCGCCGTCGATCAGGACGACGCGGCGGCCCATCTGGGACAGATGGATCCCGAAGCTGGCGGCGACGAGGGATTTGCCCGTTCCCCCCTTGCCGCCTCCGATCGCCCACACCTGGGGGCGGGTCGAGGCGTCGTCGAAGTGCATGAGTGCGTGTCCCGGCGGTTGTGAAACCGTGAACCTTTCTATACGACCGCCCGGAGGAGACCGCAACCGGCGGCTTTCTGACGGACGGGGTCCGTTACGATTCCGGGATCGTCCGGAGGACGCGTGCGGCAGTGCGGGGGCTTGTCACGGATCGAGCAGGTGGGGTAGAAGCGTTGATCATTTCCCGGAGGGGCGGGCGGATGCGGCGTCTCGCGATGGTCCTCGTGGTGATGCTCGCGGCGGCGGGCGGCGCGGCCCTGGCCCGTGAGCCGGAGGGCGGGAGCCCGCCGGCCGGCGCCGACCGGGACGGGAGGCGTGTGTTCCAGCGCTTCGTCGAGGACGCGGCGATCGTGCCGGGCGGCTGGATCGAGGGGCGTCTGGTCTACGCCAACCTGCCCAACGGGGAGAGCGCCTTCGCCGGCCCTCTGATCGCCTTCCGCCTGGGCGACTCAGTGGAAGCCGGGCTGAGGTTCGGATTCATCGACGTCGATCCCGACGTGGGCAGCGGCGGGTCCGGATTCTCCGACGTCGATCTCTTTCTGAAGTACCGCGCCCCGCGGAGCGGGCCTCACCGGGCCGCCTTCGGCGCGCTGGTGAAGGCCCCCACGGCCGACGAGGAGGACGGGATCGGCACCGGCGAGACCGACGTGGAGGTGTTCGCGGCCTACCGCGCGAACCTGCCGGCCGTCACCCTCGCCTTCAACGCCGGGGCCCGTCTGAACGGTGACCCTCCCGGAGTCGACGTGGAGGAGACGATCCTGCTCGGTGCCGGGATCCTGATGCCGGCGACGCACCGCCTGACCTTCCTCATCGAGGGGTCCTGGGAGACGGAGCGGTTCGACGGCGCGGGCAATGACGGACGCCTGACGACCGGGTTGCAATTGATGGGGCACGGCGGCCGTGGTGGCTTCCGCGCCGCCGTGGCGCTGCCGCTGACCGACGCCGCCCCCGACTACGAGGTCATCGTCGGGGCCCTGTTTTCCTATTAGAATACCGGGTCACCAACGCAGCGAAACTCGGAGAGGGGCCCGCACATGGATCGACCCGTCAAGCTGTACGATCTGCATCCGTCACCCAACAACATCAAGGTCAGGCTCGCCCTGGCGTACAAGAAGATCCCGTACGAGATCATTCCGGTCGATCCGCGGGACCGGACGCCGGTGATCAAGGCGTCCGGCCAGTCGCTCGCCCCCGTGCTTCTGCACGGGGAGACGATCGTCTACGATTCCTTCGCCATCCTGCGCTATCTGGACGGCAACTGGCCGGGCTCGCCCAGGCTGTTCAGCGAGGATCGGACGCGCCACAAGACGATCGAGGAATGGGAGCAGTTCACGCGCGCGGAGTGCGGCCCTCCCGTCGGCATGACCTTCGGGCAGGCCCTCGAGGGCAAGGTCGACCCGGACAAGAGACGGGAGTCGAACGCGCGGATCAACCGGGCGGCCGCCCGCGTGGAGGCCGCCCTCGCGGACGGGCCGTACCTGATGGGGGACGCGCCGAACGCGGCGGACCTCACCGTGGCGCCGATGCTCTCCCTGGCCGTTCTCTCGAAGGAGTCGGCCGCGGGCAACCCGCTGATGCAGTTCTTCCTGGAAAATCTGAAAATCGATAATGCCCCGAAGACGCGCGACTGGATCGGGCGGATCATGGCCTGGGACGGCCGCCGATAAACTCTCTAGTCGTTCAGCATCGCGACGGCGTCCGGGTCGATGCCGGGGCGCTGCCGCAACGGAACGCCGAGGTTCGTAAACAGCCGGGCGAGAAGAGACGCGGTGCGTGACCTCCGGCATTCATCGGCGTCGGGAAGGGCCAGGGCCACGAGCGTTCCGCGGCCCACGCGGTACATCGCGACGCCCGGCATGACGAGGGTGGGGCGGATGCGGTCTGCGCCGGACGGCGCCAGCAGCCGCAGCTCGGTCCGCCCCGGCCGCGCCAGCAGCTCCAGATCGGCCGGAGCCACCCCGCGCAGCAGCGGGACGTCGCCGTCGATTCGTACCGGAGGGTTTCCGGCGGCGCGGAACTGCACCGGCGCTCCCGTCAGTCTTCTCAAGTAGTCCTGCACGAGCGACTGCGGGTTGACGAGCACCACGGTCCCTCCCTCGCGGAGGAATCGGGAGACGCGCGAGAGCCGCGGAAGGTCGGATCCGTCGCGCCGCCGCGGCGCCGTCCAGTCGGCGGGCGCCAGCAGGACGTCGACCCCCGCCAGATCGTCCGGCGCCGTGGCGAGGCGCGGGTCGAGCGACAGGAGACAGGCGGGGAGATCGTCGATCGACCCCGCGTACAGACGGGCGCTGGGGGCCGCCGGGCGATTCTCCAGCAGATAGGCCAGTGTGTTGATCAGGAGGATCCGGGCCCGCGCGTCTCGATCGTGAAGGGCCGGGATCGCGGCCTGGGCCGCCACGATCGTACCTTCCCCGAGAGGCATCTCCAGCATCGCCACGCCCTGCTGCCAGGCCGGTCCCGCCGGAACCCGCAGCTCGGCAAGGACCCTGAAGTTCCCGCGCGTCGGAGGAAGGAGCGGCCGGCTCAGCGGGCCTCCAAGTGCGAAGAAGCCGGCGTCCGGCCCGATATCCCGGAGGATCGGATGGCCCCGGTCCAGGAAAACCTCGGTCTCGGGCGGGTGGTGGAATGCGGGCCACAGCCGGAGATCCTCGCTCAGCGTTCCCGGCAGATTGGGCTGATCCAGGAGCAGGACGCGCACGCCGGCGCGCGCCCGCGCGGCCAGCGTCGGTCCGAGCGGCTCGCGCCCGCGCACGAAGCCTCCCGGGCCGATCACGATTAGATCCCCCCGGAAGAGCTTCAGGTCCTCGGCGCGCTCGTAAGGCCCGGCGCTCAGCCCGAGTCCGCGCAGGAGCCGCGCCCCGGCGCCGATCGGGTCGAGCAGGGCGACGCGGGCGCCGGAGAACAGCGCCAGGAGATCGCGCGCCCGCGCGGCGGGGTAGAGCGTGAAGGGGAAGCTCGCTTTCCCGATCGGCCGCCCCGCGTCGTGCACGATGACGTCGAGATCGATCCCGGCGGGCCGGTGGACGTCGGGCAGGGGCAATGTCAGGACGATCCGGGATTCGCCGCCGCCGCGGCTCGTGATCGGATGGGCTCCGCGCGCGATCGTGCTGCCGTCACGCCTCATGCGCCACTCGAGCGTGACGCCCGTGGTGGTCGCCGGCAGTCCGCGCAGCACCAGGGTGCGGGTGGCGCGCGTCCCTCCTTCCAGCAGCGTCGTCGGCTCCTCGATCTCGAGGCGGACCGGGTGCTGTGACGCGTCCGCGGGGAGCGCGGCGACGCGCGACGACTCCGCGCGGGTCTCCAGCGCCGCGCCCCGGGCCGTCGAGACGGCACGCAGGAGCACGACGAGAGTCAGGAGCACCAGGATCAGGACGGCCGTCCGTCGGGCGCGCGCTTCGTCCAATGTCCTCTCCCTCGAGAATGACAGGTCCATCGATGATGACCGGTCGATCGATGATGACCGGACCAACGATGATCACCGGTCCATCGATTACGAGATCGCAATCCGCCGCGGTCGCGGCACTGCGCGAATATAGGTCCCGCGGCGTGGCGCGCAACGGCGGGGATCGGCGCAAAGGGCCTTCGCGGGTGGCCTTCCGGCCCGCGCGGCGCCGGATCGGGGTCTTTACAAGCGGCCGACGGGGTGTGATACGATGCGCGAAGAACGAGGGACGGTAGCGACTAGAGGAGGTCCTGACCGTGTCGTATGTCATCACCGAAAAGTGCCTGGGCGAGCGGTATGCGACCTGCGTGGCCGTCTGCCCTGTCGATTGCATCCACCCGGGAGATTACAAGGGTGAGGTCTTCATGATCATCGATCCGGACGAGTGCATCGACTGCGGTGCCTGTCTGCCCGAATGTCCGATCGAGGCGATCGTGGAGACCGAAGAGGAGTCCCCCGAGTGGGCCAAGGTCAACCGCGAGCTCACGCCGCAGTTCAAGGGCCAGGCCCAGCCCACGCCGCGACCCGCCAACGATCCTCCGAAGAAGTCGGGGAACAAGCTGCGCGCCTGACGGGCCGGGATCGCGAGACCGAGCGAGAGGCTCCCTCACGGGAGCCTTTTTTTCAACCGCGCCTCAGCGCCCGGGCTGGTCGATGAGCAGGGCGGCGGCCCGGTCGAGATGCCTGGAGGCGCGATCGAAGGCGGCGGCGAGCTCCGCCTCATGCCGGGGGATCGCGTCGTGATCCCCCCGCTCGATCGCCTCGAAGATCCTCGGGATCAGCGCGGGGCGGTAGGTGGGCTGCGGCGCGAACAGGAGGTGCTTGAAGAACGGGCGCCCCGAAAGCCCGGACGACTCCGTCATCGATCGGGGCACCTTCAGGAGAAGATCGTTGATCCGGCGAATCCGGCCGGAATCCGACAGAGCGGGGTCGTCCCCGCGTCTTTCCACCTCCTCCTCGAATCGGCTCGCCGACTTCAGCCAGCGCGCCGCGGCAGCCCGCGCGCGGTCCATGTTCATCGGGCGCGGGGCTCCGTCCCCGGCCGCGACCGTCTCCAGGTATTCCGGCACGGCGGCGGCGTACTCGGAGAAGCGGAACGGCAGGATCCCGGCGTCGGCGAGCCGCCATACCGCCAGACCCATGAGCCGCGCCATGGCGACGTTGTATCGGAACCCCGGATCCCCGATCCGCGAGAGCCACGCGTAGCTGTCGTATTGGGAATGATAGACGCCGTAAGGGCCGCCGAACGACATGTCGATGCAGCTCATCCCGAGATGCTCGAGGAACGCCGTGTAGTCGGTCGCCCCGACGATCATCTCGACGTGCGGGCGGCCGTCCTCGAAGTTCGAGGCCCACGCGTCGTGCAGCGTGCCGCGCCCGCCGGGGTCCGCCACCGACTTCGTCGCCTCGCGGAGGAAGGCCGCCAGCTCGGGCGTCGCGCCGCCCTGGAACCGAGGTCCGGAGGCGGCGTGATCCACGTTGATGTAGGCCACCCCGTTTCGATCGAGATCCCTTCGGTTGTCCTTGACCCAGCTGGTCGACCCGCCCAGCAGATCCTCCTCGCCGTCCCAGTTCGCCAGAACGATCGTCCGCCTCGGGCGGTGTCCCGCCCGGAGGGCCTCGCCCAGAGCGCGCCCGACCTCCAGGAGCGCGGCCGTCCCGCTGGACGGGTCGACCGCGCCGTAGATCCAGGCGTCGCGGTGGTTGCCGATCACCACGAGCGAGCCGGGCTCCGACCGTCCGCGAATCGTGGCGATCACGTTGCGCATGGTGCCGATCCGCTCCTCGTTGCGAACGGTCATGCGGACCCTCGCGGGGCCCGGTCCGACGTGATACGTGAAGGGGAGCCCGCCCTGCCACGAGGGAGGCACCACCGGGCCGCGCAGTCGCGAGAGGATCTCCGCGGCGTCCTCGTGTGACATCGGCACCGAGGGGATGCGGGGCAGCTGGCGGTCGCGCTCTTGCCCCTCGACCCAGCCTCCGCCCCGGCGCCGTTTCCAGTGGAACGTGAACGGCTCGCCCGGTCCGAACCAGTCGTAGATGATCGATCCCCACTGGATGTGGCTCGGCGGGCCCCAGGGGCCCCGGGGGTAGACGTCGCCCCTGGCGAACCCGTCGTCCTTCGGGTCGGAGTAGATGATCGCCCCCTTCGCCCCGCGCGATTCGGCCTGATAGACCTTGAAGCCCCGGTAGCTGTACGGGGAGGAATAGCGCATGAGGACGATCCGTCCGCGGACGTCGACGCCCATCTCCTCCAATAGCGCGAAGTCCTCCGGACCGCCGGCGTTGGCGTAGACCACCTCCGCCTCGACGTCGCCGCTCTTCGCGTAGGCGTGATAGGGCACCTGGGCCGGGTCGTCGTACAGATCGCTGTCGTCGTCCTCGGGAATGGGCGCCTCCCTCAGCGCCAGTTTCCGCCGGGCGGGAGCCAGGATCTCGACGGAGGCCGAGACCGGCGATGAGAGCAGGGCCGGGGTGTCGTGGAAGCGCACGTCCTCCAGGCCGTACTCGCGGAACCTGTCCCGCACGTAGTCGGCCAGCTCCATGTTGCGCGGCGTGCCGGTGCGGTGGGGCTCCGCCGTGAGGTGACGAAGGTGACGGGCGAAGGA
>JBFGDZ010000049.1:0-20447 GCA_041580375.1 Candidatus Polarisedimenticolia bacterium
CTTCTCCGCCACGTCCCCCTTGGCGATGAAGACGTAGGCCTCCTGCAGCTCGCGGATCACCGCCTCCCTGGGCAGCAGCACGGCCTTCTCGCGCCGCTCCCGCACGATGTCGATGGTCACGAACGCGCCCGGTCTCACGGAAGCGGGAGGGCGGATCGCCTCGATCGTCACCTTCACGGTCCCGGTGGCCGTGTCGACCACCGGGCTGATCTGCCGGATGCGGCCGTTGAAGCGTGTCTCCTCGTGGGCCTTGAGCGTGATGCGGACCCCCCGGCCCTCCTCGAGGCCGAACACGTCCCTCTCGGCGAGATAGATGCGCGCGATGAGGGGCTCGAAATCGGAGATGGTGAACAGGGAATCGCCGATCTTCACGTGCTGGCCGATCTTGACGTCGCGGCGGGTGATGCGTCCGGCGAACGGAGCCCGGATCAGGGTCTTCTCCAGCCTCCACTCGGCCTCGGCCAGCTCCTGCTGGGCGATCTCGTGCTCCATTTTGATCCTGTCGAAATCCTCCCGGCTCATCAGCTCCTCGCCGACGACGCGCGTGGCCCGCTCGAAGGCGAGCCGGGAGTTCGTCGCCTTGAGTTGGGCCTTCTTGACGGCGATCTCCTCGTCGTCGCGCACGAGGGCGACGAGGATCGCGCCCCGCGCCACCCGGTCCCCTTCCTCGACGTTGAGCCGATCGACTCGACCCTCGGCCTCGGCCAGGATCTGAACCTCGTCCTCGGGGACCAGATTCGCCGTCGAGGAGATGTAGGACGACACGACCCCGGTGGCGATCTCCGTCACCGAGACCGGCACCGGCGCCTTCTCCTTGCCGTTGCCGTTCTCCCCCTTCTTCCCGTCCTTCTTCTCGACCTTCTTGCCGTCATTCTGTTGGGTAGCGGACCCGTCGGCATCGTCCGATTGGGTGGCGTCCCCGGCGGATGCCTTGCCGGCCAGCGCGACCGATTCGTCGCGCGCACCCGCCGCCTCTCCCGCGTCGGCGGACGTCCCGTCCGCGGGGTCGGGCTTTGACCTGAACTGGTGAATGCCGGCGGCGACGCCGACCCCGATGAGCAGTGCGACGGCAAGGTAAATGAGAGCGCGCCTGCCGGAGAAACCCTGTGCCATGTGCGCGATGCTCCGTTGGTGCGTGGACGCGGACAGACCGCTGCCGACGCCTCATAGATACGGGGCGGTGACCCCGGTGGTTCCCGGATTCCTGCCCCGGCCGCGATCGGTCCAGACGGCGCGAACATCGAGGAGCCCGAGTGCGTTGCGGAACACCCCGCCAGGCGGCCCTGGGAGCGGATTTCGACATTTTACCCCATTCCCCGGCCCGGTGAAACCTCGTTCCCCCGCGTCCCCATGGGATCGCCAGGCGGAGGGTCCCGATCGGGTCCGATTCATGCCATAGTCTCGGCCGCGGCGACGGCCCGGGAGGACGGGATGGCGATGCGGGGGCGAAGGACGGAGGGCAGCCGGCGGCCCCGGCGCGTCGCGACCCCGCGCGTCCGGACGGGTCTCGACGTGCTGCGCGCCGCGCGGCCGCGATGGCTCAGGGACCGCCGGGTCGGGCTGCTCATGCACCCGGCTTCCGTGACCTCCCGGTTCGAGTCGGCGCGCTCCATCGTGCACCGGCTCTGCGGCCGGTCGCTCCGGGCCCTGTTCGGTCCCCAGCACGGCATCGGCGGCGAGAAGCAGGACAACATGATCGAATCGGGGCACGGGATCGATCCCGATCTGGGGATCCCGATTCACAGCCTCTATTCGGAGACTCGCGCGCCGACGCGGCGCATGCTCGAAGGGATCGATCTCCTGCTCGTGGACCTGCAGGACGTCGGGACGCGGGTCTACACGTTCGAGTGGACGACGGCCCTGGCGCTCGAGGCGTGCGCGGAGGCGGGCGTGGCCGTCGTCGTTCTCGACCGGCCCAATCCGCTGGGGGGCCGCACCATCGAGGGAAACCTGATCCGTCCCGGCTACACCTCCTTCGTGGGGCTCCATCCCGTGCCGATGCGGCACGGGTTGACGCTGGGCGAGCTCGCGGCGCTGGTGAACCTGAGGCTGGGAGACGGAGGCCGCCGGACGGACCCGCCCGCCCCGCGCCGCGGCGGGATCGGCGTGAGATGTCCGGGGCGCTGCGACCTCACGATCGTGCCGCCGCGCGGCTGGCGTCGCGATATGCTGTTCCCCGCGACCGGCCTCCCCTGGGTTCTCCCCTCCCCCAATATGCCGACCTTCGATACCGCGCTCGTCTATCCGGGCCAGGTCCTGCTGGAGGGCACGAACCTTTCGGAGGGCCGGGGCACGACGCGGCCTTTCGAGATCTTCGGGGCGCCGTACGTCGAACCGCGGGCCCTGCGGCGCCGCTTCGAGGCCCGCCGACTGCCCGGCGTCGTGCTGCGCGACCACGATTTCGAGCCGACCTTCCACAAATGGGCCGGGGAGGTCTGCCGCGGCTTCCAGCTGCAGGTCACGGACGCGGCCGCGTACAGGCCCTACTTCACGACCCTCGCCATCCTGCAGGACGTCATCGCGCTGCATCGCGATGCGTTCCGCTGGAAGGAACCGCCTTACGAGTACGTCACCGACCACCTGCCGATCGACGTGCTCACGGGCGACCCCGCCGTGCGCGAGGCGCTCGAGTCGGGCGACGACCTGCGCGCGCTCGAGCGCTCCTGGTCGAAGGAGATCCGGGCGTTCAGGAACGAGGCGCGGGCGGTGCGGATCGGCGGCTAGGAGCCTGACCGGGTCTCCCGTCGGGCCGCGTTCGGAGCGCCGTGGCCCACCCCCTGCCGGTTCCGCTCCGCAGGTGATATGCTGATCGCGTCGTCTGGCCCCGGGATGGGGCACCGAACAACCGAATCCGGGGATTTGCGAGGCATCCGATGTCATCCGTGAAGACGTCGGCGGGCCCCTCAGCGGCGGCCCGCCTGATCGAACAGGCCGGCACCTGGAGCGCTCACAATTACCATCCCCTTCCCGTCGTCCTGGCCCGGGGCGAGGGAGTCTGGGTGTACGACGTCGACGGCACCCGGTACATGGACATGCTGTCCGCCTACTCCGCGCTCAACCAGGGGCACAGGCACCCGCGCATCGTCGAGGCGCTGAAGCGGCAGGCCGACCGCATCACCCTCACGTCCCGCGCCTTCCACAACGAGCTGTTCGGCCCCTTCTGCGAGCGGATCGCGCGCCTCGCCGGCCTGGAGATGGTCCTGCTGATGAACAGCGGCGCCGAGGCGGTGGAGACGGCGATCAAGACGGCCCGCATGTGGGGCTACCGGACGAAGGGGGTGCCCCGCGACCGCGCCCGGATCATCGTGTGCGAGAACAATTTCCACGGCCGCACCACGACGATCGTGGGGATGTCGTCCGAGGCGCAGTACCGGGACGACTTCGGGCCGTACGACGGCGGGTTCACGATGATTCCGTACGACGACCTCGCCGCTCTCGAGCGCGCGATGACCCCCGAGACCGTCGCCTTCCTCGTCGAGCCGATCCAGGGCGAGGCCGGGATCCTCGTGCCGTCCGACGGCTACCTCCGCAAGGCCGCCGAGATCTGCAGGACGAACCGGGTCCTCCTGGCGGTGGACGAGATCCAGACGGGTTTGGGACGGACCGGCCGCATGTTCTGCATGGATTACGAGGACGTGAAGCCCGATCTGCTGATCATCGGCAAGGCGCTGGGAGGCGGCCTGCTGCCGGTGTCGGGCGTCGTGGGGAGCCGCGAGACGCTGGGGCTGTATCGGCCCGGCGATCACGGGTCGACCTTCGGGGGCAACCCCCTGTCCTGCGCGGTCGGCATGGCGGCGCTGGACGTCATCGTGTCCGAGCGTCTGGTCGAGCGCTCCGCGGAGATGGGGGCGCATTTCATGGCGCGGCTGCGCGACATCGGATCGCCGAAGGTGAAGGACGTCCGCGGCCGGGGGCTCCTGATCGGCGTCGAGATCGGGGAGGAGCACGGCACCGCACGGCCTTACTGCGAGAAACTGATGGATCTCGGGATCCTGGCCAAGGAGACCCACGGCCAGGTGATCCGCTTCGCTCCGCCCCTCGTCATCGACCGCGAGCAGGCCGACTGGGCGTTGGAGCGGATCGCCCGCGTTCTGGTCTGAGCGCGGCGCCGGCCGCCCGCCGGCCGGCCGTCGCGGGAAGGGAGTCGTCATGGCGGTACGCAAGCTGCGCAACTACGTGAACGGAGAGTGGTACGAGCCCCGCGGCTGCAGGTGGCTGGACGTCGAGAACCCGAGCACCGGCGAGGCGATCGCGCAGGTGCCCCTCTCCAGCAAGGGGGACACCGACAACGCCATCAAGGTCGCGAAGGCGGCCTTTCCCGCCTGGGCGGCGACGCCGGTCGACAAGCGCGTGGCGCCGCTCTTCCGACTGGCCTCCCGGATCCGGGACGAGCGCGAGACGATCGCCCGCAGCATCGTCGCGGAGAACGGCAAATCCCTCGTCGACGCGCGCGCCGAGGTCGACCGCGTCCTGGAGAACGTCGAGACGGCATGCGGCATGCCGGTCCTCCAGCAGGGGGACAAGCTGATCGGCGCCGCCCCCGGGATCGACGGCGAGGTGATCCGGCTGCCGATCGGCGTGTTCGCCATGATCGCCCCGTTCAACTTCCCGGCCATGGTCCCCTTCTGGTTCCTGCCGTACGCGATCGCGACCGGCAACACCTTCGTTCTCAAGCCGTCGAAGCAGGTCCCCTGCACCATGCAGTTGCTGGCCGGCTACATCAACGACAGCGGGCTGCCGCGGGGCGTGTTCAACATGGTGTGCGGCGACCGCGTCGTGGCCGACGCCTTCCTCGACAGCCCCGACGTGGCGGGGGTCTCCCTGGTCGGTTCGACGCCGACCTGCCGCATCATCGCCGAGCGGTGCGCGAAGACGAACAAGCGCTTCCAGGCGATGGGCGCCGCCAAGAACCACCTGGTCGTGATGCCGGACGCGAAGATGGATGACGTGACGCGCAACATGGTCACCTCGGGCTACGGCTGCGCCGGGCAGCGGTGCATGGCCTCCTCCGCGATCGTGGCCGTCGGGCAGAAGACCTACGACGAGGTGGTCCGGCGTTTCATCGAATCCTCGAAGAACGTGATCGTCGCCGATCCCCTCGACCCGAAGGTGGCCGACGAGCCGATGGTCATGGGCCCCGTGATCTCCGCCAAGTCGAAGAAGTTCATCCTCGACATGATCGAGACCGGGGTGAAGGAGGGCGCGACGCTGGCCCTCGACGGGCGCGGCGTGCGCGTCCCCGGGCGGGAGAAGGGCCACTTCATCGGCACGACCGTGTTCACCGACGTGAAGCCCGGCATGGCGATCCACCGGACGGAGATCTTCGGGCCCGTGCAGGTCATTCTCAAGGTCGACACGCTCGACGAGGCCATCCGCGTCATCAACGAGCACGAGTACGGCAACGGCGCGTCGATCTACACGCAGAACGGGTACTTCGCGAGGAAGTTCAAGCTCGAGACGATGGCGGGGATGATCGGCGTGAACGTCGGGATCCCGGCTCCCGTCGCCTACCTGCCGTTCGGGGGGATGAAGTCGTCGCAGTTCGCCGACATCAAGGCGCAGGGCAAGGCGATCGTCAACTTCTTCACCGAGGACAAGATCGTCACCGAGCGCTACTGGCCGGAAGCGTAGCGCCGGCCCGTGCCCGCGGGCGGCACCCTCGCGCTCCGCGGCAGGGTCGCGCCATGGATTACCCCCGCTCGAAGATCTCCTTCGCGACGATCAGACGCTGGATCTGCGAGGTTCCCTCGTAGATCTGGAAGATCTTGGCGTCCCGCATCAGCTTCTCGACCGGATACTCGCGCGAATAGCCGTAGCCGCCGAACACCTGGACGGCGTTGGTCGCCACCTCCATCGCCGTGTCGGCGGCGAAGGCCTTGGCGAAGGCCGCCTCGCGGGTGTTGCGCTCCCCGCGGTCGATCCTCCAGGCCGACTGCCAGACGAGCAGCCGGGCCGCTTCGATCTTCATCGCCATCTCGGCGATCATGAACGCCACCGCCTGATGCCTGAAGATCGGCTGGCCGAACGCCTGTCGCTCCTTGGCGTAGCGGGCGGCGTGCTCCATGGCGGATCGCGCCAGGCCGACGGCCGCGGCCGAGACGATCGGCCGGCTGTGGTCGAAGGCCGCCATCGCCAGGAGCCACCCCTGCCCCTCCCGGCCGAGCAGGTTCTCCTTCGGCACCTCGACGTCGTTGAACGTGACGGCGCGCGTGTCCGACGCGCGCTGGCCCAGGTTCTGCTCCTTCTTGCCGACCTCGATCCCGGGGCTGTCCCGGGGGACCACGAAGGCGCTCATCCCCTTGTGGCGCTTCGAGGGGTCCGTGTAGGCGACGACGAAGTACCAGTCGGCCACGCTCCCGTTCGTGATCCACATCTTGGATCCCTTGAGCACGTACCGGTCGCCGGACATACTGGCGGTCGTCCGGATCCCCTGGACGTCCGAGCCCGCCTGCGGCTCCGTGACGCAGTAGGCGGCCAGCTGGAACTCGCGCGTCATCGGGGTCAGGAAGCGCTTCTTCTGATCGTCCGTGCCGCCGACGATGACCGGCGCTTCGGCCAGCGTGTTCGCCTCCATGGCCGTGCCGATGCCGGTGCAGCCGGCCGCGACCTCCTCCGCGATGAGGCAGCCGTCAACGACCCCGAGCCCCGGGCCTCCGTATTGCTCGGGAATGTGCGTGTTCATGAGCCCGAGCTCCCAGGCCTTCCTGCAGATCTCGCGCGGGAACTCGCCGGTCTGGTCGTGGTGCGCGGCCCTCGGCGCGATCTCCTTCCCCGCGAACTCGCGCGCCAGATCCCTCAGCTGCTGCTGCTCGTCGGTCAGCGAGAAATCGATCATTCGGAGCAGCCGCCCTGCTTCGCCATCTCCTCGAAGAACGTCTTCGCCCGTCCCGCGATCTCCTCGGGCGTCAGCGTCTCCTTCGCGGTCGCAAGGCTCCACTCCTGGCCGAACGGATCGCGCACCTTGCCGAACCGATCGCCCCAGAACATGTCGGTCACGGGCATCACCACCTCGGCGCCCGCCTCGACGGCCCGCTTGAACGCCGCGTCGACGTCGTTGACGTACAGGTGCACCGAAGCGCTCGTGCCCCCGAGGGACTTCGGGCTCCGGTTGCCCACGCCGGGAAACTCCTCGGCGAGCATCACGTGCGAATCTCCGATCCGGATCTCCGCGTGCATGACGGACTTGCCGTCCGGCCCCCTCATGCGGAGGATCTCCTCGGCGCCGAACGCCTTCTTGTAGAACCGGATCGCCTCGTCGCCGCTGTCGACGGCCAGATAGGGCGTCACGGTGTGGTACCCCTCGGGAATCGGTCGGGCGGCTTTTGCCATGAACGGACCTCCTCGCGCCTCGCGGGCGCTCCAAAACGGCTTGTTCGGGTTTCGCCGATTCTACGCCGGCGCGGAGGCCGCATCAACCCCGCCCGGGCACGATTGACAGCGTCCGCCGAAACCCGCTAGATTTCGTATGATCCACCGCAAATGGGAGGCATCATGCGCAGGTACCAGAACTTCATCGACGGAAAATTCTGCGACGCCGCGTCAATGAAGACCTACGAGGTCATCAACCCGGCGACCCGGGAGCCCCTCGCGTCGGTCCCGGAGAGCGACGCGGCCGACGTCGATCGGGCCGTCGCCGCCGCGCGCCGGACGTTCGACGCGGACGGCTGGCCGGACACGCCGGCCCGCGATCGCGGCCGGATTCTCTTCCGGATCGCCGAGTGGCTGCGGGACAACACGAAGACGATCGCCGAGATCGAGACGCTCAACAACGGCAAGCCGATCTCGGAGGCCGAGGGGGACATCTCCGACGCGGCCTACTGCTTCGAGTACTACGGCGGACTCGCCACCAAGGTGCACGGCGAGGTCCTGAGCGTTCCCGACAACGCCTTGGCGATGACGCTGCGCGAGCCGGTCGGCGTCGCCGCGCTCATCGTTCCCTGGAACTACCCGATGATGATGGCGGTGCAGAAGGTGGCCCCGGCCATCGCCGCGGGCTGCACGAGCATCCTGAAGCCGGCCCGCCCCACGCCGCTCTCGGTCCTGGAGCTCGCCCGGTGCTTCAACGACGCGGGCCTCCCGCCCGGGGCGGTCAACGTGATGAGCGGCCCGGGCAGCCGGATCGGCAGCGCCCTGGTGAAGCACCCGGGCGTCGACAAGATCTCCTTCACCGGCAGCGGCGAGGTCGGCCGGCAGATCATGCGCGAGGGGGCCGACAGCCTGAAGCGCGTATCGCTCGAGCTGGGCGGCAAGTCGCCGAACATATTCTTCGCCGACGCCGATTTCGAGCAGGCGGTCGAGGGCGCGCTGTTCGGCGTGTTCATCAACCAGGGCGAGGTCTGCTCCGCGGGCAGCCGGGTCCTCGTGCAGAAGCCGATCTACAGGAAGATGCTCGACGCCATGGTCGAGAAAGCGAAGAGAATCCGGCTCGGCCCGGGCATCGATCCGGCGACCAAGATGGGACCGCTCGTGAACCAGGAGCAGTACGACAAGGTCCTTTCCTACGTCGAGATCGGCAAGAAGGAGGCGAAGCTCGCGATCGGGGGCGCCGTTCCGTCGGACCTGCCGAAGGGAGCGGAGAGGGGGTATTTCGTCCAGCCGACGATCTTCTACGACGTCGACAACAGCGCCCGGATCGCGCGCGAGGAGATCTTCGGCCCCGTGATGTCGGTGATCCCCTTCGACAGCGAGGAGGACGCCTACCGGATCGCCAACGACACGCCGTACGGCCTGGCCGCCGCGCTGTGGAGCCGGGACGTGTTCAAGGTTCACCGGGCCATCCGCAGGCTACGGGCCGGCATCGTCTGGGTGAACCACATGCAGCCGGCGATGGTCGAGGCCCCCTGGGGAGGGTTCAAGCAATCGGGCTTCGGTCGCGAGCTGGGAACGCACGGGCTGGACGAGTTCCTCGAGATCAAGCAGGCCTACATCAACCTCGACGAGAAACCGATCGGCTGGTACGTCTAGGAGCCTGTCCGGGTTTTCCGTCGGGTCGCGCGCATGGGGCTCGCGAGGCGAAGACGAGGAGCGCCGAGGAGGCGATGGGGATCCATCGGCGACGAGGCGCGACGACGTATGCGCCCGCGACACCCATGCGCCCGGAGGGTTCGGGCGGCGTGACGCCGTCTGCGGCGTTGCCGCTCCTCCGCGATGGATCCCCATCGCGTCGTCGCGGCGCCTGGCATCCGGCGCCACGGCGCTCCGAACGCGACCCGATGCAAGACCCGGACAGGCTCCTAGGAGCCCGCCCGGGTCTTCCGTGGAGTCACCGCAAGGCGCCACGCGATCGATGAGCGAGTCCCGCCTGCTCGACATGCGCGAGTGCGGTGATCCGCAATTCGCGGCCATCCACCGCGAGATGATCGCCATCGCCATGGAGCTGCAGCCCGCCTGGTTCCGTCCCCTCCTGCGTCGCAGCGCGCGGCTCAAGCGCTGGACGGGGCACGATCACTGGTCGCGCGCCTGGGAGTATCCGTGGGCGATCCGGTCGGCGGAACTCGGCGACGCCCGCCTGCGCACGCTCGACGTGGGCGGGGGCGGCGGTCCCTTCGCGCACTACCTCGCGCGGCGCGGCCACGACAGCCACGTGGTCGATCCGTCGCTCGATCGGGGAGCCAGCTTCGTCCTCGATCGCGGCAGGGGCCTGTACAGGAACGTCCGCTCGATGACCAAGCGATGGGCGTTCAGGGCGGCGGGGATCAACTCGGTCTGGGGACTGCCGGAGCGGCGGCGCACCGGACCGGTGCGGTACGTGAGCCGCACGGCCGAGTCGACAGGTTATCCGGATCGCCATTTCGACAGGGTGTTCTGCCTGAGCGTGATGGAGCACATCCCGACGCGGCTCTGGTCCTCCTGCATGCGCGAGTTCGATCGGATCCTGGCGCCGGGCGGCCGACTGATCATCACGCTCGACATGGAGACCGCCGATGCCAATGATCGGCGCTATCTCAACCTGGTCGAGGCATCGTCGCTCACGCTGCTGGGCGATCCGTATTACGATGTGCCCCTGCGTTCCGAGGATCAGCAGAGTCGCCACCCGGGCCAGTACTACGAGACCATAGGCCTGGTCTGGACACACTGATCCGGCGCGGACGCCCCGCGCCGGCTCACGTCGGAGGAACGGATGGTGCCGAGACGTTCGCGAATCGTCCCGATCGAGAGAGTCCTGCGCCCCTTCCAGGAGTTCACGCGCATTCAGGCCTCCGGCGGCATCCTGCTGATGGCCTGCACGATCGCGGCGCTCGTCTGGGCGAACTCGCCCGCCTCCGAATCGTATTTCCACCTCTGGGAGACGGACCTCACGGTCGGCTTCGGCGAGTGGGGGCTCTCCAAACCGCTGCACATGTGGATCAACGACGGATTGATGGCGATTTTCTTCTTCGTCGTCGGGCTCGAGATCAAGCGCGAGGTGATCGCGGGCGAGCTGTCCTCTGCGCAGCACGCGGCGCTCCCCGTGGCCGGAGCGATCGGGGGGATGGCCGTCCCGGCGCTCTTCTACATGGCCCTGAATTTCGGAACGGCCGGGGCGCCCGGCTGGGGAATTCCCATGGCGACGGACATCGCGTTCGCCATCGGCATGCTGGCCATACTCGGCAGCAGGGTTCCCCTCGGCCTGAAGGTGTTTCTCACGGCGCTCGCCATCGTGGACGACATCGGCGCCGTGCTCGTCATCGCCCTCTACTACACAGCGGACATCTCGGGTGCCGCCCTCGGACTGGCGGCTATCGTCACAATCCTCCTGCTGAGCGCCAACCTCGCGGGCGTGCGCCATCCCCTCGCCTACGGGCTGCTGGGGATCGTGCTCTGGCTGGCCTTCCTCAAGTCGGGCGTGCACGCGACCATTGCCGGCGTGCTGCTGGCCATGACGATCCCGGGATCCCGGCGCATCGACACGCACGAGTTCATCGAGCGCGTCCGTGGCCTCCTCGACCGGTTCGCCAGCAAGACGCGCGACCCGGGGGATCCGAACCCGATGCACGGCATGCTCAACGAGGATCAGAAAGCGGCCGTTCAGGCCCTGGAGGACGCCTCGGACGCCGTTCAGTCTCCCATGCAGAACTTCGAGCACGCGTTGCACCCGTGGGTCACCTACGGGATCATGCCGCTGTTCGCTCTGGCGAACGCGGGCGTCGCCCTGTTCGGAAACGCCCGGGCGCCCTCGGAGGCGCCCGTGGAGATGGGCATTCTCCTGGGACTCGTCTTCGGGAAACCGATCGGCATCGCGGTGTTCTCATGGATCGCCGTCAAGCTGGGGCTCGCCGCCAAGCCCCGCAACGCGACGTGGAGACAGTTCTGGGGAGTCGGTCTCCTTGGCGGAATCGGGTTCACCATGTCGCTGTTCATCGCCGGGCTCGCGTTTCCGCGGGGCGATCTCCTCATCCAGGCGAAGGAAGGAATTCTGCTCGCCTCGTTCATCGCGGGAGTCTGCGGATTCATCCTCCTGCGATTCTCGAGGGCCCCGTCGAGCGAAGAGTCCTGACCGCCCCCCGGGGACGCGCAGGGAGATCTTCATCTTGCGCGTTCCGGCGGGGGCCGACCCGTGGTAGAGTTTCACCGGCTTAGACCGGACCGCTCTGAACTATCTGTCTTGGAGGTGCAGATGGCCAAGAGAAGGAAGAAAGCCAGGAGAGCCAAAAAGAAGAAACGGGCAACCCGTCGACGCGCCGGACGCAGACGCCCGGCGAAGAGGAAGAAAAGGAGGAAGGCGTCTCGGAGGAGACCGGCCCGCAGACGATCGTCGAAGCGCAGGAAAACGGCGCGGAGGAAGAAGAAGCGATCCGGCCGCCGTCGCCGCCCGAGCGCGGCCTTCATGAAACCGATGAAGCCGAGCCCGGCTCTCGCTGCCGTGATCGGCGCCAAGGCGATGCCGAGGACGCAGGTCACGAAGAAGCTCTGGAATTACATCAAGAGGAACAGGCTCCAGGACAAGAAGAACCGTCGGATGATCAACGCCGACGCGAAGCTCAAGAAGGTGTTCGGAGGCCGCGGCAAGGTCAACATGTTCCAGATGACCAAGCTGGTGTCCAGACACCTGAAGTAGACCGGCACGCGCGCGGCGCCGCCATCTGCGCGGCCCACGGGCCGGGCCCGTGGGAGGGCGGACAGATTGATCGGTCCGGTGCTCCCCGCCCTCGTAACGCCGTGCCGCACGACCGGAGTCGATCACACGCTCCCGCCCATCGGCCTCATCGGGCCGGTGGGCGGGAGTTGCATTTCAGGGTCCTTCCACCGTCTCGAGGATCATCGCGAGGAAGGCGGCGCGCGGCGCGATGCGATCGAGTCGGACGCACTCCGTGACGGCGTGCGCCCCCTCACCCTCGACGCCCAGGCCGTCGAGAACGGGGATGCCGAGCGCGGCGCAATGGGAACCGTCGCTCCCGCCGCCCGTCGGGCCCTCCTCCAGCGTGAACCCGACCCGCGCGGCGGCGTCCCGCGCCTGCGCGTAGAGGGAGGCGACGGCCGCCGTGCGGACCACCGGAGCGTGAGTCAGGTCCGCTTCCACGCGCAGGCGGGCCCTCGCGTCCCTCAGGCGGAGGTTGAGGACCGAGGCCTCGAAGCGCGACCACTCCTGCGGCGTCGGCACGCGGACGTCGATCTCGGCGCGCGCATGCGGGGCCACGACGTTCTTGGCCACGCCACCTTGGATGAGGCCCGTGTGGATCGACGTGCCGCGCTCCGGATCCGCGAGGTGCTTCACCGCCAGGATCTGCGCCGCCAATTCCTCGATGGCGTTGACGCCCCGCTCGGGATCGAGCCCCGTGTGCGCCGGCGATCCGATCACCTCGAGGATCACGCGGCCCACCCCCTTGCGCGACGTCTTGGCCCCTCCGTCGGGATTGGAGGGCTCCAACCCCAGGACGTACCGGCAACGGCGCGCCTCCTCGACCAGGCGCGCGCGAGAGACGGGACTTCCCGTCTCCTCGTCCCCGCTGAAAAAGCAGACGGCCGGCACGCGAGGACGCAGGACACCCTCGCGCGCGGCGCGCGCCAGGAGGATGCAGAGGACGATGCCGATCTTCATGTCGAAGACCCCGGGGCCGTGGGCCCGGCCGTCCTCGATCCGGAGCGGCCGGCGGGCCGCCTCGCCGGCGGGCCAGACGGTGTCGAGATGTCCGAGGAGAAGGGCGGCTCGCGCCCCCACGGGGCCGAACGCGGCTCGCAGGGAGTCGCCGGCTCCCGTCTGCGGTATCGGGACGGTGTCGGCTCCCGCAGCGCGAAACTCTCCGGCCACGACGGCGCCGAGACGATCGACGGCTTCCTTGTCGCAGGTGGGCGAATCGATTGCGACCAGCCGCTCGAGCAGGTCGAGCGCGTCATCCCGCCGCGCCTGGAAGTGCGCGAGCAGTTCCCGAGCGCGGCTCACCGCACGCGCCTCAGAGACGGCCGCCGATCACGCATCGCTCCGGCGCTCCGAACGCGACCCGTCGCAAGACCCGGGCAGGCTCCTACAGGTCGCGCAGCATGGGGGCGACCTTGCCGAAGGCCTTCAGGTGCGCCTCGATGTCGGCCTCGGTATGCTGCACGCTGATGGTCCACTGTTCGTCGGCGCCCGCCGCCTGGGGAAGGATCCCCTCGTTGAGCATCGCCAGGAACCACGCGTGCCAGGCGCGCTGGTCGATCTCCAGGAACTGGCGGTAGTTCCGGATCCGGTCTCTGCGGAAATTGATCGTTCCCATCGACCCGATGCCGTTGGCGTAGCAGGGCAGCTTGTGCTCGCGGATCAGCGCGGAGTACCCGTCGACCAGCTTCCGGTTGAGGGCGAAGGCCTTCTTGTAGGCATCGTCCGTGAGGATCTCCTTCAGAGTCACCTCGGCCGCGGCGAGCGTGAGGGGATTGCTGCTGTAGGTCCCGCCGTGGAAGACGCGCAAGGACGTGAGCTCCTCGAGGATGGCGGCCGAGCCGCCGAACGCCGCGAGCGGCAGTCCCCCGCCGACCGCCTTGGCCATGCAGACCATGTCCGGCCGGACGCGGTAATGCTCCGTCGCGCCCCCGGGTGCGATCTTCAGTCCGGTCTTCACCTCGTCGAAGATGAGAATCGCGTTGAACTCGTCGCACAGCGCGCGCAGCCCGGGGAGGAAGTCGGGATCGGGCTCGGTCACGCCCATGTTGAGCATGACGGGCTCGACGATGACGCACGCCACCTCGTTCCGGTGGCACTCGAACAGACCGCGCACCGAATCGAGATCGTTGAACACCGCGACCAGCGTATTGCCCACGGTCTCCGCCGGGATGCCCCCGCCCTGGGGCACCCTCTTCGGGTGCTTCGGGTCTCCGGCGTGCGCGCGCGACGGCTTGACGGAGACGAGGACGGTATCGTGCGCTCCGTGGTAGGCGCCCTCGAACTTGATCACCCTGGGGCGGCCGGTGTGCCCGCGCGCGACGCGCAGCGCGTGCATGGTCGCCTCGGTTCCGGAGTTGGCGAACCGCCACTGCTCCATGCCGAACCGTCTGCGCAGCTCGCGAGACACCGAGATCTCCAGGGCATGGGGCATGGCGTGCAGCGTCCCCTTCCTGACCTGGGTCTCCACGGCCTTGACGACGGCGGGGTGCGCGTGTCCCGTCATCATCGCCCCGAAGGCCATCCCGAAATCGATGTATCGGTTGCCGTCGGCGTCGGTCATCGTCGTGCCGATCACCGATTCGATGAAGAGCGGGTGGGGTTCGATGACGCGGAAGTTGGACGACACCCCGCGGGGCAGCAGGCCCTTCGACTCCTCGAACAGGGACAGTGACTTCTTCGTTCTCTCCCGATAGCGGGCGATGATCGCGTCGTAGCGTGCCATGGTCAGACCTCCCGCCGCTCGCCACCGGAGACCGTGCCCGGCGGGGCTCATGCGCGCGGCCCCGCGCATCGCCCGGACAGGCTCTCGGATCCCGGGGGCTGGGATCCTCGATCCGTCACGGCCGGTTGATGCGGCAATATCCGTCAGTTTAGCAGAGTCGCGGGGGGCGCCGGAAGGGGCGCCACGGCGCTTCGAACGCGACCCGACGCGACAACCGCGGAGAGTCTCCTACGGGCGCGCCCCCTCCGTCCGCGGGCGCGCGCAGGCGGAGCGCTCGAGCAGGAAGCTGGCGATGAGGGGGTAGACCTCCTCCCGCGCCCTCTCGCCCAGCAGGATGGTGAAGTGGTTGTAGTCCTCGCCGAAGCCGCCGTCGCGGCCCAGGCGCACGTACGACTTGTCCCGCGCCGGAGCACGCTCGATGAGCGCGCGCGCCGTCGCCTCCGGAGAGGGCCGGCAGGCGGCCGCCAGCTGCAGGATCGGGAAATCGATCCGGTCGATCCCCGCTTCGTAGTCGATCGTCCCGTCCCATGAAACGACACGGCCGCGACGGAGGATGTGCGCCAGATGGAGCGCGACACGGCTGCACCCCACGTCGATGATGCCGTTCGCCACGATGCGCAGCATGGTCCGCCGGCAGCGGATCCCGTACTTGGGAAGGAGGAGGCGCGGGGAGATCCAGCCCATCACGAGAACGAACGGGATGAACAGGACCGGCGGGACGACCGGCACGATCCGTCCATAGAGCGCGCCCACGAGCTTGCGGCTGCGGATCAGGCTCATGTCGGCGGGTACGTCGCTCATGACGGCCGACCGGATCCGATTCGTCAGGCCCAGCGCGCAGGCCGCGTACAGGATCATCCCGCCCAGGCTGTGTCCCACCCAGTGGACCGCCTCCGCCCCCGTCTCGCGGCGGACGTACTCGATCGTCGCCGGAAAGTCGCCGCGCACGTAGTCGTCGATGGTCCAGTCGAACGGCCACAGCCGGCCCGTACCGGCGCGACGGCTGCGGCCGTGGCCCCGCAGCTCCATCACCCAGACGTCGAATCCGGCGTCGCGCAGGTGCCGCGCCACCGAGTGACGATCGTCGAGGTCAACGTTGAACCGGTTGCTCAGGAGACCGTGGCAGACGATCACCGGCTCGATCGGGAGCGCGCGGCCGGGCGGGGCGGCGGGGCGGTAGCGATAGAGCGCGATGCCCCAGCCGTCGGAGGTGGGTGCCGAGTGGAACTCGTCGGCCGGCGTGTCGAGCCGATGCAGCCGGCGCAGGAGCAGACCCGCAAGCAGGCATGCGGCGGCCGCGATGAGAAGGCCGGTGACGACGGCATGGATCATGAGAAGAGCCGTTCCCTCGATCGGAGCGGAGGCGAAAAGACCCGGAAGCGTCTGCGGCGCAGTGCGCCGCCCCGGGATGACCAACCCCGGGACTTCCGGGTCCGGTGGCCTGCCGGTATTCCTCAGGCGGAAACCAGCGACGGCCCGATGACCGACGGTGGCCGCCTAAGTCACAGGCACCTCACGGGTCAGCATGGTAGAGCATCGACTGTCATCGATCATTTGCTGGACCACCTCCTTTCTCGTGTACCGGAGACATTACTCCCCTCCGGCCGATGCGGCAAGTGGTCGTTGCGAATCGGACAGCGAATCCTCGATCGGGACATCGAACCGGATGTCGCTGTAGGTCGCGATCCCCTCCAGCCGGCCCAGCATTCCCAGCTCGTCGGACGCGTAGGTGCGGCGCCGTGTCGCGACCCGCACACCCCCGACGGTCCAGTAATCGGACCAGATGGAGACGCGGTACGTATGATCGTCCGCCCGGTACGAGTGCACGCGATCCACCAGGCGGCTGAGACGGCTGATGTAGAAATCCTGCCAGTCGTCCGACTCGACGCCGCCGTCCCGGCCGTCGCGCGTCAGCCGGTGGCGGACGACGTCGCACGGGTCGGCCGGGATGGTCCCCTCGGCGGGCGGGGTCCTCGTCGCGCGGCCCTCCAGGACCGAGCCGGGACCGAGCAGGTTCCACGGATGCATGAAGGACCAGCGGACGAGGCGGGAGAGCGCCCTCGGATACTCCAGCTCGTCGGGCTCGGTGATCCGGAGACCGCCGCGCCGGACCTCGAGCGCGTCACCGTCGAGCCTCACGACACGCGGCTCGTCGACGTCGAGCTCCTCCACGTAGGCGCGCTCCTCGCGCAGCCCGAGCCGGTGCAGCTGCCGGCTGACGGCGAACGGCTCCTTCCGCCCGTTGTAGATCTCCAGGGTGTAGAGGTACTCGACCGTCTCGTGCCGCGCCCAGGCATCGTACCCGCCGTAGTTCCGGAAGGTCGCCCGCAGCACGGCGGCGGCCGCCGGATCGGCGATCGCCGCCAGTCGATCCACAAGAGGATCTTCCTGCGCGCCGCAGCCGCTCAGCGCGAGCGACGTTCCGGCGGCAAGAAGGAGCGCGAGAACCGCGAGAGGCGCCCGGCCGGTCGCCGATCCGCCCCGGCCGGCGTCGCGCCGCGCGCGGCAGGACGCGTTCGCACAGGAGAGCCGGTAGCGGCGGGCGGCGATGAAGCGATAGACCCGTCGCAGGACCGGAGGGACCCCCGGGATGCGGGACAGCGCGGCGAGAACCCGCAGACCCGGGATGACGGAGCACAGCGTGATCCATCCGTCCGCGCCCTTCGTCAGGGTGCCGTCCGGTGCGTAGACGTACATCTGGCGCATCGCATCCTCGCGATCCAGTCCCGGGAACCGGGTCGCGACGGCGGCGTCGTGCACGGACAGCCACTCGACGCGGCCGCCGCGGTCGCGCGCGGCCATGCGGTCGCGCCACCGGGCGCAGAACGCGCAGTCGCCGTCGTACAGCACGACGTGGCGCCCGGCGGCGCCGTCCGTGGTCACGGGGTCCCCGCCCGCCCGCCGGCCGCCGGAGCGGGGTTGATCCCGAGAAACGTGATCCGCCCCGTCGCGTCGATGCGGTACATGAAGTTCGGGGTCAGGACGAGGTGGGGCGCCAGGCGCGGCTCCAGGATCACACGTGCGACGTCGGTCGCCGTGGGCCGCTCCCCCTCGGCATGGGTGTGAAGCGTCGGCTCGCCGGCGGAGCGCCCCACGATCGGCAGGTCGATCGGCGGCCCCGCGTGCAACGGTTGGATCTCCTCGAGCTGCCGCCCCGTAGCGGCGATCCGGGCCAGAGAATCCCCGCCGAAGCGAGCGTGCCCGTCCTCGGTCGCGTCCGACATGACATGGACCACGAAGCGGCCGCCCTGGATGCGGGACACGGCGCCCGAGAGCGCACCGGGCCGACCCTCCGCCCGCGCGGCGGCTACGAGGGCGACCTGCAGAGCGCGATAGTGGGACGCCGTGGCGGCCGGAGCCTCTCTGGGGGGGACCATCATGTTCGGTTGACCGACCTCTCCGGCGGCGGGATAGTAGTCGATCCGGGCCATCACGACGGGCCCGCGGCGGGCATCCTGCGGCGGCGGCTCCTTGAGAAACAGAACCCGCCAGGCGGTCTTGCCCTCCATCACCACCGTGCCGTCGACGAGCGGCGCGATCTCATCCCGCATGTCGGCGAGCTTCGTTGCGGCCTTCTTGTGCGCCTCGATATGACGGGCGATCCTGAAGCCCAGCTCCTCGATGGCCGCGAGCTCGTCGGCGGACGGCGGCCCCTCCTCCCCGTCGTCCGGCGGGACGGGAGCCGCGCCCGCCGCGGACAGCAGGAGCCCGAGCGCGCCGGCGGCCACCGCCGCGCGCGTCCGGCGGCTCCGGTTCGATCTCAAACGTCTCCCTCCTGATGAGTCTGCGTGTCCAGTTTACCACTCCTCGCACCGTCCTCCCTCCGGTCGCGCGCTTGAACGCTTGCGGTGGATCCCGTATCATGTCGCGTTTCCAACGGTTGAGGAGATGCCGAGCCGCCTTGCGCGCGATCTGAAGTCCGCCGTGAAGGGGGATGTCCTCGACGATCAGCAGGCCCGCGAAGTGCGCGCGAGCGACTTCGGGCGAATCGTCAGGCGCATCCCGGACGTCGTCGTGCGGCCCGCGTCCACCGACGACGTCGCCGCGGTCATCCGGTACGCGCGCAGGCAGTCGGTGCGGGTGGCGACCCGCGGCGAGGCTCACACGCAGACCGGGCAGGCGACGGTGGAGCGCGGCATCCTGCTCGATCTCACCTCGCTCGATACGATCCTGGCGATCGACCCGGCGGCGCCGGCCGCCGACTGCCAGGCGGGCGTGACGTGGGAGTCTCTCGTCCGCCAGGTCACGGGACGCGGGCTGATCCCGCCGGTGCTGACGAACAACCTCGGCGTCACGGTCGGGGGCACTCTGTCGGTGGCGGGACTGGGGATCGCCTCATTCCGGTACGGCGCCCAGGGCGACAACGTGATCGAGATCGAGGCGGTCACGGGCGCCGGCGACGTCGTGGTCTGCTCGCCCGACCGGGAGGCGGAGGCCTTCGACGCGGTCCGCTCGGGGCTCGGCCAGTTCGGCGTCATCACCCGGGCGCGGGTGAAGCTGCGTCCGTGCCTGCCCAGGACGCGCACCTATTTCCTGCTTTACGACGATCTGGCGGCGCTGATGCGCGACGCGCAGATCATCATGGAGCAGGATCGCTTCGACTACGTGGAAGCGTGGTGCGTGCCGTGTCCGCAGGGCTTCCGATGGGTGGGGGGGACGAAGGAGTCGTTCGCCGCCTGGTTCTTCCCGCTGCACGCCACGGTGGAGTTCGACCCGAAGACGCCCCCCGACGACGGAGCGCGGCTCCAGGGGCTCTCCCCCTACCGGAGGATGCACACGGAAGACCAGGATCTGATTTACTTCGCCTCGCGCCTCGAGGCGCTGTTCGCCCTCTGGAAGCGGAGCGGCTATTGGGGGATGGCGCACCCGTGGATCGAGACCATCCTCCCCTGGCAGGCGGCCGGTCCGTACATCGGCCAGGTGCTCGCGAATCTCCCGCCGGCTTCGCTCGGAGGTGGGCACGTCCTGCTATGGCCCTGCCGGGGCGGCGTCTCCAACATCCCTCTCTTCATGCACCCCGGAGGGCCTCTGGTCATGGGCTTCGGGATCCTGCCCGGCGTGCCGCCCGATCTGTGGGCACAGGCGCGCGGGCGCCTGAACGCCGTCTCCGACATGAGCATCGCCGCGGGCGGGAAGCGGTATCTGTCCGGCTACATCGAGTTCGATCGCGCGCGCTGGAAGCAGCATTTCGGCGCGCGCTGGGACGACGTCTGCAGGCTCAAGTCGACCTTCGATCCGGACGGAATCCTCAATCCGGGCTTCATCGACTACGGGCCCTGAGGCGGCCGGCATGACGACACCCCGCAGACCGCCCGAACCGAGACCCCGGGTGGCGCGCGCGCGCCGGGCGGCGGGTCACGCGGCCCGCGTGGTCCTGGGCCTGATCTTCATCATGGCCGGCCTCCTGAAGGCGATCGACCCGGCCGAGTTCGCCCGCCAGATGGCGGGCTACGGGCTGATCGGCGCGGACGCGTCGCGGCTCGCCTCTCCGCTGCTCATCGCGCTGGAGCTCACGCTGGGGATCGCGCTTTTGGTCGGATTTCGACCGCGCCTCTCGGCGATCGTCGCCGCGGCGCTCCTCGCTCTCTTCATCGCCATCGAGGCCCACGGCATCTCGCAGGGGCGGACGGAGGCGTGCGGCTGCTTCGGCGCCTACGTCCAGCGCAC
>JBFGDZ010000050.1:0-20364 GCA_041580375.1 Candidatus Polarisedimenticolia bacterium
CGCTCGTCGGCGTCCGAGACGTTCAGCGGGAAGGCCGTGTCGGAGACGAGGTGCGCGAGCGTGCCCATCTCGTAGGCGAACCGGCGCAGGGATCGCTGCTTGATCAGAATCGCGCGTACGTCCCGCATCTTGCGCGCCACGCCGGCGGCCGCGAGCCCCCGGCCGTCGGCGTGCTGAAAGTGCACCTCTTCGTCCTCGCGGATCGACGGATCCAGCATGCCGCGCACGAGGCGCTTCTCGTGCGCCTCGAGAACGGCCCGCAGAGCGGGAGGGCTGGCCTTGAGCGCGTCACGGATCATGCGCGTGCGGGTGGCCTCGGTCCAGCAGAACGCGGGCGCTGCGGGCCACAGCGCTGCGAGGGTCAGGGCGATTGCGGCGGCGCTGCGCGGCGGGTGCGACATGACGGGATTCTAACAGTGGGTCACCACCTTGACAACGGAGAAAACCGTGTGCTACCGTCCGGCGCCGTTTGAATCGACCCCGATCCAGCGCGATCGCACGGCCGGGTCCACAGGCTCAGGATCATCGATTTTTCGAGGAGAAAGAACGTGAGACTGACAGGGCACGTGAAGTGGTTCAACAACACCAAGGGCTACGGATTCATCCAGCAGGACAACGGCGACGACGTGTTCGTGCACTACTCGGCGATTCAGGAGCAGGGATTCAAGAGCCTCGAGGAGGGCGAACCCGTCGAGTTCGAGATCGTCCAGGGACCCAAGGGCCCGCAGGCCGAGAAGGTGATCAAGGTCCCGGGCGGCACGGCGCAAACCACCTGACCCCAGCCTCACAGGCACGACCCGACCCGCCGCGACGGCTCCCGTCCGGATCCGCGTCCGCGGGCGCTTCTGCGCAATGCGCGGGAGCGTTATAATCCCGCCGTCATGGACAATCTCTGGCGCGACGACGAAGCGCGCGGCCTCGCCGGCGTGGATCGGCTCGTCTACCGCTCGCGTCTCATCGGGCGGGAGCCGCGCCTCGTCCTCTGGGGCGGCGGCAACACGTCGCTGAAGCAGACGGAGTCCGATTTCCGCGGGCGCGACGTGCGCGTCCTGCGCATCAAGCGGAGCGGCGCGGATCTGCGATCCGTCGGGCCGGGGGATTTCCCGGGCATCCGCCTGGACGATCTGGAGCCGCTGCTCCGGCGCGACGAGATGTCGGACGAGGAGTTGATCGACTATCTCGCGCACTGCACGATGGAGCCGAACTCCCCGCGCCCCTCGATCGAGACGCTGCTGCACGGACTGATCCCGCACGATCACGTCGATCACACCCACGCCGATGCCATCCTCGTCCTCACGAACACGACCGACGGGAGGCGACACGTCGAGGAGTGCTTCGGAGAGGACGCGATCTGGATCTCCTACCACCGGCCCGGCTTCCGGCTCTCCCGGGACGTCGCGGCCGCCGTCGCGCAACGGCCGCGGGCGCGCTGCGCCGTCCTGGAGAAGCACGGCCTGATCGCCTGGGGCGCGACGGACCAGGAGTCGTACGACGCCACGATCGAGTTGATCACGCGGGCGGAGGCCTACGCGCGGGACCGCGGGCGGAGCCGGGCCGCCTTCGGCGCCGTCACGCGCCCCCCGATGCCGCCGGACGCGCGGCGACGCGTGGCCGCCGCGGTCGCCCCCCGCCTGCGCGGACTTCTGAGCCGGACGGATGGCAAGGTCGCGCGCGTCGTCATGAGATTCGACGACGGCGAGGACGTGCTCGAGTTCGTCGGCTCGGAGGCCGGCCCGCAGATCTGTCTGGCGGGGCCAGCCACGCCCGATCACCTGCTGCACACGCGGGCGCGCCCGCTCTTCCTCCACCACAATCTGCCCGAGCGGGCCGACACCGGGGACGGCATCGCGTCGATCAAGACGGCGCTGGCGAAGGAAATGGAGAAGTACGCCGCGTGGCACGCGCTCTACTTCAGGAAGAACAGCGACGGCACGATGGACCCGCTCGAGCCCCGGCCTCGTGTGATCCTGATCCCCGGCGTCGGGATGTTCACGGCCTGGAGGGACGCCCGGCGCGCGCTCGCCGTCGGCGACATCTACCGCCACTCGATCCACGTCATGCGCGGCGCGCAGGCGATTGGCGGGTACCGATCGCTGAGCGTGCGAGACACTTTCGACGTCGAGTACTGGCCTGCGGAGCTGTTCAAGCTCACCCTCGAGCCGCCGGAGAGGGAGCTGGAGCGCCGCATCGCTCTGGTGACCGGGGCGGCCTGCGGCATCGGCCGGGCGATCGCGCGCCGGCTGGCGGCCGAGGGATGCCACGTCGTCGCCGCCGACATCGACGGAGACGGGGCGGAGGCCCTGGCGGACGAGATCGTCTCCCGCCACGGGACCGGCCGGGCCCGCGCCGTCCGCATGGACGTGGCGGACGAAGCGGGCGTGACGCGCGCCTTCGAGGAGGCCGCGCTGGCGTACGGCGGCCTCGACATCGTCGTCTCGAACGCCGGCATCGCCCACTCGCGTCCCATCGAGGCGATGGAGCTGAAGGACTGGCAGCGCTCCTTCGACGTCAACGCCACGGGCCATTTCCTGGTCGGCCGGGAGGCGACCCGCATGCTCAGAGACCAGGGGATCGGCGGGAGCCTCGTCTTCATCGCCTCGAAGAACGTCCTCGCGCCCGGAAAGGACTTCGGAGCCTACAGCGCCGCCAAGGCGGCCGAATGCCAGCTCGCCCGCATCCTGGCGATCGAGGGCGGAGAGCACGGCGTGCGGGTGAACATCGTGAATCCGGACGCGGTCTTCAGCGAATCCGGGCTGTGGAGCCGGGAGGTCCGCGAGGAGCGGGCGCGCGCGCACGGCATCCGCGTGGACGACCTGGAGGACTACTACCGCCGCCGCAATCTGCTGCGCGCGCGGGTCCTGCCGGACGACGTGGCCGAGGCAGTCCTCTGGCTCGCGTCGGATCGGTCAGCGAAGACGACCGGCTGCATTCTCACGACGGACGGAGGGGTGCGGGAGGCCTTCCCGCGCTGAGGAGGGACATACTCCTGAGCGTCAGCGAGGCCGCTTCCTGCGCTCGGGCTCGGGGATCGAGGATTCGATGGGGAAGAGAACGGTGCCGCCCCGTTCGATGTAGGACTTGGCCAGGATCGCGGCCAGATGGCGGTTCGCGACGATCTGCGGGTTCTTCCGAATATCCAGAAGCTCCGGGTCGAGGTCGATCGCCCGCTGATACTGATCGATCGCGCGCGCATCCTTTCCCTGCATGTCGTACACGACGCCGAGATTGTAGTGCGCCAGGGCGTAGTTGGGAGCCAGCGCGATGGCGCGCCTGTAGGCCTTCTTCGCCCGTCCGTACCTGTGAAGCGCCTGGTTCGCCACGCCGACGTTGTTCCACAGCCAGGGTGAGCGTGGCTCCAGCGCCGCCGCCGTCTCGTACTGGGCCAGCGCCTCCTTCAGGCGCGCCGCCTGCAGCAGCATGTTCCCGTACTCGTTGTGGAGGAACGCGATGCCGGGATTGCGCCGGATCTTCTCGGCCAGGGCGTCCAGACCGAGCGGTCGCGTCCCGTCGGGACTGTACAGCCCCCTGACGCTCGCCGCGCGCCGGGACTCCTCTTCGGTGGACGCGCCCTCCGCCGCGCGCGCGTGATCGATCCGGCCGGAGACGGGCAGGAGGAGACAACCGAATGCAAGTGCGGCCATGGCGGCCGCGGAACGACGCGTCAAGGTACGGCTCCTAACGAATCGGCTTCGCCTTGATGCTGACCTTCCTGTCCTTGCAGTATATCTTAAAGTCGATCGCCTCACAATCGCCCTTCCCCTTGAGGGCCGCTGCGTGTCGGGCGATCTCCCTCGCGAAGGCGTCGAAGGAGGGCTTGCGCCTGTCGCCGGCGCTGTCCTTGGCGGCAATGTAGCTTTGATAGAGGTTTCTGAGGGAGGCTTCGTCCCGCCGGCCGACCGGGATGCGGTGGGAATCCTCCCGCGGCGCGCCGCCGCGCCTGCGATCCCCCGGAGTCCTCAGGTGCCCCGAGCCGGGCCTGTAGGTTCCTCCCGTCTCGGTGCCGGCCGCCTCGTGGGCCGCCCGCGCCGCCAGGGGATGGAGGCGCTCGCCCTCCTCCTTTCTCCGAACGCCGCGGTTCCACAGCTCGCAGAACGCGTTGAACCGGTTCAGAATGGCGTTATAGAGAAAGCGATCGGCGGCATTGCGCATCCGGACGCCCTGATATCGAAGGATGGCCTGCTTAATCGATTCCCGCTGATCGTTGGGAGGTCGTCCGGAGGATCCGATGAAATAGAGGTCGTACGCGATCTTGAGCCGCCGGATCTCCGACTCGATCCGCTTCAGATCTTCGCCGATCGTCACGGGCGTGGCTCTCCTCCGATCCGGGTTCCTCTCCGAATATAGGGTGGTCAGCCTCCGAATTCAAAAGGCCGGTTCTTTGACAGCGCTTCGAGGCGTGTGGTGAAATGTCGTTACCGCGGGCATTGGCGCCCCGATCACAGAATCGTTCTCGCCTCCGCGCGAAGCGAGTCCGAGGACCCGAGCATGTCCCGATCCGGAAGCCCCAGGGTGCCGGTCCACACGCCCCCCTCGCGGCGCAGGGGCGCCGCCGGCCTGCGAACGCTGCCTCACATGAACGAACTCCTGGGGCGCGACGCCGTGCAGCGTCTCGTGGCGCGAAACGGCCGGCGCCTGGTGACGTCCCTCCTGCGCGAGCGGCTCGACGCCCTCCGGACGGAGGTGCGGCGCGGAGGCCTCGACGCCCGGGGTCTCGAGGCGCGCCTGGCCGACCTCGATGCCTGGGTGGAGCGGGAGGCCCGATCGCGGACGGCATCCACCCTCCGGCCGGTGATCAACGCCACGGGAGTGATCCTGCACACGAATCTGGGTCGCGCGATCCTGTCGGAGGAGGCGGTGCGGCGGGTGGCCGCCGTGGCGCGCTCCTACACGACGCTCGAGTACGACCTCGCGAGCGGCCGGCGCGGATCGCGCGGCAGCCACCTCGACCGCCTTCTGGCTCTCCTGTTCCCCGGCCGCGCGGCGCACGTCGTCAACAACAACGCCGCCGCCGTCCTGCTGGCCCTCAACACGCTCGCCGAGGGACGGGAGGTCGTCGTCTCGCGCGGCGAGCTGGTCGAGATCGGCGGCTCCTTCCGGATCCCGGACATCATGGCACGCAGCGGGGCGATCCTCCGGGAGGTCGGCACCACCAACAGGACCCGCCTCACGGATTACGAGCGGGCGATGGGGGCGAAGACCGGCCTTCTGCTGAAGGTGCACCGGAGCAATTACCGCATCGAGGGGTTCACCGCCGAGGCGGCGCTCAAGGACATCGTCCGTCTCGGCCGGCGGCGCCGCGTGCCGGTCCTCTTCGATCAGGGAAGCGGCAATCTGTCCGACCTGGCGCGCCGCGGGATCCAGGGCGAGCCCCGGCTCCAGGAGGCGCTCGCCGCCGGGGCGGACGTGATCTGCTGCAGCGGCGATAAGCTTCTCGGCGGACCGCAGGCGGGTCTGCTGATCGGGCGCGCGAACCTGATCCGCAGGATCCGCGACAATCCACTGAGCCGCGCGCTGCGGGTCGACAAGATGACGCATGCGGCGCTGGAGGCGACGCTCCTGGAGTACGTCCGGGACACCGCGGCGGAAAGCCTGCCCGTGATCCGGATGATGTCGCTCACGGGCGGGACGATCGAGCGCCGGGCGCGCGCGGTGGCGGAGGAGGCGGGACGTCGTGCGCCGGGGCGGCTGGAGGTCTCGATCCGGCGCGGCTCATCGGTCCCCGGCGGCGGATCCGCACCCGGCGAGGGGCTCGACACCGTCCTTCTGGCCGTTCGCTCCGGGAGCCTGTCGGCCCGCGCCCTGGAAGAGCGGCTGCGCCGCCACGATCCGCCGATCATCGCGCGGATCGAGCGGAACCACGTGCTGCTGGACCTGAGGACTGTCCCCGAGGAGGAGGATCGCGCCGTCGCGGAGGCCCTCGTCGCCGCGGCGGGCTGAGGGCCTCGAAGCTCCTCTCAGACGTTGAATCGGAAATTGATGACGTCGCCGTCCCGGACCTCGTAGTCCCGGCCCTCCGATCGAAGCCTCGCGTTCTCGCGCGCGGCGGCGATGCTCCCCAGCGACCTCAGATCCTCGTAGGTCACCACCTCGGCCCGGATGAACCCGCGCTCGAAGTCGCTGTGAATCGTGCCCGCCGCCCGCGGGGCGGGCGTGCCGGCGCGCACCGGCCAGGCCCTGCACTCGTCCTCTCCGATGGTGAAGAACTGGATTAGTCCGAGCAGTTCGAAGGCCGCGCGGATGAGGCGGTCCTTCGCCGGCTCCCGGAGGCCGAGATCCTCCTGGAAGGCGCGGGCGTCCTCCCCGTCCAGCTCGGCGATCTCCTCCTCCACCTTGGCGGAGATGGCGCAGACGGCGACGAAGCGGCGCGCGGCGATCTCGCGCAGGCCGGGCTCGCCGGCCACGTCCGGTATCGTCCGGACGTCGGTCTCGTCCAGGTTGATGATGACGAGCAGCGGCTTCGCGGTCAGGAAGGCGAACCCGCGTATCCTCTTGAAATCGTCCTCCTGGAGATCGATCTCGCGGATCGGCGTCTCGCGCTCGAGCGAGGCGAGGCAGCGCTGGAGCACGGGCAGCTCGGCCTCGTCGTCCTTGCTTCGGGCTTTCCTGAGGTTCAGCTCCAGGCGCTCGATCCGCCGCTGCGCAACGTCGAGGTCGGCAAGCATCAGCTCGGTCTCCATGGTGGCGATGTCCCTGCGCGGATCGATGGAGCCCTCGCCGTGCGGGATCTCCGGATCGCGGAAGGCGCGGACGACGTGAGCGATCGCGTCCACGTTGCGCATCTCCTTGAGGAACAGCGCGTCCTTCGCCTCCCCCTTCTGAAGCCCCTGAACGTCGAGGAAATCGAACTGAGCGCGGGTCGTCTTCTTCGGCCGGAACATGCGGGCCAGCTCGTCGAGCCGCGGATCGGGAACGCGCGCCACGCCGACGTGCGGCTCGGATCGGCCGCCGGCGAACTTGTCGACGCCCACGTGCGCGCCGGTCAGGATGTTGAACAGGGTGGTCTTGCCGACCTTCGGAAAGCCCAGGAGTCCGAACTTCATCGCGCCACGCCCCGCCTCATCGTGGAAAAGCGCCGGAACGGCGATTCTACCAGCCGTTCCGGCCCGACAGGTGTATGATGAACAAAAGGCCGGTACCGACGGGAGGCCGACATGAGATCGATCATCCTTTTGGGGACGATGACGCTGCTGGCCGGGGCCGTCCCCGCGTTTGCGGAGACCGCGGAGCCGCTCTCCGTGGACTACGTCATCGGTATGCTTGAGGCCGGCATGCCCCAGGACGCCATCGTCTCCCGCATTCGGGACGGACGGCTCGCCTTCGTCGTCCGCAGGGGGGACATCGACCGTTTGCTCGACGCGGGCGCCGGCGAGGATCTGCTGATGGCCGTTCTGCAGGGGACCTGGACCCGTCCGCGGCGGCTCGATCCGGGGCGGGGCGAAGGGGAGGACGCGGACGGCTCGGACGGGGGATCCGATGAGAGTCGCGATGGCGGCGACGGCCCCTCGTATTACGGGTACGTCCATTTCGGCTGGCCGGTCTTCTACCCCTATTATTACGGCTACTATCCTTATTCGTACGGGGGCCCCGTCTACTACGGCGGCCACTACTATCCGCGCGTCTACTACGGCCACCACGGCCGGCACCGGCACGGCCTGCATCGCCATCCCGGTTACGGAGGCAGGGTCGGGGTCCTCGGAAGCCGCACGGCGCGGCCCCGTGGAGCCTTTCCCCGCGGCCATGCCCGTTCCGGACGGGGGCCGCGCGGCTCCCGCTGACAGCGCGCCCGCGGCGTCCTTGACGGCTGCGGGGCGGAATGCTACAAGACAGACCCTCGGGGCGTAGCGCAGCCTGGTAGCGCATCTGCTTTGGGAGCAGAGGGTCGGTGGTTCGAATCCACTCGCCCCGACCAGGCGCTGCGCGCGCCCGGTACCGGAAAGATTCGCGCCTGTAGCTCAGCTGGATTAGAGCACCAGCCTCCGGAGCTGGGTGTCAGGGGTTCGAATCCCTTCAGGCGCGCCACCCTCGATTCGACGCGGGGCCCCGGCGGCCGTCGGCGGACGGCTCCGGGGCCCCGGACAGGCTCTGAGGTGCCGGAGGATCCCCTGCCGCCGACCCGGCCGGATGCGAGCCGCCGCTCCCGCGCGCCGCTGTGGCTGCAGATCGTCGCGATGTTCCTGGCCGCGGGACTCCCCGTCGCCTGGCTCGTCGGGCGCCGCTCCACGCCGCCGCCCGAGCCCTCGCCCCTCCTTCTCGGCCCCGCCGATCCTCGCATCGCGCTCTCCGAAGCGCCGCGGGGCCTGGCCGGCGGAGCGCCTCCGGCCCGTCTTCCGCACACGGTGCGTCGCGACGGCAGCCACGTTCTCAGCCTGGCTCCCCGCCGCGCGGGTGAGGGCGGCGCGCCGCCCTACCGCGTCCGCGTGGAGGGGCCGGACGGCGGGACGGTGTATCAGGCGACATACGAGGTTGCGCTGGAGCCGGAGGCGATCCTGCTTCTGGTGATGCCCGGCGGGGAACTGCGGCCCGGCCGGTATGCGGCGGTTGTGACCGACGCGCGCGGCGTCGTGCGGAGCTTTCCGTTTCTGGTCCCGGAGGCGCCGGACGACTAGGGGGCGTCCGGCGGTCGCGGGGGCGGACGGCGCCGCCCCGGGATGGGACCGCGCACGGCCCTAGAACCGGTGGCGGAACAGGACGAAGAAGCTGCGACCGTCCTGGGGAATCTGCTCCTGCGCGTGCTCGGCTCCTCCCGGATCGCCGTACTCCCGATTCAGCAGGTTGCGCACGCCGAACGAGACGTCGTACGGCTCCCACAGCGCGCCGGAGTTGAAGATCACGTCGGCCAGGAAGACGTCGTCGGTCTCCGTGCGGTTGAATGTGAACCGCTCCGACATGAAGCGCGTCTGGACCGCGACGCTCGACCTTCGTTTCAGAATCGGAAAAGCGGCCGACGCCTGCGCGAGATGAGCGGGGGAGTTGGTGAGCCGCTCTCCGGTCGTCTCGTCCTCGGCCCGCTGTCCCGTGTACGAGGCGCGCAGGAAGATTCCCCGTCTCGTCCGGCCCTTGAGCTCGAGCTCCATCCCGTAGGCCTTGGCATCGTCCAGGTTCCTGAACTGGAACAGGCCGTCCATCGGATCGAGGAACTGGTTGATCAGATCCTTGACGCGGTAGCGGTAGGCGGTGGCCACCATCGAGAAGCCGCGGCTCAACACCTGCTCCCACACGATCTCGTACGTCGTGATCTCCTCCGGCTCGAGAGCAGGGTTCGGCTTGCTCGCCAAGCCGCCATCGTCGTAGAAGAGCTCGTAGACCGTCGGCGCGCGGAACGCGGAGCCGTACAGGGCCTTGAGCGTCGTCCTCCGTCCGGGAGCGTAGATCACCGCGGCGCGCGGATGGGTCGACTGCCCGAAGGTCTGCCACTTGTCGTAGCGAAGCCCCAGGTTGACGCGCAGGCGGGGCCCGATCTGGATCTCGTCCTGCACGTAGGCGCTGTAGTTGAAGAAGCTGAACTCCTGATCCAGATAGACGGCGAAGGGGTTCTCGTCGAAGTTCTTCTGGAAGATGTCGTAGTTGTAGTCGTACTGGGCGCCGGCCGCGATCCGGTGGCGCGCGCCGAGGCGCCGGCTGATGCGGTACTCGGCGCCGATCCAGTCGCCGCCCCCCTCGTCGCGGTTCACGGTGATCGGCGGGTTGTCGTAGATGTAGTCGCCGTAATAGACGACTCTGTCGAAATAGACGCGCGCCGAGGTCTCGGTGCCGCCTGACGTGATTCCGTCGTAGCGCGCCTCCGCATAGGAGCGTCCATCCACCGTGAAGGTATCGGGGTCGTTGAACCGGGTGCCGTAGGATGCCGTGGGGATCACCTTCTTGCGGCGGTTCATCTTGCCCTCGAACGTCCACCGGCCCCGCCGCATCGAAGCGAAGAGGTTGCCGAACGTCTCGTCGTCGGCGTCCTCGGCCACGCCGAAGTTGGTCGTCGGATCGTTGAACTCGGGGAAGAAGTGCTCCTGCCCTCCGGAGGAGGCGCCCGATCCGCCGATCACCAGATCGTCCGAGGTTCCGTGGCTTCGACCGTAGAACACCCCGGCCGTCCCCGCGCGGAAGCTGCCCGCCCCGACCCGCAGGTTGACCCCGCGCAGATCCTCCGCGCCGCGGGTGATGATGTTGACGACGGCGAAGAGCGCGCTGGATCCGTACAGGGCGGAGGCCGGTCCCCGGACGATCTCGACCCGATCGATCATCTCGACGTCGATCCCCGACTCGTTGCCGATCAGGCCGGCTCCCGTCCATTTCTCGTTCATCGTGTGCCCGTTGATCATCAGCAGGATGCGGTTGTTGTAGTCGCTGGGACGGCTGAATCCTCGCACGCCGGAGTACTGGTAGTTCCGGTCGTCGGAGACGTAGAAGCCCCGCGTGTACCGGAGAATGTCCGACAGAGACCGGTAGCCGAACAGGCGGATCTCCTCGGCCGTGATGATCGTGATGCTCGCCGGCGCCTCGTTGACGCCCTGCTCGTACCGCGAGGCGCTGATGACGGTCGGTATGTCGCCGAAGATGGCATCCTCGGTCGAGCCCGCCGCCGCGGCGGACTTCTTCCGTGACGGGGGATCCGGATCGGCCGCGCGGGCCGGCGGCGGCCACGGCCACGCCAACGCGAGTGCCAGCGTCAACAGGAGCCCGGTGCGGTTGAGCTTCATGGGACACCTCATTCGTAGACGACATGGGCGCGGTCGCGCACCGCGTCCGGTATGGCGAGGCCGATCACATCGGCCACGCGCAGGTTGAGCGACAGCCGCACGGTGCGCGGGGGTGACATTCCGGCCGGAGCGGTATCCCGTCCGTGCAGCACAGCCAGGGCCAGCCGTCCCGCCTGCTCCCCGACGTCCTCCAGATCGCAGTGAAGACTCAGGAGGGATCCGGCTCTGACGAAATTCTGGGAGAAGGACATGAACGGCACGCGTTGCCGCAGAGTCTGGAGGATGATGAAAGGGGCGATCTCGGGCGAGTAGATGGTCGCGTCGGGCAGCGCCCAGAGGGCATCCACCTGCCCGAGCAGATCGGACAGGGCGTCGGGGATCTCCTTCAGGTTCGCGATCTCAATCGGGACGAGGGTCAGTCCGTGGCGCCGGGCGGAGATCCGCGCCTGCCGAATGGCCTCGCGGTTCTCGATGCCGTGGAGAACGCCGACCCGGCCGGCCTGCGTCAGGACCTCCTTCAGTGTTTCGAACTGCAGGTCGAACGGAATCTGAAGGCCGACGCCGAAGATCCGGCCCGATCCCCTGCGGATCAGCCCGTCGATCTCAGGACCGGAGGCGCCGGCGAGCAGGAGCGGCGCGGACCCCACCCGCGCCTCGTACGACAGGGCGGCGCGCGCTCCGATCGCGACGATGAGATGCGGATTCTGCTCCGGCGTCGCCGCGGTGATCGGTGCGCCGAGCGGATCGCCTCCCTCGAGGTCGATGACGGTGACGGTGGGGGCCGGGCGATGATTCTGGAGGACACGGCGCAGCCCGGCCAGGGTCTGCCGGTACGGACCGATGTCACGGCTCAGGACGACCGTGATGTGCTGGGCGACCGGGTGCCCCGCGGCCTCCGGGGGCGCAGTGATGAGGTGAAGGACCGCGACGATCGCCGTCGTCAGGACGATGGCATTCGGACGAGACCTCGGCACCCGCATCTCCCCCCGGAAGACGGAGTTCCCGCGTGCGGGAGTGGCAACGTGTTGAATCTAGATTCCATCTCGCGGGGGCCGCAACGACGAAACCGTGATCGCTGCACGGGCCGGGCGGGTGACCGGGGCGCGGAGGCGACGGGCGGTCGTTCCGGTGGCTGTGGTAAGATACCGGCCCATCCAAGGTCTCGGAGAGGTGGGTGCCGGGGCGCAGGCCGGACGGCTGGGACAAGCGCCTGTAGCTCAGGGGATAGAGCAACGGCCTTCTAAGCCGTGGGTCAGGGGTTCGAATCCCTTCAGGCGCGCCACCGGCCCCGTCGGGCCAGCGGGTCGGCGCGCGGCCGCGGGGCGTCGGAACGTGATGGTGAGTGTAGCTCAGGTGGTAGAGCCCCGGGTTGTGGCCCCGGTGGTCGTGGGTTCGAGTCCCATCACTCACCCCAGAGACCCAACGTGATCGTGGGCCGTTAGCTCAGTTGGTAGAGCAGCTGACTCTTACTCAGCGGGTCGGAGGTTCGAGTCCTCCACGGCTCACCACGGGACTTCCCATGCTACGATGCCCGTCGCGTTCGAGGGTCGCAGCGACATTCACGGGGAGGGCGCCATGGCCGATGTCGTCCGTATTTTCGGTAAGGACACCTGACCGTACACCACGTCCGCCCGTGAGGCGTACGAGGCCAAGGGGTACGAGGTTCGATATCACGACGTGCTCGGGAACCGTTCGCTCCTGGACGAGATGCTGAAGGTCACCGGCGGAAAGAGGTCGGTCCCGGTCATCGTCGAGGGCAAGAAGGTCACCATCGGGCACGGCGGCACCTGAGGCGTGTGATCCTCCGGCCGGCGGCCGGAGCCCGATGCCGACCTCGCACCCGAAGCGCGCGCAGGCGCGGCGGCCCGCGCCGGACCCCGGGCGCCCTTCCCGCGGCGCGCCCTCCAGTCACCTCCCGCCCCCGCGCGACGAGTCATCCGGGAATCTGACCATGACGGGCACGGACGACCGTTATCGCTTCCAGATCCAGCTGGGCCGACTTCTCGAGCAGACGGAGGACCCCGTCAAGCTCTACAAGGCCGCGCTGAGCCAGACCGCGCGCGCCCTGGGAGCGCGCGCGGGGGCCGTCTTCCTGCGCTCGTCCGTCTCCGGAGCCCTGCGCTCCTACACGTGGGGGCGGGGGGGGAACGGCTGGAGCCAGCAGGAGATCCGCGACTTCCTCGATCGCAAGCACCCGGCGCTGCGCCGCGATGAGATCATGGCGCCCATCCTGATCCGGGGACGGGCGCTGGGTGTTCTCGCGCTGCGCAGCGAGTCCGGGCCGTTCCCCGCCGGTGCGGGGCGCTGGCTGGCACGCCTGTGCCGCAAGCTGGGTCACGAAGCGGCGCTCCGGGAGGAGCGGCGGGTCAACCGGATCATCGATCAGATCAAGGACAAGACGGTCCGGGAGCTGCGTCCCAAGGACCTCTTCTACCAGGTCCTGCACGGCCTCAAGACGCTCACGCGGTACGATCACTCATCGGCCCTGCTCATCGCCGAGGACGACGGGGCGCGCCTCGTGCTGTATGCCGAGCAGATCGCCTGGATCAAGAAAAAGAGCGATCGGATCGGGAAGCGGATCAAGGTTCCGGAGGATCTGCTGCCGGCGCTGCGCCACATGACCCCCGTGCGCGCCGTCTCCTTTCCCTCCGCCCGGCGCCGGGGCGCCGGCGCCTCGTCCGAGAAGACCACGGCGTCGTCCGGCCGGGACGCGGCGGCCCCCGCCAGGCTCCTCCGCTGGGGCGGCCGGGGAGCCGAGCCGGCCGAGGGGACGATCCTCACGGCGCCCCTGCACCAGGACGACGAGTTCCTCGGCGTTCTCAAGATCGCGGCGCGCGCGCCGAACGCGTTCGGCGCGATCGAGGCCGAGGCCGTCGCGAGGGTTCTGCGGCACGTCGCCTCGGTCATCCACAACGCGCGCCGGGCGCTGTCGATGGAGGAGCGCATCATCGAGGCGGAGAAGAAGCACGCGATGGCGGATCTGGCCCGCGCCATCTCGCATGACGTGAAGAACGCCATCGGCGCAATCCTCCCGCTCGCGCAGCAGTCCCGCGAGGAGCTCCAGTCGGGTCAGTTCGATCCCAAAGTGCTCGAGGAGGATCTGCGGCAGATCGAGCAGGCCGCGCGCACGTGCCAGAGGATCTTCGACGGCATGCTGCAGCTCGCCCGATCGGGTGTCCGACCCGTGGAGTCCGCGCCGCTGTCGAGCATCCTGGACGGCGCGCTGTCGATTCTCGACACGCGGCTCAGGCGGGCCGGCATCACCCTCGACCTGAAGATCCCCGACGATCTGCCGAACGTGAACGCCAGCCGGGGCGGACTGGAGCAGCTGTTCCTCAACCTGTTCAGCAACGCCCTCGAGTCGATGACGGCGGGCGGGCGGCTCAAGGTGCGCGCCCGTGCCGTCGGGCCCAGCATCGAGGCCGTCATCTCCGATACCGGAGCGGGGATCTCGCCGGATCAGCTGAAGAGGATCCATGAGCCGTTCTACACCACGAAGGCCTCTGGATTCGGGCTGGGTCTCGCGATCTGCCGTTCGATCCTGTGGGACATCGGCGGCGAGATGAGCATCGACAGTCAGCCGGGCCGGGGAACGGTCGTCCGCGTTCTGCTGCCGATCGAGGCGCGCGCCGCGGACTCCGCCGGCTCCGCGGCGGCCGCCCGGGCCAGGGACGCCGGCGCCGACGCCGGAGCGGCCGGCGCCGCTCCTCCCCGCGCGCCGGTTCGGGGGCCTTCGTGAAAGGGCAGCCGAGACGCATCCTGGTCGTGGACGACGACCCCGCCATGCTCCGGACGGTGGAGCGGATCCTCTCTCCCGCCCACGAGGTGAGGGGCTTCCAGTCGGGGGCGGAGGCGCTGGCCGCGTTCGAGAAGCAGTCGTTCGACGTGGCGATCGTCGACGTGCGCATGCCCGGCATGGACGGATTCGAAGTGACCGCCGCGATCAAGAAGATGGCCCCCCGGACCGAGGTGATCCTGGTCACCGGCTCCGTGACCGATCTCGACGACAAGCTGGTTCGATCGGTCAAGGAGAGGGCCGGCTATTTCATCACCAAGCCGTTCTCGCGCGCCGTTCTCGCCTCGCTGGTGGACCGATCGCTGGAGATCCAGGGCCTGGAGGAGGAGCGCGATCGCCTGATCCGGAAAATGACGGAGGATCTGGATCGCGCCCGGCGCTACCAGCAGGCGCTCCAGCCCAAGGGCCTGCCCCGCAGCTTCGGTCCGATCCGCGTCGCCGCGGCCTATCAGTCGAGCGAGTCGGTGGGAGGCGATCTGTTCGACGTGATGACTCTCGGAAACGACCGCCTGCTGCTGATGGTCGCGGACGTGGTCGGCCACGGCGTGGCCGCGGCGCTCGTCACCGGCATGGTCAAGACCGCCATCGGGCGATCGCTGCAGGACGAGGAGGGGCTGGTGGCGACCATCCGCGCGGTCATCGAGACGCTGGCTCCGCTGGGGCAGCACCGTTTCGTCACCATGTTCCTGGGCACGGTGGACGTGCGCGCCCGCAGGCTCGACTACGTCAACGCCGGCCACCCTCCCGCGCTGATCTGGGGGGGCGGGGAGCAACCCCGCGCGCTCGATGCCACCACGCCCCTGCTCTCGTTCGGGCTCGGCGTGTCGCCCGACCCGGCGCGCTCGGTGACGTTCCGGCCGGGCGAACGGCTGGCGCTCTACACGGACGGGCTCTACGAGGTCCGCGATCCGTCCGGAAACGAGTTCGGCAGGGATCGCCTCGTGCAAACCTTCATCGAGGGGCGGGGATCGATCGAGCACGTCGCGGAGGCGGCGATGAAGACGGTCCGGCAACACGCCGGCGGCCGCCCGCCCGGAGACGATCTCACGATGCTGATCGCCGAGTTCGGGCAGGATGGACATGGATAGGAACGCGCCGGGGCATCGCGCGGGGCCGCGTCCGGAGCGGGGATAGGTGGTCCGCGCCGTGGCGGCCCACTGGCCGGATCTGAGCGACGAAGAACTTCTCTCGATGCGAATCTGCGACCTCGGACTGCGGATCGAGGGGTCCGAGCTCGAGCCGAGAGTCCAGGCGCTCTTCTCCGAGATCGAGGAGAAGGGCCTGCGCCGGTTCCGCCCACGCGTCTATCTCGGCGACGAGTGGTTCAGCCCCGACGGCGTGCCGTCCATCTCGATCCCGTTCTTCCTGGCGCATCCCCGCCTCAAGGCGCTGGAGAAGAAGTTCATGCTGGAGGTCGAGGGAGGGACGGAGGAGTGGTGTCTGAGGCTCCTGCGCCACGAGTGCGGTCACTCCTTCGATCACGCCTACCGGCTCTCGGCCAAGCGCCGCTGGAGGGAGCTGTTCGGCTCGCCATCCGGCGAGTACGACGTGGACACCTACCACCCGCGACCCTACAGCCGGAGTTACGTCGTGCACCTCGACAACTGGTACTCGCAGTCCCATCCCTCCGAGGATTTCGCCGAGACCTTCGCCGTGTGGCTCCGTCCGGGCTCGAACTGGGAGACGCGATACGGGCGCTGGGCCGGCGCGCTCGAGAAGCTCCGCTACGTCGACCGGCTCGTCCGCCAGTACGGCGACCGCGAGCCGTCCGTGAAGCGCGGCCCCCACACGTACTCGGCGTCCCGGATGAAGATCACGTTGGACCGGTACTACATGAGAAAGATCCGGCAGAACCGGGCCGAGTATCCGGATTTCTTCGATGCGGATCTGAAGAGCATCTTCGACGGAGAACCGCACCTTCCGAAGAAGGACTTCGGCGCGGCCGGATTCCTGCGGCGCAACCGGCCCATGATCGTCACCACCGTGAGCCGGTGGACGGGGGAGAAGAAGTTCACGATCCATTCGCTGGTCAAGAAGCTCACGGCGCGCTGCGATCAGATCGATCTGCGGCTCGGCAGGACCGAGTCGCAGACGAACCTGGAGGTGGCCGCCTATCTCGCGACGCTCGTGATGAACTACTTGTTCACGGGGCAGTTCAAGCGCACCGTCTGACGGCGCGGGGCGATCCGAGGGGGACGGGAGGGGGACGATGGCCGGCCGGAAGCTGAAGATCCTCGTGATGTTCGACGTGGGGTTCGCGCCGCCCCCGGATCACGACTACGCGGAGGACCTGGAGGACGACTCGTACGAGACGGAGAATGACGTCATCACGACGCTGCGCCGCCAGGGGCACACCGTCAGGCCGTTCGGCGTCTACGACGACATCCACGGCCTGATCCAGGAGATCCGCGCCAACCCGCCCGACGTCGCGTTCAACCTGTGCGAGGCGTTCAAGGGGGATCGCAATCTGGAGCCGAACGTCGTCGGGCTGCTCGAGCTGATGAACGTGACCTACACCGGCGCGGGTCCCGCGGCGCTGCGGATCTGCAAGGACAAGGGTCTGACGAAGAAGATCCTCTCCTATCATCGCGTCCCGATCCCGCGCTTCGTCGTGTCGCGGCGATCCCGGCCTCTGAGGCGCCTGCGGCACTTCGCTTTTCCGGCCTTCATCAAGCCGCTCGGGCTGGAGGCGTCCGAGGGGATCGCGCAGATGTCTTTCGCCGACGACGAGGCGGCCTGCCTGGAGCGCGTGAAGTTCATCCATGAGAGCCTGAAGGTGGACGCGATTATCGAGGAGTACATCGATGGCCGCGAGATCTACGTCGGCGTCCTGGGCAACAACCACCTGCAGGTCCTCCCTCCGCGCGAGCTCTTCTTCGCGCAGATCCCGGAAGGGGAGCCCAAGTTCGCCACCTTTCGGGCCAAGTGGGACGAGAAATACCGCAAGCGGTGGGGGATCAAGAGCGGGCCGGCGCGGGAGATACCCGCCAGGACGAAAAAGAAACTGACGGAGATCTGCCGCAAGGTCTACCGCTTGTTCGAGATCCGCGGGTACGCGCGCATCGACCTGCGGCTCAACACGAAGGGCCAGCTCGTCTTCCTGGAGGCGAACCCGAACCCGTCGCTTGCGGAGGAGGAGGACTTCGCCCTCGCCGCGAAGAGCGGCGGGCTCGAATACGGACGCCTGATCCGGAAGATCCTCCGACTCGCGGGCGTCGACGGCGCCCTGCCGGGCCGCTGATGATCATCGGGCGGCCCGGCCCGGCGAGAATTTCCGACGACAGATCTTGATCCCCGCCCGGATCGGCGTATGGGGAAGAATGCTCCGGGCGCGCCGCCGCGCCCCGGCAGAGCGACGTTCACGATCATCGGAGGAGGATCCATCGTGATATCGATCCCCGGGCGCATACCCGCCGCGCGCGTCGTGCTCGCCGCCGCGCTCATGCTGGAGTCCGCCGGCGCGCCCATGGCGGGCTCCGTCGATCCGCTCGTGCAGGTTTCGGGTCCGTCGCTGTTCGCCGACTGCATGGCCGACCTGCCGCAGGGCGGGATCAACTTCGCCGGGAGCGAGGTCGAGCCGTGGGTCGCCGTCAACCCGGTTGATCCGCTCAACATCGTGGGAACCTGGCAGCAGGATCGCTGGAACAACGGGGGAGCGCGCGGGCTCGCGGTGGGGGTGAGCCTCGACGGCGGACGGACCTTCAGGACCGTCGTCGTCCCGGGGCTCACACGCTGCACCGGCGGGACCTTCCTGCGCGCGTCGGATCCCTGGCTGTCGTTCGGCCCGGACGGCACGCTGCATCACATCGCCCTGGCGTTCACCTCGGGTCCGGGCGGCTTCAACGGCATTCTCGCCAATCGGTCGACCGACGGCGGTCTCACCTGGAGCCCCCCCGTCGTCCTGGCGGCGAACTCGCCTCCGTTCTTTCACGACAAGGAGACGATCACCGCCGATCCGCACGACCCCCTGTTCGTGTACGCCGTCTGGGATCGGCTCGATTTCAGCCGCAACCTCGGCCCCGCGCTGTTCGCCCGCAGCCGCACCGGCGGGGCGACCTGGGAGCCGCCCCGGATCCTGTACGACCCCGGCTTCGGCAACCAGACGGTCGGGAACCAGATCGTCGTGCTCCCCGACGGCGCGCTCATGAACTTCTTCACCGAGGCGATCGGGAACAGGCTCTTCCTCTCCTACCGAAGATCGGAGGACCGGGGGGCGACGTGGGCGCCGGGCGCCGGGGCGTTCCGCGTCATGACGCTCACGGGCCGCGGCGCGATCGACCCCGATCGGCGCCGGCCGGTGCGGGACGCGGCGTTCCTGTTCGACGTCGCGGTCGATCCGCGGACCGGGGCGCTGTACATCGTGACGCAGAGGAGCAGCTTCGCGGACGGCGTCCCGATCGACCAGGTGGGATTCACCCGCTCGATCGACGGCGGGCTGACCTGGAGCGCCCTGGCGACGATCAACCGCACGCCCGCGGAGGCCGGCCCGCTCGAGCGGCAGGCCTTCATCCCGTCCGTCCACGTGTCCGGCAACGGCACGATCGGCGTCTCGTACTACGACTTCCGTTTCAACGATCCCGAGCCCGGCGCGCTGACCGATCACTGGTTCATCTGGTGCCATCCGCTCGCGTCCGACTGCGCGCGGCCGTCCCGCTGGCGCGAGGAGCTCCGGATGACCGGGGCCTCCTTCGACATGCTTCAGGCCCCGTTCGCCGGCGGGCTGTTCGTCGGCGACTACGTCGGCCTGGCGTCGGCCGGGGCGGATTTCATCGCCTTGTTCTCGCAGCCGCATGACGGAGATCCCGCGAGCGCCTTCTCGCGCCGCGTTTTTCCGGACGATCCCGTCGACCCGCGCGGGGCCGGCTACTGGTCCCACCAGGTCCGGGCGCACCTGCTCGGCCGGGGACGCGCCGGCGTCCCGGAGTCGCTGCTGCGCGAGTACCTGGAGGACATCCGGGCCCTGTACGACCCCTTCGACCGGGTCGACGGGCTCGCCGATCTGGACGCCGTGCTCGCCCCGCCCCCGCCTCCCGCGATGCGCGCGCTGGCCGAGCGGCAGGTGCTGGCCCTCCTGCTGAATCAGGCGTCGCTGCGCGTGCCCCCGTTCACGGAGATCCGTCCCGGCGAGACGCTCACGGAGGTGATCGACGGGCTGATCGCGGTCCTCGGGGATCCGTCGAGCTCCTTCCGGTCGCTCGAGGCCGCGAAGGACCTCGCGGAGGCGATCAACGAGGGCGTTCTTCCGGCGGGCTAGATCGCCCGCAAACCCATGCCGCTCAAGGATTGCGGGGGATCGACCGATCCGCTACACTGGTGTCCCTTATTCGTCGCCGGACCGGATCCCGAAAGGGGAGCATGCCTGAACTCGTCGATCGCCCGTACACGACGTCGGATTTGGCGGCGCTGCGCGGTCTGTGGGAGACCGTCTACGAGGGCGCTTCGATCGGACGCCGCGAAGCGGCGTTCCGGTGGGTGGCCGAGCGCAATCCGCTCTGTCCCGGGGGAGCGCCGCGCCACCTGGTCATGGACGGCGGACGCGTCGCGGGGACGCTCGGATCGCTGCCTGTGCGATGCAGCGCCGCGGGGCGCGTCCTGGACCTTCACTTCTCGCACGACCTGCTCGTCGATCCGGCCTACCGGGGGCTGGGCCTGGGCAAGCGCCTCATCCGCCAGGTCGCGGCGGCCGCGCCGTCCGTGGCGGGCGGATTGTGGATGACCGGTCCCTGCTATGCCCTGCACCAGCGGATGGGCTGGAAGCCGGTGACGCCGTTCCACGGCCAGGCGCTCGTCCTGGACGCCGCCGCCCTGCTGCGGCGGCGCATCCGATCGCGCCCGGCCGTCGCGCTCGTCGGCTGGGCCGCCGACGCCTACGCGGCC
>JBFGDZ010000051.1:0-20244 GCA_041580375.1 Candidatus Polarisedimenticolia bacterium
CCGCGTAGGCGCCCTGGCCGATCCCGTACGCACCGAATCTGCCGGCGTCGAGGTCGTCCCGCGTCACGAGGGCATCGATCGCGCCCAGCACGTCGAGACGCTCCTGAATGCCGAGCGAGGACCCTCGGCCTCCGCTCGCGCCGTGACCGCGAAAATCGAACAGCAGGAGCGGATACCCTTGACGGCTCAATGAGACGGCGGTGTTCAGGAGCGCGCTGCGGGAGGAGCCGAGGTCGTGACAGAGCAGGATCGCCGGCCATCCGGGACGGCCGCGGACGAACCACCCCGCGAGCGGCACGCCGTCCGCCGCGTCGAACTCGATCTCCTCGGCCGGCAGGATGAAGTCCTCGGGGTCGATCCGGGTCGTGGACCGCGCCGGATGCGTCACGGCGTGGATCAGGGCGATCGAGCCACCGCCCGCGACCGCGATCAGGATGAGGAGGGAGGCGAGCAGGATGCCGGGTCCCGACGACCAGAATGAGCGCTCACCCTCCGCCATGGCGGCGCGACTATAGCATAGCCCCCTCAGCCGGCAGGGTGCCCGAACCGGGCCCGGATCCGTTCCGCCAGTCCGCGCCCGACCGCATCCGCCAGCTCCTCCAGCGGTGCCTCGCGCACTCCGCGCAGGGATCCGAAGCGCCGCAGAAGCAGCCTGGCCCGGCGCGGCCCGACCCCCCGGATTCCGGTCAGCTCGGTGGCGATCGTCCGGCGCTCGCGGACGCGGCGGTGGAAGGAGATGGCGAACCGGTGCGCTTCGTCCCGGATCCTCTGCACGAGATGGAGCACGGGGGAATCATGCGGAATGCGGATCGAGTCCCGCCGCCCGTCCAGGTAGATCGTCTCCTCCCTCTTGGCCAGGCTCGCCACTTGAAGGTGGCCGAGCCCGAGCCGCTCGAGCACCGCCACCGCCGAGGAGAGCTGCCCCCGTCCTCCGTCGATCAGCACCAGGTCCGGCAGCGGCTTCTCCTCCTTCAGCAGACGGACATAGCGCCTGCCGACGACCTCGGCCATGGCGGCGAAATCGTCGTTCCCGCCCGACGTCCGGACGCGGAAGCGGCGGTAGTCGGCGCGCTTCGGGCGGCCCCCTTCCCACACGACGAGCGAGGCCACCGGGTCCGAGCCCTGTATGTGCGAGATGTCGAAGCACTCGATGCGGTGCGGCGGCTCGTCCAGTCCCAGGATCTCCTGCAGCCCCTCCAGGATCTCCACGCCGTGCGTGTGAGGCGCGCGGAACATCGCGTCGAAGGTGAGGCGAGCGTTCTTCTCCACGGTGCGCAGGAACTCGCGGCGCGTGCCCCGCCGCGGCACGCGGATGGCGACGCGGGATCCCTTCCTCGCGGACAGCCACTCCTCCAGGACCTCCCGGGAGGCCGGCTCGACCGGCACGAAGATCGTGGCGGGAACGTGATCGAGGCTGCCGTAATAGCGCTCGATGGACGACGCGAGGAACGCCGGATCGTCCTCCCGGATTCCCTCCAGGGAGAGCTCACGGCGCGCCTGCACGTGCCCCTCGCGCATCTGGAAGATCTGCACCGAGGCGATCGGACCCTCGCGCGCAAACGCCACGAAGTCCTGCTCCTCCAGTCCGACCGAGACCACCGCCTGCCGGTCGGACATGCGCTCGACCGTGCGGATGAGGTCGCGGTAGTTGGCGGCGGCTTCGAAACGCTCCCGGCGCGAGGCCTCGCGCATCTTGTTCGTCAGCCGATCCACGAGATCCCGCGCGCGCCCCTCGAGGAACAGGCGTGCGTCGTGCACGGCCTGCGCGTACTCCTCGTCCTCGACGAGGCCGGCGCACGGGCCGAGGCACTGGTTCAGCTGGTAGAGCAGGCACGGGCGGGGCCGCTTCCCGTCGAGGTGCTCGTAGCAGGTCGCCACCTTGAAGTGACGGGCCACCATCTGGATCGTCCTGCGGGCCGCGCTGGCGGGCAGGTAGGGCCCGAAGTAGGCGTTGCCGTCCAGTCGCGCCCGGCGGACGAGCACGACGCGCGGGAAGCGCTCGGTGGAGGTCAGCTTCAGGTACGGGAAGTTCTTGTCGTCGCGGAGGCGGATGTTGTAGCGGGGTCTCTCCTTCTTGATGATGCTGTTCTCGAGGATGAGCGCTTCCACCTCGGTCCGCGTGACGATGGTCTCCAGATCGTGAATCTCGGCGAGGAGCGCGTCGGTCTTCGGCTCGCCTCCCGCCGCGTCCTGGAAATAAGAGCGCACGCGGCTTCTGAGCGACTTCGCCTTGCCGACGTAGATGACCCGGTTTTTCCGATCGCGATACAGATAGACGCCGGGCGCCTCCGGGAGATCGTCCAGCTTTAGGCGGGCCGGCGAGGGGTCGCTGCTCATGGCGTCCGGGCTCAGGCGCTGGCCAGCACGAGGACCTTGCGCAGGTAATGGATGCGATCGCGCAGCGCGGCGGCCTCCTCGAAGCGCAGGGCCTCGGCGGCGCGGTGCATCTCCGCCTGAAGCGTCTCGATGTCGGACTCGATCTCGGCGGGGCTCTTGCCGGCCTCCTCGCCTTCCGCCACCTCCACGGGGATCTTCAGATAGTCGGCCTCGTACACGCTCCCGAGAACCTCGTCGATCGCCTTGACGATCGTCTCGGGCGTGATCCCGTGCCGGCGGTTGTAATCGCCCTGCAGGGTTCTCCGGCGCTTCGTCTCGCCGATGGCCGCCTTCATCGAGTCCGTGATCCGATCGGCGTACATCAGGACCCGCCCCCGCACGTTCCGCGCAGCGCGCCCGCACGTCTGGATGAGCGAGCCGGCGCTGCGCAGGTAGCCCTCCTTGTCGGCGTCCAGGATCGCCACGAGCGAGACCTCCGGGAGATCCAGCCCCTCGCGAAGCAGATTCACGCCGACGAGCACGTCGAACTCCCCCTTCCGCAGATTGCGCAGGATCCCCACGCGCTCGAGGGTGTCGATGTCGGAGTGCAGGTACTGCACCCGCACACCCACCTCCGCGTAGTAGCGGCTCAGCTCCTCCGCCATCCGCTTGGTGAGCGTCGTCACCAGCACGCGCTCACCGCTCTCGACCCGGCCCCGGATCTCGTGCAGCAGATCGTCCACCTGGCTCGCGACCGGCCGCACCTCGATCTCGGGATCCATCAGGCCCGTCGGGCGGATGACCTGCTCGACGACCTCCCCTCCCGACTTCTCCAGCTCGTACGGCCCCGGCGTGGCCGAGACGTAGATCCGCTGGCCCGCTCGCGTCTCGAACTCCTCGAACTGCAGGGGCCGGTTGTCGATCGCCGAAGGCAGCCGGAACCCGTACTCGACGAGCGTCGTCTTGCGGGATCGATCGCCCCAGTACATGCCGCGCAGCTGGGGAACGGTGACGTGGCTCTCGTCCAGGATGATGAGGTGATCCTTGGGCAGGTAGTCCATCAGCGTGGGCGGCGGCTCCCCGGGATTCCGTCCGGTCAGATGGCGGGAGTAGTTCTCGATCCCCTGGCAGTAGCCGATCTCCTTGATCATCTCCAGGTCGAACATGGTCCGCTGATGGAGACGCTGCGCCTCCAGCAGCTTGCTTTTCGCCTCGAGCTCCCCGAGCCGCTCCTTGAGCTCCTCCTTGATCGCCTCGACGGCGCGGAGCAGATGATCGCGCGGCGTGACGTAGTGCGAGTTCGGATAGATCGGTATCCGGTCCAGCCGTCGGATGACGCTCCCGCGCACCGGGTCGATCGCCGAGACCGATTCGATCTCGTCGCCGAACAGCTCGATCCGCACGGCGAACTCCTCGTAGGACGGAAAAATCTCCACGACGTCGCCGCGCACCCTGAACTTGCCGCGCTCGAGATCGAACGTCGTCCTCGCGTACTGGATCTCGACCAGCTTGCGCAGCATCGCGTCGCGGTCGATCGACGTCCCCGGCTCCAGCAGGACCATCATGCCGTGGTAGGCCTCGGGCGAGCCGAGCCCGTAGATGCAGGAGACCGACGCCACGATGACGACGTCCCGCCGCTCGAACAGCGAGCGCGTCGCCGAGTGGCGCAGGCGGTCGATCTCGTCGTTGATCGTCGCTTCCTTCTCGATGTAGGTGTCGCTCTGCGGGACGTAGGCCTCGGGCTGGTAGTAGTCATAATAGGAGACGAAGTACTCGACGGCGTTGTCCGGAAAAAAGCGCCGGAACTCCTGGTACAGCTGCGCCGCCAGCGTCTTGTTGTGGGACAGCACGAGCGTGGGACGCTCCACGGCCTCGATCACCTTCGCCATCGTGAAGGTCTTGCCGCTCCCCGTCACGCCGAGCAGGACCTGGTGCTTGCGGTTCGAGCGCAGGCCCTCGGTCAGGCGGCGGATCGCCTCCGGCTGATCCCCGCGGGGTTCGAACGTGGTCTCGAGCCGGAACAGACCGGGCATCGTGTCTCGATTCCTCCGAGCGGCCTCGCGGCACGGGACGCCGCCGCGGCGCGGCCGCGCTCGTTCATGATAAGCGAAGCCGGATGGTAGTATGGAGCCTTTCGCTCTCTCGCGAGGTGTCCCGCGCATGCATGATCGCTTCAGGACGGCGCCTCCTCCCGTGGAGGAGTTCCCGCGCCTCGGCAGTCGCGCCGGGGACGTCTCGCTCCGGCTCTCGCTCGAGGAGGTCGCCATCGAGCTGGACGGGCTGCCCGCCGACCTCGCCGAGCGATTGCGGGAGCGCCACGGTCCCTGGCTGGGCCCCGTGTCCGGCGCCGGGCGGCCGCTGAGAATCGAGGTGCTCTCCGCGCCGGTCGACTACTTCGTCGAGCCCGGGTTCGCGCGCGCCCCCGAGCCGTATCGCGTCCTGACGGCCCTCGACGGCGCCCTGTTCCGCTCCGTCTCCTACGTCTTCGCATCGTGGATCGACGTCGAGCGTCGGATCGGCCAGGTGGCACTCGGCCGCGGGTCGCTCGATCCAGCCCCCAGGGCCGTGGAGAACTTCCTGCGCGGATGCGTGGCCTGGCTGGCCCTCGCCGAGAACGGCCTGTTCGTCCATTCGGCCAGCATCGTCCTCCGGGACCGCTGCCATCTGTTCTACGGCCCCACGCGTGCGGGCAAGTCGACCCTCGCCGCGATGAGCAGCCGCGGCCGCGTCATCAGCGACGATCTGACGCTGCTGCTGCGGCGCCCGGAGGGACTCGTCGCCGTGGGCTCCCCGTTCCGCGGCACGTACGCCGGCGGCCCCCCGGTGGTCGGCACCTTTCCCGTCGCCGCCTTCTACCGGCTCAGAAAGGACGCGATGACCGAGGTGCGGCCCTGCGACGCCGGCTGCTTCGCCGATCTCCTCGGCAACCTTCCCTACGTCGTCGAACAGCTGCCTCGCCGGCCCGACATCATCGACACGGTGCGATCCCGCGTCGCCGGACTGCCGTTCCACTACCTGCATTTTCTCAAGGATGCCGATTTCTGGCCGGCGATCGAGGCCGCCTAGAATCCGGTCGCCATGAAGTGTCCCCTCCCCCGTCTCCGAACGCACCGGAACCCGGCCTCGCGCGCCTCGCGCCTGACCTGTCCCGCGAAGAACAGGTGCGTGAAAGACAGACCGATCGGGCCCCGCGGGGTCATGAAGCGCGTGTACCAGTCGCCGAACTCGGCCGATGATCCGCGGGCCCGGCGCAGGGCCCAGGGCACCGCGACCTGGAGCAGTCTCGCCGGCCCGTCGACGAGGGCGGCGCTGAAGACGATCGTTCCGCCCGGCTCGAGATGGCGGCCGAGGCGGTGGAGCGCCCCGATCCGGCGCGCCCGGCCCGGAATGAACGAATAGACGAGGGGCGTGATGAACGCGGCGTCGAAGCGACGGGGGGCGAGATCGAGCGCGCTCATGTCGGCGCGGAATACCTCGATGGAGACTCCCGACGATGCGGCGCTCCGGCGACTGGCCTCGACCATGGAGGCGAGCACGTCGAAACCCGTCACCCGATAGCCCGCGCGCGCCAGCTGCACCATCTCTCCGCCGGCGCCGCACCCCGCGATCAGGACGGACCCGCCGGGAGGGATGGCCGACCTGAGCAGAGAGCCGGCCGTCTCGTTCATCGGAACATGGACCATCGATTCGTAGCTCCGGATCTGCTGGGCGTATTTCTCCCGGACCGATCGCGCCGCGCCGTCGCCGAAATCAGGAACCTGCAGGATCTTGCACCAGGCGTGGCGCAGGGCCGCCCCGCGGGACCAGAGCGGATAGGTGCGCGCGGCGACCAGGCCGGCCAGCGGCGGCGGGGGCGACGGGCTGACGACCGCTCCGAGGAGCCGATCGGGCGCGATCCTAGCCCTTCCCGCGGGGTGCGTGTCGAGACCGGCGACGATCCCGCCTGAAGGCGGGACGCGCAGAACGCGCAGGAGATCGCACCAGCCCTCGCGCTCGCACAGCATGAAGGCGCCGGGACGCGGTCTCGCCCGGGGATCGACGCGGACGATCGATCCGTTGGCGATCCGGGGCTCGAGGGCGAAGCCGTTGTAGATCAGGTCGATCGGGCTCCCCCGGCGCAGCAGGATTCGCAGGAGCGCGGCCGAGGCCACGTCCCCGGCCGGCGGCAGGCCGATCGATCGCGGTAGGACTTGCCCCCAGGGCGAGTGGACCTTCATGGAGATCGCTTTTCAATCAGCGGATGTCGGGATACTCCGCGCGGAGCCTCTCCGGATCGGCGCCCAGGGCGTGGCGGATCTTGAGCCAACCGAAACGGGCCGCCGTGCGGACGATGCCGCCGCTCCGCAGGCGGCGCGACGACGTCTCGACGGCGATCGGCAGCGTCACCACGCGGCCGTGGCGGCGCAGCGTGCGCGAGAAACGAAGATCCTCGAACAGCGGGATGTCGGGGAATCCACCCGCGGCCTCGTAGGCCGAACGTCTCACGAACAGCCCCTGATCCCCGTAATAAATGCCCGTCAGCATCGACCGCGCCGTCGCGTACAGGGAGATGATGCGCAGCAGGGCTCCCCGATCGCGGAACCGGTGGCGGAAGCCGCCACCGACGACCCGGGGGTCGGCCAGGGCCCGCTCGAGGACTGCGAGCGCCCCCGGCCGCAGGTGCGTGTCGGCGTGCAGGAAGAGGATCGCCTCCCCGCGGCAGGCGCGGGCGCCCTCGTTGAGCTGGGCCGCGCGGCCCGGCCGCCCGGAGGCCAGGGCTCTCACCGGCCGCCCGCGCCCCGGCCAATCGCGCGTCAGGTCTCGAAACCGCTCCACCGTGCCGTCCCGGCTGCCGCCGTCGACGAGCAGCGTCTCGAACGGCGCGGCGCCGCGAAGCGCCGCGAGGCTCGCGAGGAGACCGGGCAGCGCGGCCGCCTCGTCGAGCGCGGGGATCACGATCGAGAGGAACGGGCGATCGGGGCTTGCATCCCGGGCCGGCGGCATCATATTGAGGAAGCGGTAGTTGCGCCCGACGCGGGAGGGGCCTGCGGGGCGGCCCGAGGGCGACCTTTCGTGTATACTCGATGCCGCCTCGAGTGCCGGAATCCGGTGAATCCCGCGGGATGACCCCCGCCGGCCCGGAATGACGCGGCGGGTCGATCAGGAGAACCATTGACCGATCCGGATCCCCAGAATCCAGCGGCGGAACGGCCGTCCCCGGGAGGAGAGGAGCGCGCCGGCGCGTCCGGCGGTGCGGCCCTTCCGGGCGCGGCGGAGCGGGATGGATCCCGTGGCCCCTCCGGCCCTCCCCCCCGTCCCCCGTTCTGGCGGACGCGCTCGGGGATGGCGGTCATCGTCATCGCATCCCTCATCCTCTCGGCTGCGGGCGGCTCCCTCTTCGGATACTTCCTGACCTTCGACATCCCGGAGGTGCGCCACCTGCAGGATTGGAAGCCTCCGGTCGTGACGACGCTGTACAGCGCGGACGGCGGCATCCTGTACCAGTTCGGATCCCAGAAACGGATCGTCATCGGTCTCGACCAGATCCCCGAGACCTTCATCGACGCCCTCGTGTCGACGGAGGACAGCAATTTCTTCCGGCACGTCGGGATCGATCCCTACGGCATCGCCCGCGCCATCATAATGGACATCCGGCGGGGCCGGAAGGCGCAGGGGGGAAGCACCATCACCCAGCAGCTGGCGCGCTCGCTCTTCCTGAAGCCGGAGAAGACGATCCGGCGCAAGCTGCAGGAGATGGTGCTCGCGCTCCAGATCGAGAAGACCTTCACGAAGAACGAGATCCTCACCTTCTACTGCAACCAGGTTTACATGGGCCACGGCCGCTACGGCATCGAGGCGGCGTCGCAGTACTACTTCGACCGGCCCGTGTACGAGACCACCCTGGTCGAGGCGGCCCTGCTGGCGGGCATGATCCAGAGGCCCGAGTCCTACTCGCCGATCCGCAATCCCGAGCGCGCTCTCTCCCGCCGCAACCACGTTCTCGGCAGGATGGTGAAGGAGGATCGGCTCGAGCCCGACGCCGCCGAGGCCGCCATGGCGGAGCCGGTCACCGTGGCGCGTCGCAAGAGCGAGGACAACCTGGCTCCGTACTTCGTCGAGGAGGTGCGCCGGTATCTCGACGCCCGGTACGGGGACGTCGCACTCTACGAGGAGGGCCTGGAGGTCTACACGACTCTCGACCCCGTCATGCAGGCGGGGGCGAACCGCGCCGTGTTCGAGGGGCTCCGCGCGCTCGACAAGCGCCAGGGGTTCCGGCCGATCGAGACGAACGTGCTCGAGGAGCATCCCGATCTCGAGACTTACGAGGATCCCGGCTGGAAGCGCCCTCCCGTCGTCGGCACGCTGCGGAACGGACTGGTCACCGAGGTGTCACGGAAGACCGCGACGATCCGTCTCGGCGAGCACTCCGCGACGCTCGGGCCCGAAGCGATCGACTGGACGAAGCGCAGATCCCTGAGCGACGTCCTCGACGTGGGGGACGTGGCCCCGTTCCTCGTGCAGGCGATCGACGAGGAGGCCGGGACGCTGACCGTCAAGCTCGATCAGGAGCCGCTCGTCGAGGGGGCGCTGATCGCGATCGATCCGTCCAACGGCGAGATCCGCGCGCTCGTAGGAGGATACGATTTCGATCGCAGCGAGTTCGATCGCGCCGTCCAGTCGCGCCGCCAGGCGGGCTCGGCGTTCAAGCCGTTCGTCTTCACGGCCGCGCTCGACGCCGGCCTCTCGCTCGCGGACACGATCTTCGACGAGCCGACGGTCTTCGTGGACCCCACCACGGAGGACGAGTACCAGCCGAACAACTTCTACCGCAAATACTACGGGATCACGACGCTGCGCGACGCGCTCGAGAAATCGCGCAACATCGCGGCCGTGAAGCTCCTCAACCAGATCGGCTACAGGAGGACGATCGAGGTCGCACGCAAGATGGGCATCTCGAGCCCGTTGCGCCCCTATCCGTCCATGGCGCTCGGCACGATGGAGGTCTCCCTCATCGACCTCACGACCGCCTTCTCCATCTTTCCGAACCAGGGCGTCAGCATCGAGCCCCATTTCATCCGCTACGTGACCGATCGTGACGGAAAGATGCGCGAGGACGCCAGGCCCAAGGTGACCGAGGCGATCAAGGCGGACGTCGCCTACGTCATGACCTACCTCCTGGAGGGCGTGACGGAGTCCGGCACCGGAGCCGCGGCCGCCACGCTGAAGCGACCGGTGGCGGGCAAGACGGGAACCACCGACGATCTGGCGGACGCCTGGTTCATCGGCTTCAGCCCGTCGATCGTGTCCGGAGTCTGGGTGGGCTACGACCAGAAGCGATCCCTGGGCGAGCGGGAGACGGGATCCCGCGCGGCCCTGCCGATCTGGATCGATTTCATGCAGGCGGCGCACGAGGGGCGCCCGGTCGAGAAATTCCAGCGGCCCGCCAACGTGGTTTACGTGCCGATCGATCGGAAGACGGGACTGCGGGCCACGGTCGATTCGCGCTGCACCGACACGTTCCTCGAGGCCTTCGTCGAGGGGACGGAGCCGGGCGCGTCCTGTTCGGAGATCGAGCACTTCCGCATCAACCTGCCCTACTTCCTGCAGAAGTACGAGATCACGCGCGACCTGAAGCTCCGGATCGACGGGGACGAGGTCGCGCGGCTCGTCAACGAGGGAGAGGGGGATGTCCAGCTGGCGGAGGACGGACGGGAGATCCTGCTGCTGGAGGAGGAGGCGGTGCGGCGGCTCTCGCTCGACCTCAGCCGGAGAGACCGGCGCGATCTCATCGCCGGGATGGACGGCGCGCCCCAGAACGGGCAGCCTCCCGGCACCGGGGCGCCCGATCCGTTCGGGACTCTGTATCCGGACGGCGAACCCCCGCTCTACTACGGAATCGACGGCCGCCCCGCCGTCGTCGTCCCGATCAAGTACGACTGAGCCCCGTCCCGGGCCTCCGGCCGGCGCCGGCGGATCGGTCCGCCGGCCTCAACGGGCCTTCCCGGCCCCGTCCAGCGGCTCGTAGGGCAGCCCCTGCGACTCGGCGACGGCGCGATGCGTGACGCGCCCCTGGTGGGTGTTCACGCCGGCGAGCAGCGAGGGATCCGCGCGCGCCGCCTCCAGGAATCCCCGGCCGGCGATCCTCAGAACGTACGGCAGCGTGGCGTTCGTCAGAGCGAACGTCGACGTGCGCGGCACCGCTCCGGGCATGTTGGAGACGCAGTAATGCACGACGCCGTCGACCTCGAAGGTCGGATCGGAATGCGTCGTGGGGTGCGACGTCTCGATGCAGCCTCCCTGATCGACGGAGACGTCGATCACGACGGAGCCCTTCTTCATCGTGCCGATCATCGACCGGTGCACCAGGCGCGGCGCCGAGGCGCCCGGGATCAGGACCGCGCCGATGAGCAAGTCCGCGCGCCGCACCGACTCCTCGATGTAGGACGTGGTCGAGTACATCGTCTGAATCCGGCCGCGGAAGATCTCGTCCAGGTAACGCAGGCGGGGCAGCGATCGATCGAGGATGGTCACGCGCGCGCCCAGCCCGAGGGCCATCGTGGCGGCGTTGATCCCGACCGTGCCGCCGCCGAGGATGACCACGTCGCCCGGAGGCACCCCGGGGACGCCGCCGGGCAGGATGCCCCGCCCGCCGAGCGTGCGCTGCAGGTAGTAGGCGCCGATCTGGATCGCCATCCGGCCCGCCACCTCGCTCATCGGCGTCAGCAGCGGCAATCCCCCGCCGGCGTCGACGATCGTCTCGTAGGCGACGGCCGTGACGCCGGAGTCGAGCAGGCTGCGCGTCAGCTCGGGCTGCGGGGCCAGGTGCAGGAACGTGAACAGCACCTGACCGCTGCGGAACAGGCGCAGCTCGTGCGCCTGGGGCTCCTTGACCTTCATGATCAGGTCGGCGCGCCGGTAGATCGCCGGGGCGTCCTTCACGATCACGCCCCCCGCGGCCTGATAGTCCGCGTTGTCGATCCCGCTGCCCGTCCCGGCGCCGTCCTCCACCAGCACCTGATGGCCGTCCTCCACCAGCGCTCTCACGCCGGCCGGGACGAGGCTCACCCGGTATTCGTTGTCCTTCGTCTCCTTCGGAACGCCGACCTGCATCGGAGATGCACCCGCCTTTCGGACGACTCAGTTGTCGTCCATCTGGGCCTTCTGCAGCCGACCGGAAAAGTCGACGTAGACGGTCTTCCATTCGGTGAAGATCTCGATCGCCGTGTGCGCGGCCCCCTCCCGGTGCCCGTTCCCCGTCATGCGCGTGCCCCCGAAGGGAAGGTGCGTCTCCGCGCCGATGGTCGACGAATTGACGTAGGCGATCCCCGTCTCGAGATCGCGGACGGCCCGGAACGCCCGGTTCACGTCCTGCGTGTAGATCGAGGAGGACAGGCCGTACAGCGTGTCGTTCGCGATCTCCAGGGCGTCCTCCATGCCGTCGGCGGCGATCACCGACACGACGGGACCGAAGATCTCCTCCCGCGCGATGCGCATCGCGGGTTCCACCTTCGTGAAGACGGTCGGTTCGAAGAAAAACCCGCGCCCGTACTCGGCCTTCGTCAGGCGGACGCCCCCGACGATCGGATCGGCCCCCTCGTCCCGGCCGATCTGGACGTAATCCATGACCTTCTTCAGCTGCGCCTCGTTCACGAGCGGGCCGACCTGCACCGATTCGTCGAGGCCGTCGCCGACCTTGAGATTCCCCGCCCCCTCCGCGAGACGGGCGACGAACTCGTCATGCACCTTCTTGTGGACGATGATCCGGCTCGTCGCCGTGCAGCGCTGGCCGGCCGTCGCGAAGGCGCCCCAGAGCGCCCCCTCGGCCGCCAGGTCGAGGCGCGCGTCGTCCATGACGATCATCGCGTTCTTGCCGCCCATCTCCAGCGAGACCCGTTTGAACCTCTCGGCGCACGCGATCGCGACGCCGCGCCCGGTCTCGGATGATCCGGTAAAGGACACGAGCGCCACGCCCGGATCCCGCGTCAGCGCTCCGCCGACGCCCTCGCCCGACCCGGTGACGTAGTTGACGACGCCACGCGGGATCCCGACCTCCTGGCAGATCTTCACCAGATGGTAGGCCGACATGGGCGCATCGCTCGCGGGCTTCAGCACGACCGCGTTGCCGCATACCAGGGCGGGGATCAACTTCCACGAGGGAATGGCGATCGGAAAATTCCAGGGCGTGATCAGGGCGCAGACGCCGACCGGCGCGCGCATCGTGTAGCAGGCCTTGTTCGGGAGCTCCGACGGAGTCGTGAAGCCATGCAGGCGGCGGCCCTCTCCGGCGATGTGATAACAGACGTCGATCGCCTCCTGCACGTCGCCGCGCGCCTCCTTGATCGGCTTCCCCATCTCCCGCGTCATCGCGCGCGCGTACTCCTCCTTGCGACGCAGCAGGATCTCGCCCATGCGGAAGAGGTATTCGGCGCGCTTGGGGGCGGGCGTCAGGCGCCACCGTCGCTGGGCGCGAGCGGCGGCCTCCACGGCGTTCCGGACGTCCTCCTCGGCGGAATTCTGGAAGAAGCCGAGGATCTCCGAGCGATCGGCGGGATTGCTGTTCTCGATCACCGCGGCCGAGCCCGATTCCACCCACTCCCCGTCGATGAAGTTCCTGTAGCTCTTGGGCTCGGACATGTGGTCCCTCGCGGGCCTCCCCGCGGGACGTGGGCTAAAAGTCTTTTGATGCCAATCTGATAGGCGGGGATGCTAGCAGAGGGTTCGAACCGTTGTCAAGGAATCGAGAGGGGGCGGCACGGGGCCGTCGATCCACCGGGCCGCGCGATCACGGCGCGATCGGGCGGTCCCCCGATGGGCCACATTGTGGTAAAAGGGGGCGACCCGGCAGCCGGTGATTCGCCGAAGTGTTCCTGCCCGCTCAGACGAGGCGGGTTCGAATCGGGTGGGAATGGAACGAGGGGTTCTTCCACCGGCTGCCGGGCCATCCTTCCGTGAAGACTCCACGAACATCCGACGGCCGGTACTACGGTCGGCGCCGGCGCCGGGTTCCAGGATCCGGGCGCGTCCCGGCGGGGTGCCCCAGTCGCAGGCAGAGACGACTCACGCCGATCTCGAGCTTCGGATCCTCGATCGAGCCGGCCCGGCACATGGCGAGCAACCGGCCCGCCTCCAGGATCTCGACCCCCGAGTCCGATTCGTTGACCGATCCGTCCGAGGGCGGATCGACGGCCCGATCCGGATCGACCTCGGCGGCGCGCAGATGGACTTTCTCGGTCGACTGGCCGTGCGACGGGAAGAACCCGGCTCCGAGCCGCAGCATGCGGCCCCCCCGGGGGCGGAGCCCCGTCTCCTCGAACAACTCGGCGAGCGCCCGGCGATCGATCCCGCGCTCGCCCCTGTCCCCCGGCTCGAGGCTGCCGGCGACCGCCTCTCGGACTCGCGTGTAGGCTCGTCGATCGCGGACCGGCACGCGCAGGGAGGCGCGCCGGAAGAGACCCGGCCTGAATCCGGTCTTGATCACGATCATCAGGCGCCGGTCGCGACCGGCGCGATAGAAGGGGATGATGGCGACGGCGTCGACCCCGCGACGGTGCAGGACCTCGAACCTGTAGGGCTTCGATCGGGCGCCATCGTCGTAGATGTTGCGCGCGACGAAGCGCTCCAGCGTGAGGAATCCGGGCCCCGACGGTGAGATCGTCTTCAGGAGGCGGAGACTCCTCACGCGGCGCCGCCGCCTCATGACCACCTCACCGGACGCAGCTCCGGGCTCCAGCCCGGCGCGCGTCCCGTCTTCGCGACGACGCGGAACCTGCCGCCTAGACGCACCCGAACGATGTCCGCCGTGTAGTCATTGCTCGCCCCCCGCAGGAAGTAGGACCCGATGCCGTAGATGTCGACCGGCGCCCGGTGACGCTCGAACAGCGCGATCCGCTCCGGATCGAACCCTCCCGATGCCAGGATGCGGATGGAGCGGAAGTAGCGACGCGCGACCGTCCGCCAGCGCGGCGGCAGGACCAGCGCGTCCGGCTGGGCGTCGAGCGCGTCGCGCATCCGCCGCACGAGGACGGGGGTGACTCCCCTCTCCAGGAGGCGGTCCCGGGAGGGCGGCACGCTGCGGTCGCGCAGCGTCTGCGACGTGTCGGCGCGGACCCCGTGCAGGACGAAGCGCCGCGCCTCGGAGATGCGGCCGCGCCGGAGGCGCTCCAGGTACTGCCCGAACAGGCGCCGGGCGGTCCGGACCGACTCTCCCACGCAGTCATTGGTCGTGTCGACGAGAGCGATCCTGCGCGCGTCCGGCGGCATGTGACGGCAGTACGCCAGCATCGCCTCCGCGGTGTCCCCGAGAAAGCACAGGATGTAAGCGTGCGGTACGGTTCCCGTGCCGCGACCGGGCCAGAGACGGCCCTGCGCGCCGGTGGAGATCTGCGGCGGCACCCGGCGTCCGGTCGCCGACGCGTACGCCTCGAGGGCCACGCGATACGCGTATCCGTCCACCTCCTGCGCGTGGGGAATGTCGAACCGCGCCGGAAAGAAGAAGATCGGCTTCCCGCGCGCCGCGCTCAGCGCCTCGAAGACGTTCGTCGCCACCCGGCTCGCGCGCGTGAGCACCCCGATCATCGTCGTCTCCAGATGGGCGACGTCGCGATAGCGCGCGCGCAGGATCAGGGCCGGCCGGCGCGGCCGGAGAAGGGTTCCCTCGGGGACCGCCCACGCGCGCAATCCGGGCGAGGTCCCCGTCCGTCGCGCGGCGGTTCCCGCGATCGCGATGGCCAGCTCGATGCCCGCGGCGAGAAAGCGGGGCCGGCGCCGCGCGTGGAACTGAATCTCGACGACGGCGTCGCCGGGATGGTGGAGCGCGGGACGGGGGCCGCGGTCGCGGAGCGCAGGCGATCGGCCGCTGAACGGCCGGCCTGCCCGCGAGGCCGCCCGGAGGATCCGCGCGGCGTTCAGGAAGTACTCGTCGCTGTAATCGCCGCGGCGCAGCCGGTCGCGATCCAGGATTCGGAGAAACCGTCGGCGAACCGCGTGGCGATCGGCGGGCTTCAAGCGCGCACGCGCGGGGATGGGCGGCGCATCCGGCGGACGGCCGGCGCCCGGGAGGCGGAGGCCCTAGGAGCCCGTCCGGGTATTTCGTGGGGTCGCGCGCCTGGGGCTTGCGAGGCGAGGACAAGGAGCGACGAGGAGGCGATGGGGTCCATCACCGACGAGGCGCGACGCCGTCAGCGCTGTTGCCGTTCCTCCGCGATGGATCCCCATCGCGTCGTCGCGGCGCCTCGCATCCGGCGCCACGGCGCTCCGAACGCGGCTCGACGCAATACCCGGACAGGCTCCTAGGCGCCGGGGCGCGCCCCTCGTCACCCGACCGTCGCCGTCCCGGCGGGAGGGCCCTTGACCGATCCGGCGACGCCCCTGCGCTTCATCCGGGGAATCGGACCCCGCCGCGCCGCCGAGCTGGAATCGCGCGGCCTGCGATGCGTGGAGGATCTGCTCTTCCACCTCCCGTTCCGCTACGAGGATCGCAGCCGGTTCCTGCCGATCGCGGGGCTTCTACCCGGCGTGCGCGGCACCGTCAGGGCGCGCATCGTCACGTCGGCCCTGAGACGCACGCGGGTCCGGCGTTTCACGATCTTCGAGGCGCTGGTCGAGGACGACAGCGGATCGATCCGCGCCGTCTTCTTCAACCAGCCGTGGCTGCGCACGCTCTTCGCGCCGGGCCGCCAGGTCGTCCTCCACGGCCAGGCGGAGATCGCGCGATCCGGCCGGCGGGGCCTCGTGCTGCAGAGCCCGCAGTTCGAGATCCTGTCCGAAGGGGACGAGGAGACGATCCACGCGGGGCGCGTCGTGCCGATCTACGGCCGCCTGCCGGGGCTTTCGACCCGCGCGATCCGCCGCATCGTGCATGACGTTCTCGAGTCGCTCCCGGCCGACCTGCCCGATCCGCTCCCGGCGGGCCTGGCCGGGGCGCGCGGATTCCCGTCGCGCCGCGAGGCGTTCCGGCAGGCCCACTTTCCTCCCGAGAGCGTCGATCCGGACGCCCTGCTCGGCGAACGGACGCCGGCGCACCGCAGGCTGATTTTCGAGGAGTTCTTCTTCCTCCAGCTCGGCTTCGCCCTGTCGCGGCGTGAGGACGAGGCCCTGCCCCTGCGCCCCGGCCTGAGGGTCGACGATCGGATCCGCGCGCGGCTGCGTGACGCCCTCCCGTTCCGCCTCACCCCCGCGCAGCGGCGCGCCCTCAAGGAGATCGCCGACGATCTGATGGGCCGGCGCCCCATGAACCGCCTGCTCCAGGGTGACGTCGGCAGCGGCAAGACGATCGTCGCGCTGATGGCCGCGCTCCTGGTCGCCGAGAACGGTCATCAGATCGCGTTCATGGCCCCCACGGAGATCCTCGCGGAGCAGCATCATCGCTCCATCAACCGTCTCCTCGCCGGGCGCGGCGTCCGCGTGGCGCTTCTGACCTCGGGCGTGAAGGGGGAGCCCCGGAGACAGGTGCTGCGCGGGCTCAGGTCCGGCGCGATCCCGTTCCTGGTCGGCACGCACGCTCTGCTCGAGGGAGAAGTCGCCTTCCGCTCGCTGCGACTCGTGGTGATCGACGAGCAGCACCGTTTCGGCGTGGCCCAGCGGGCGCGGCTGCGCGCCAAGGGGGAGCAGCCGGACGTTCTTGTGATGACCGCCACGCCGATCCCGCGCTCGCTGGCCCTCACCGTGTACGGAGATCTCGACCTCTCCGTCATCGACGAGATGCCGCCGGGACGGCGTCCCGTCACCACGGTCGTGCGCGACGACCGCTCGCGCCGCCGCGTCTACGATTTCCTGCGCGCCCGCATCGGCGAGGGGAGGCAGGTCTATATCGTCTACCCGCTCGTCGGGGAGGCGAACGACAAGGACGTGAAGGCCGCCGTCGGGATGGCGGACCATCTCCGCCGCCGGATCTTCCCTGACGTCCGCGTGGGTCTGCTGCACGGCCGGATGCGGCCCGACGAGAGGGAAGCGACGATGGCCGACTTCGTCGGGGGGCGCATCGACGTGCTCGTCGCCACGACCGTCATCGAGGTCGGCATCGACGTGCCCAACGCCGCCGTGATGATGATCGAGCAGGCCGAGCGCTTCGGTCTTTCGCAGCTGCACCAGCTGCGCGGCCGCGTCGGGCGCGGACCGCACGCATCGTACTGCATCCTGATGGCGGGACCGGGAGGGACCGAGGAGGCGCGGCGCCGCCTGGAGGTGATGTGCGACACGACCGACGGCTTCCTCATTGCGCGACGCGATCTGGAGATCCGGGGACCCGGCGAGTTTCTCGGCACGCGCCAGTCCGGCATTCCGGATCTGAGGGCGGGCGACATCCTGCGGGATCACGACATCCTCGAGGACGCGCGCCGGGAGGCCTTCCTCGCCGCCGCCCGCATGCGCGACGGGAGCGAGCCGGGGCGGCGCGCCATCGTGGAGCACCTGGAGCGCCGCTGGGCGGGACGCCTGGGGATGGTCCGGGTCGGCTGACGCCCCGTTCAGGGCAGGCGGCCGCCCTCTTCGAGCGCCAGCACGAACGACTCGGTGCGATCGGGGCCGAAGCCGCGCCAGCGCGCCGCGTCGCGCCGCACGCGGCGGAGGTCCTCGGGCCGGTCCACGTCGTACCAGGGCGGGAGCAGCGAGGGGCGCCGCCCCAGGCGCAGGAGGCCGCGCAGGGTCGATTCGAGAACGGCGCCGCTCCCCCATGAAAGCCCCTCGAACAGGCCGGGCGGAGGCGTCCGGGCGCCGATCAGGTAATAGCCCCCGTCCAATGCGGGTCCGAGCACGACGCCGCTCCCGCGTGCGACCTTTTCGCAGGCCGACTCCAGCCATTCCGGCGGGAGGGTCGGACTGTCGGAGCCGAAGATCACGGCCCCGCCCGCCCCCGACCTCCCGAGGTCCGCGAAGGTGTTCCGAAGACGCGCGCCCAGGTCATCGCCGCGTTGCGGCAGACGCTCCATCCCGCGGGAGGCCTGCGCCAGCGATCCGAGCGCCGCGGGGTCCCCGGAGGGGTCCCACGTCTCGCTGAAGGCGAGCACGGGCCGCGCGCCGGCGCGATCCGCCACGAGGCGCAGGAGACGAACGCTGTCCTCGAGCAAGGAGAGATGAAGCACGAGGCGCTCCTCCGGGTCGAGGAGCGCCTCCATGCGTGTCTTGACGGCGCCCTTCCGCGGGATCCTGGCGTACAGGACGAGGTGCGTCGCGCTCACCCGCCGAAGGTCAGGCTGGCCTCCGCCGTCCCTTTCGCCTGCACCGTGACCGACTGGGTCTTGGTGCCGAGCGTCTCGTGCCAGACGGTGAGCTTGTAAGTGCCGGGCGGCACGCCGTCGAGCGAGTAGCTGCCGTCGGGCGCCGTGACGGCGTAATACGGGTGCTTGGCGACGACGATCCAGGCGTTCATCCAGTTGTGCACATCGCAACTCACCCGCACGATGTCGGGCTCCGCGAACGACGTCTTCAGCACCTTGCGGAACTTCGGCTGCGCCATGTTGATCGGCGCGTTCTTTTCGGGGTACGTGTGGATGTTGTGAAGGATCCCGTCGTTGTTGAGAATCTCCATCTCGACTCCCGCCGGGACGACGATCACGTGCGGGTAGAACCAGCATCCGCGCTGATCGAGCTGCGGGGTCGCGGCGTCGAACGTCTTGCCTCCCGTGACCGGATCGATCGAGACGACGGCGTACCGGATGCCCCCATCCGATGCGACCACGAGGCTCTCGGAGACGTGTTTCTCCTTTCCGCAGACCTGCTGATCCTTGGTCGCCTTGATCTCCTCCCGCGGAGGGGGGGTTCCCTTGTAGGTGATCCGGCCCCGGATCGTGCCGGCGTCGGCGGCGACTGCGCTGGCGGCGGGGGCCGCGGCGGCCGGCTCGGGCGCGGCCGCGGTCGGCGTCGCGCCGGTCGGGGCGGGGGCCTCGCCTCCGCCGCAGGCGGCGGTGGCGGCGGCGATGAGCACGGTGCTGGCGAGCACGCTGAGTTGGTATCGCGTCATGGTCGTTCCTCCGGAGCGAGAGCGGCCTCCCCGCGTCGAAGGGCCGGGGAGCCGACGGATCTCAGAGCATGGCCGGCCCCCCGTTAGTGGGGCAGCCAGCGTATATGGGTCGTGGCGTCGGGAACCAGTCCGATGTACAGGATCGCGGAAAGCAGGAGCGGGCTCATCACCACGAGGATCAGCGGCCCGCGCTCGAACTTCAGGTGCATGAAGTATGCCGCGACGAGCGCCGCTTTCGCGAGCGCGAAGGCGCACAGCGAGATGACCATGAGAGAGCGCGGCATGTGCACGTAGACGACGCCCACCTCGGCGATGGTCAGCACCAGGAGCGAGAACCAGACTCCCCAATAATTCGGTTCCGCGTGATCGGCGCCACTCGACACGGTGATCTCCCCGAATGATCAGATCAGGTACACGAAGGTGAAGACCAGGATCCAGATCAGATCCACGAAGTGCCAGTACAGTCCCGCGATCTCCACCGAGCTGTTGCGCTCGCGGCTGTACCCTCCGCGCGCACCCTTGATGAAGATGCACAGCAGGTAAATGACGCCCGAGAGGACGTGACAGCCGTGGAAGCCGGTCAGGATGTAGAACGTCGCTCCGAACAGGCTCGATTGAATCGTCAGCCCCGTGTGGATGAGATGCGTCCACTCGTATGCCTGGATGCCGAGGAAGATCGACCCGCCCAGCATCGTGCCGAAGAGCCATTTCAGGAGTCCTGAGCGATCGCCCCGGCGGATCGCGGAGAGCGCCTTGACCATCGTGACGCTGCTGCAGATCAATATGAAGGTGTTGAGCGCCGTCAGGGGGACGTCCAGCTTGGTGGCCGGCACCGGCCAGGTCGGATCCCCCATCCTCACCGAGGCGTACGCTGCGAGAAGGCCCGCGAACGACATGGCGTCCGAGCAGAGGAACACCCACATCATGAGCTTCCCCCACCCGGGGGTGAGGGGCGACTCGAACCGGTCCGCGTGCGTGAGGCTGGCCGCTTC
>JBFGDZ010000052.1:0-20185 GCA_041580375.1 Candidatus Polarisedimenticolia bacterium
ACTTGAAGTCGACGGAGAGAATCAGGACCTCCCCCTCGACGGCGAGGGGGCCTACGCGACCAACATCAAAGGCTGCCGCGCCGAGACGACGATCACGATCGGCGGCCGGGACGATCTCGTCCGCCGGATGGTCCGGGCGCGCGACGTCCGGATCTCGTTCGGCAAGGGTCGATCGTTCTCCACGTATCGGCTGAACGGGGCCGATCGTGCGAACTTCGGGCGGATCGTCTCGTTGTCGGAGGCGAAGACCCTCCCTCCGGCCCGGCCCGATGACGAGGAGTACCGGGACGGCGAGGTGCTCGGCCCCGACGCCGGCGACATCGAGAACCCCGAACTGGTCCCCGCGACGAGGATCAAGCCCAAATATCCGCGCGAGGCGGTCAGACGCAACGTGATGGGACGCGTCACGCTGGCGGCGACGATCGACACGAGCGGGGCCGTGACGGATCTGAAGGTGCTCAGGGCGGCGGGAGGGGACTGCGGCCTGGAGGAATCCGCCATCGCCGCCGTCGGACAGTGGCGCTACAAACCGGCGAGAAAGGACGGACGGCCCATCGAGGTGCCGTTCACCGTCGTCATCGACTACATGCTCCAGAGGAGGAGGTGATCCGCCCGTCACGCGATGGATGGCCGGCCTCGTGAAGATCGAACGCCCACGCCGGGCTGAATGATCGAACCCGCGTTTCGACAGGAGGGCTTCCCATGCGATTCCTCGCCAACGCGTTGCTCGGGATCGGCGGCCTGGTCTTCGTCGTCGGGATCGCGGCACGACTGTTCAACCAGATCTGGCTCTTCTGGCCGGGCACCTACTGGAAGGGGGCGGTCGGCTGCGCGGCCTTCGCCATCGCGCTCATCCTGATGGAGATCCGCGACAGGACGCCGCGCGCCGCCTGAGGGGGCAAACGGCCGTCAATAGATATTGATCGACGCGAGGCCGGGGGCGAAGGCGGCCTCGATCGTCGTCCCATCCTCGTCGTCGAGATCGCACTCGAAGACGAGAAGAGAGGGAGCGTCCTCTTCGCCCTCCTCCTCGATCGTGCAATCGGCGTGCGCCCGGACCAGTTCGTTCATCACGATCGATCCCGGCGCGTGGAAGCCGGTGAGGTGCAGATAGATGTCGTCCAGTTCGTCGTCCAGGCTCCAGACGACGATCCCCTTCAGCGAGGCGGCGGCACCCGGATAGGCGACCCGCAGGTCGCTGAACTCGTCGCAGTCGTTTTCGAGGATCCGCCCGAGCAGAAATTCCGTGACGCCCTCTTCGTCATCCCCGAGACAGGGATGGACCGAGCAGCGCGCGATGCCCATGGCCAGATCCGCGAGCGCGTGCGCCGGATACGAATCGTAACGAGCCCTCGCGTCGCGGGTGACGAACGCGCCGACCACGAGCAGCAGCGAGGCAGCGGCGGCCACCGAAAGCGATCTTCTCGAAATGTTCCTCATGGCAAACCTCCCGTCGAGGAGCGTACGGCGCCTCCGGCCGGACGTCCGGCCGTCCGCCAAGGGGCCGCTGCCGGGGCTCCGCCTGGCGCGCGGGGCGGGCGACGCGACCCCCCGGCGCGCCCGATCCGTGAAAACAGGGATGAGCGGAGCCTTCGGTTTCCGGCGCCGGTGGGACCAGGCCGGTGATCCGGTTGACGGTGCCGAAAGTCACCGTAGAATCGGTCCCGTACCCGTGCCCGGGAGAGCCCATGCCTGAATCCGATCACTTCGGGGTGATCGTCCTGAAAGACAGGAGCCGGCGCTCAGGGAAATCGGTGTTCCGGCTCTACGTGAAGGGCGTGGAGCACCACGATTATCCCGGTGTGGCCCGCAAACACGCGTACATCATGCCGCAGGCGTCCGACCGGAAGGAGTTCGACAGACAGGTCAACCTGCTCATCTCCGATCTCGCGATGCTGAAACTCAAGGTCGGCGAGGAGTCCGATCCCGGGGGGTGATCGGGGCAGGACGGCGGGTGGCGGATCCGGCTCACACGATACCGAAAGTGGTGCGCCCAGCAAGATTCGAACTTGCGACCTTCGGATTCGTAGTCCGACGCTCTATCCATCTGAGCTATGGGCGCACATCCCGGACGGTTGTCCCTGGCGGGGGAGAGAGTCTACCACAGCCGGGCGGGCCGGGCGCCGGGGCCGGGCGTCAGGCCCGGGCGGCCTGCGCGCGCCAGTGGGCCTGGCCCGACTCGGGCAGGGTGTAGATCGGGTCGTAGTACTCGTAGCGCCGGTTGAGGGCGTCCGGATCCCCCGCCTCGATGCTGGTGCGGTAGTTCTTCGTCCAGTACGAGATCCCCTTCTCGCGGTCGTACTCCCTGAACTGGTTGACCCAGCGCTTGCCGACGAACGGGACGTCGCAGACGATGCGCGGCGTGGCGAAGCCCGGCAGGTACCCCATGATGTCGTGCTGCAGTTGCTGCGCCTCGTGGACGGCGACGCGCCAGTGCTCCGAGTTCGGGATCATGTCGCACATGTAGAAGTAGTACGGCATGATCTTCGCGTGGTCCAGAAGGGTGAAGCACAGCTCCAGCAGCGCCTCGGCGCTGCCGTTCACGCCGCGCATCAGCACGCCCTGGTTGCGCACGTCCCGGTACCCCATGTCGAGGAGCCGTTGCACCGCGCGCGCCACGAGGGGCGTGAGCGAGTTGGCGTGGTTGACGTGCGTGTGCACCGACAGGTCGACGCCGCGCTCGCGCGCCCGCTTCGCCAGCCGCTCCAGCCCCTTCAGGACGTCGTCCTGCAAAAAGTGCTGCGGCAGGCCCATCAGCCCCTTGGTCGCGAGCCGGATGTCCCGGATGTTCGGCAGATCGATGAGGGCCGCGACGAACTTCTCCAGAACGGCCATCGGCAGGTTGGCCACGTCCCCGCCCGACACGACGACGTCGCGCACGGCGGGCGTCTTCTTCAGATGCTCCAGGATCCTGGCGTGGCGCTCCTTCTGCGGAATCTCGAAGCGGTGCTTGTCGATCTGCGGGACGTCGTTGCCGACCAGGTCCATGCGCGTGCAGTGCCCGCAGTACTGCGGGCAGGTCGATAGCAGCTCCGCCAGCACCTTGGTGGGGTAGCGGTGCGTGAGCCCCTCGACCACCCACATGTCGGCCTCGTGCAGGCTGTCGCGCTGCGCCTTCGGGTGGCTCGGCCAGTCGGGGTCGCGATCGTCGAACGCCGGCAGCATGTAGCGGCGGATCGGGTCGTTCCACAGATCCGTTTCGTCCATCGTGTTGATCATCTGCGGCGGGATCAGGAGCGACATCGTGGCGCGCTCCTTCTGATCCCGCTCGATGCTCGCGAGGAGCGGGTCGGGCAGAAGGTCACCCAGTGCGGCCTTCAGCTCCTTCAGGTTCTTGACCGTGTTCTTGCGCTGCCAGAGGGCGCTCTCCCACTCCTTCTCCGTCACGTTCCGGTAGCCGGGAAGCCTGTGCCAGTCCGGCTCCCTCCATTCGCGGCGGAGGGGATAGGAGAACGGCTGCTCGGCGGGGCGGATCGGCGCCGTCGAGGGCGTGGCGTGGGTGGTGGACTGCGTCGTCGATTTGCTCATCGTCGTCATGATTCTCTCGCACACGGGGCGTCGCGGGGGCGGGATCCTCCGCCCGATCCGCCTCGCGCAACAGGCGGCTCCGCGTGTTTCACCAGCGACAACGCTGTTTCCCGTGTCGGTCTATTCTCGCAGGTTCGGCGGGCGTCCGCAAGCCGCGCCGGCCTAGGGCAGGATCGCGATGACGCGCACCGGGCCGCCGGTGCCGCCGCCGATCTTCATCGGCAGGGCGACGATCGCCGCGCCGCGGGGCGGCAGCCGCTCGACCCCGGCCAGGTTCTCCAGGTTGTAGATATTGGCCGCGGCCAGGATCCGGTGCGCCTGGAAGTCGGCCGAAGGCCCCGGATCGATGCTGGCGGTGTCGATGCCGACGCCGGCCACGCGCCGCTCGAGCGCCAGGAAGCGCGCCCCGCCGGGGGCGAGGCCGGGGAAGTGCAGGTTCGACGCGTCGCCGGGCGTGTCGTCGCCCAGGTATCGCCGCCGGTCGGGCCAGCGCTCGCCCCAGCCGGTGCGCAGGACGACGATGGCGCCCCGGGGTATCCGGCCGTGCGCCTCCTCGAAGCGGCGGATCTCCTCCGCCGTCACGGCGTGATCCGGATCGGCGGCGCAGGCCTCGCGTACGTCGATGACGACGGCCGGGCCGACGAGATCGCCCGCGGGGATGCGGTCGACCGTGAAGCCGCCGCGATCGAAGTGATACGGCGCGTCGAGATGCGTGCCGCCGTGCTCGCTCGTCGCGAAGCTGAACGAGGCGTAGAAGTATCCGGCATCGGACATTCCCTCCGAGTCGCGGGTGAGCCGGTAGGGCTGCGTCGCGGTCGGCCAGTAGATCGTCGTCTCGTCGAACGGATGGGTGAGATCGACGATCATCTCCGGCGTGACGGACGCGAGCGCGGCGGCGGCAGTCGCGCCGCCGGCGGACGATCCCGCGGCGCCCGGTTCGGGGCCGCCGGGCGGACCGGCGCAGGCGATCAGCAGGACGGGCAGGATCAGCGATCGGGGGACGGCTCGGCTCATGGCGACCTCCGGGCGGGAGCGCGACGGTTCAGGAACGGCGATACGGCGCAGTATAATGCGGGCCGTCCCCGGGGGAATCGAGACGGAGCCGCGCCCGTGACGACGCTCGCCTTCAGTCACGTCCGCAAGACCTACGCCGACACGGTGGCCGTGGACGACGTCACCTTCGACGTCCGATCAGGCGAGATCTTCGGCCTGCTCGGGCCGAACGGCGCCGGCAAGAGCACGCTCCTGCGCATCCTCATGAACATCATTGCTCCCGACGGCGGCGCCGTGCTGCTCGACGGCAGACCCGTCGGCCGCGACGATCTCGATCGGATCGGCTACCTGCCGGAGGAGCGGGGGCTGTACCGCAAGGAGCGCGTGCAGGACATCCTCGCCTACTTCGGCATGCTGAAGGGGCTCGACCGCCGGACGGCGCGCGAGCGCGCCGCCGCCTGGCTCGAGAAGGTGGATCTCCCCGGCTCCGGGCGGAAGAAGGTGGACGAGCTGTCGAAGGGGATGCAGCAGAAGGTCCAGATCGCCGGCACCCTCCTGCACGAGCCTTCGATCGTCGTGATGGACGAGCCGTTCTCCGGTCTCGACCCGGTCAACACGGTGCTCATCAAGGACCTGCTCAAGGCGATGAGCGCGCGGGGCGCCCTCGTGATCCTCTCGACCCACCAGATGCCGATGGTCGAGGCGCTGTGCGACCGCGTGGCGATGTTGAACGAGGGCCGGCTCGTCCTGTACGGACCGCTCGACGAGATCCAGCGCCGGCACGGCCAGACCGAAGTGCTCGTCGACGCCGACGGCGCCCTCGACGCACTGCCGATCGTCGTCCGCAGCGAGCGGCGCGGCCCGCTGACCCGGGTGATCCTCAGGGAAGGCAGCCGGCCGCGCGACCTGATGGACCTGCTGGTCACTCGAGGGATCCCGGTTGAGCACTTCGAGGTCGTGCGCACTCCGATCGAGGAGATTTTCGTGCAGGTCGTGCGGGGGCGCCGATGAGCCGGACGCTCGTCGTGATGCGGCGGGAGTTTCTCTCCACGGTGAAGCGCAAGTCGTACCTGATCATCACGTTCGGGATGCCGTTCTTCGCGGCCCTCTACCTGGGGCTGTTCGCCGCGCTCCCGCTCCTGTTCAAGGCGCGCAGCGAGCGGACCCGCATGCCGGTGGCGATCGTCGATCTGGCCGGGGTCGTGCGCCTGGACGAGGCGACGAAGGGCGGCGGCCTCGCGGACGAGGCGCTGCGGGACGTGGAGGAGATCGCTCAGGGGATCCGGCCCTCCGGCGCCTCGAGTGAGACGGCCCGGTCCATGCTGGAGGAGGCGACGGCCGCGCCCCGTTTTCGGATCTTCGACACGATCGACGGGGCGCTCGAGGCGCTGCGCGCGGGCGACGTCGAGGAGGTCTACGTGATCCCCGTTGACTACATCGGCACGGGCGCGGCATCGGTGTACAGGAAGGAGGAGGTCGCCTTCAGCTTCGGGCGGGCCCGCGGGCACCGAGCGCTCGAGACGATCCTGAGCCGGTCCCTCCTGATGGAGGGCGTGCCGGAGGATGTGCGCGCCCGCGTCGAGCGGCCGCTCGACCGGAGCGCCATCGCGACCTACGTCCTCGCGGAGGACGGCTCGTGGAGCGAGCAGGACGCCACCAGCCGCATCGCGCGCATGGCGATCCCCGGCGTGTTCGGCATCCTCCTGCTCATGTCGCTGATGACCAGCGCCGGGTACCTGCTGCAGGGGGTATCGGAGGAGAAGGAGAACCGGGTCATCGAGGTGATCCTCTCCTCGATCCGGCCGGACCGCCTCCTGTTCGGAAAGCTCCTGGGCCTGGGGGCGGCGGGGCTCCTGCAGCTCCTGGTCTGGGTGAGCGTGACGAGCCTGGCCACGAGCCTCGTCGCGGCGGCCGCGCTGGCGGTGCTCGACGCGTACCTCTTCTTCGTCTGTCTCGTCTTCTTCGTCCTCGGGTATTTATTGATCGGCAGCCTGATGACCGGGACGGGGGCGCTGGGGACGACCGCGCGCGAGAGCCAGCAGATGGCGGCGATCTGGTCGATCGCGGCCGTGCTCCCGCCCGCCGTGACCTGGATGGCGATCCTCGAGGAGCCGAACGGCTGGCTGGCGCGCGGCCTCGGGTGGTTTCCCCTCAGCGCGCCGATCACGATGATGATCCGGATCGGGACGGGACAGGTTCCGCTGTGGGACGTGCTCGTTGCGATTCTGTGTCTCGTCGCCGGCGTCTATCTCTCGGTGCGGGCCTCGGCGGCGCTGTTCCGGCTCGGGCTGCTGATGTACGGCTCACGGCCGAGCCTCCGGCAGATCGTCCGGGGGCTGCGCCACGCCTGATCCGGCCCCCGGCGATCAGGTCGTGTAGCGCGAGTTGAAGTCGACGTAACCGCGCGTCAGATCGCAGGTCCAGAGGGTGGCCCGCCCGGGCCCTCCCCCGACGTCGAGGCGGAGCGAGACGCGCGGCCCGTTGAACAGGCGGCGCAGCGCGTTCCCGTTCCCTCCGGTGCCGCGGCCGCGGCGCACGACCGGCACGCCCCCGATTTTCATGAAGACGCGATCCGGCAGGAGCGGCACGCCGGCGGCGCCGGCCGCCGAGAGGATGCGCCCCCAGTTCGGGTCGCCTCCCGCGAGCGCGGTCTTCACGAGCGGCGAGTTGGCGATCGAGCGCGCGATCCGATCGGCCGCGTCGCGGGTGCGCGCTCCCGCGACCTCGATCTCCAGGATGCGGCGGGCCCCTTCGCCGTCGGTGACGATGTCCAGCGCGAGGGCCCGGCAGACGGCGCGCAGCGCCTCGAAGAAGGGGTCCGTGGCCCCGGCCTGGAGGAGCGTCCGGTTGCCGGCCGCGCCGCTCGCCATCAGCAGGACCGAATCGTTCGTGGAGCAGTCGCCGTCGACCGAGATGGCGTTGAACGACTCGGCCACGGCGTCGCGGAGGAGGCGCTGCAGGAGCCAGGGATGCACGGCGGCGTCGGTCATGATGAAGGCGAGCATGGTCGCCATGCGCGGGTGAATCATGCCGGAGCCCTTGGCGATGCCGGTGATCGTCACGGTGCGGCCGGCCACGCGCGCCTCCGCCGCGCGCACCTTGGGCCGCGTGTCGCTCGTCATGATGGCCCGCGCCGCTGCGGTCAGATCGGCCCTCGGCAGGGCGGCGAAGGCGGCCGGGAGACCCTTCAGGATGCGCCGGTGATCGAGCGGCTTCCCGATCACGCCGGTGGAGGCGATCAGGACCTCCTCGGACCGGCAGCCGATCCGGCCGGCCACGGCCGCGGCGATCGCGCGGGCCCGTCTCGCCCCCTCCCGCCCCGTGGCGGCGTTCGCGCAGGCGGAGTTCGCCACGATCGCCCGCGCCAGGCCGCCGGAGCGCTCCAGATGCTCGCGGCAGATGGAGACCGGCGCCGCGGCGAACTGGTTCGTCGTGAACACGCCCGCGGACGGGACGCGCTCGTCGCAGACGATCAGCGTCAGATCGGGGGTTCGTCCGGAGGGGCGCCGTCTCTTGAGGCCGCAGGCGATTCCGGAGACATGAAACCCGGCCGGCACGCGGGGCCGGGCCATCAGGCCGTTGGGGGATCCGCGTCGTCCGTTCACGACGGCCCCCTCGCGCGGTCCTTCACGAAGGCGCGCACGCGGCGCAGATCGGACGCGACGCGATCGGGCGCCGTGCCCCCGGGACGATCGCGCCGGGCGAGTGATCGACGCGTCGTGAGCCACTCCGCGGCGTCGTCGCCGGCCATCGGCGCGACGGATCGCAGCGCGGCGATCGTCAGGCGGGCCAGCGACACGCCCTCGCGGCGCGCGAGCGCCGCCGCCTCGCCGGCCATCCGGTGCGCCTCGGCGAACGGGGCCCCCCGCGACACCAGGTGATCCGCGAGGTCGGTCGCGAGGAGATCACCCGCGTCCTCCGCGAGCCCGCGATCCGGGACCGGCGCCAGCAGGGGCACCAGGGCCGCGAGGGCTTCGAGCGAGTCGCGCGTGACGTCCAGCGCGTCGAACAGCGCCGTCTTGTCCTCCTGCAGATCCCGGTTGTAGGACGAGGGCAGGCCCTTGAGCGTCGTCAGGAACCCCGACAGGCGCCCCGTCACGCGCCCCGCCCGGCCGCGGATCAGTTCGAGCACGTCGGGGTTCTTCTTCTGCGGCATCAGGCTCGAGCCGGTGGCGGCGGCGTCGCCGAGCGCGAGCCAGCCGAACTCCTCGGCCGTGGCGAGGATCAGATCCTCGGCGATCTGCGACAGGTGGATCATCACGAGGGCGCAGGCGTGCAGCGCGTCGGCCACGAAGTCCCGATCGGAGACGGCGTCCAGACTGTTGGCCGAGGGGCGCGCGAAATTCAGGTCGCGCGCGATCGCCTCGCGATCGACGGGGACGGTCGTGCCCGCCAGGGCGGCGCAGCCGAGGGGGCACTCATCCAGGCGATCGGACGCAGCGGCCAGGCGATCGTCGTCGCGCATCAGCCGGTGCGCGTGGGCGAGCAGCAGGTGCGCCAGCAGGATCGGCTGCGCCCGCCGCAGATGCGTGTAACCGGGGACGGCGAGGCTCCCCGCGCGTTCCGCCAGGTCCGCCAGCGCGCCGACGCAGGCGGCGCTGCGATCGCGCAGGCCGGCGATCGCCTCGCGGCAGACGATGCGCAGGTCGGTCGCCACGAGATCGTTGCGCGAGCGGCCGGTGCGCAGCCGGCCGGCGAGATCCGCCCCGACCATCAGAGCGAGCCGCGCCTCGACGTAGGAATGCACGTCCTCGGGGGGCGGATCGAGCGGGGCCTCCGCGCCCGGCCGGGCGTCCTCGCGGGCGATGTGCCGCAGGGCGTCGTCGATGCGCCCGCGATCCTGCTCGCTCAGGATCCCGGCCTTCTCGAGAGCCGCGATCCAGGCCCGGTTGCAGGCGACGTCCGCCTGCAGCAGGCGGTGATCGACGGAGAGCGACTCGCAGTACCGCTCGAGGCCGGCGTCGAGACGCTCCCTGAACCCTCCGCCCCATAGGCGGGCCGGCATCGGGATCGCGGGATCGCCCGTCTTGCGTTGGCTCATGCCTTCACCTGCCGGGCGGCGGCGGCCCGCGCGGCCCTCCGCGGACGCGCCGCCCGCTCCGCGCCGGCTCCCGCGGCGCGGATCGAGAGCCCGAAGAGCCGGATGAATCCCTCGGCGTGCTTCGGCTCGAACCCCTCCTCCATGACGAAGGATCCGAGCCCCGGATCGTAGAGGGAGCGCTCGGCGCGGCGCGCGCGCACGGTGACGTTGCCGCGGCACAGATGGAGCGTCACCTCGCCGGTCACGTTCTCCTGGCTCGCGTTCACGAAGGCGTCGAGGGCCCTCCGCAGCGGCGTGTACCAGAGCCCGTCGTAGACGAGATCGGCGTAGCGGCCCGCGATCAGGTTCTTCTCGTGCGCCGTGGCGCGGTCGAGGCAGAGCGATTCGAGCTCACGGTGCGCCTCGCGGAGGACGGTGCCGGCCGGCGTCTCGTACACGCCGCGCGACTTGATGCCGACGAGCCGGTTCTCGACCAGATCGACGCGGCCGATGCCGTGGGCGCCGGCGAGGCGGTTCAGGCGGGTCACGAGGGAGACGCCGTCGAGCCTCGTGCCGTCGAGGGAGACCGGCGTGCCGCGCTCGAAGCCGACGGTCACCGCGGCCCCGCTCCGGGGAGCGTCGGCCGGCGCGCGCGTGAGCAGGAACAGATCGTCCGGCGGCTCGACGGCCGGATCCTCGAGCGGGCCTCCCTCGTGGCTGATGTGCCAGAGATTGCGATCGCGGCTGTAGGGCGACGATCGGGTGACCGGCACCGGGATGGCGCGCCCCGCCGCGTAGTCGATCGCCTCCTCGCGCGAGCGAATGGTCCACTCGCGCCACGGAGCGATCACGCGCAGGTGGGGCGAGAGCGCCTGGTAGACGAGCTCGAACCGGACCTGGTCGTTCCCCTTGCCGGTGCACCCGTGCGCGAGGGCGTCCGCGCCCCGCTCCAGTGCCAGGCGCACCTGTTCGCGCGCGATGACGGGGCGCGCCAGCGCCGTGCCGAGCAGGTAGCGGTTCTCGTACACCGCGCCGGCCCGCAGCGCCGGCCAGATCTGCTCCTCCACGAACGCGGCGCGCAGATCGCGCCGGACGTAGTCGTCGGCGCCGGCGGCGAGGGCGCGGTCCTCGAGCCCGTCGAGCTCGGGCCCCTGCCCCACGTCGGCGGCCATCGCGATCACCTCGCAGCCGTACGTCTCCTTCAGCCACGGGATGATGATCGAGGTGTCGAGACCCCCCGAGTAAGCCAGGACGGCGCGCCGGATCATGTCCCGCCTCCCGCGAGGACGCCGTCGAATGCGTCGAGGAACCGTCCGACCTCGGCGGCGGTGATCACGTAGGGCGGCAGGAGCCGCAGCACGGTCTCGCCAGCGCTCCCGGCGATGATCCCGGCCTCGCGCAGCGCGTCCAGGATCGGCGCGACGGGACGGTCGAGTTCGACGCCGATCATCAGTCCGCGCCCGCGGACCTCCCGGATCGCCGGGTGACGCGCGCGCAGCCGCTCGAGCCCGGCCGCGAACTGGCGACCGCGGACCGCGACGGCGTCGAGAAGGCCGTCCTCCTCCACGGCGTCGAGGAAGGCGAGAGCGAGCCGGCAGGGAAGCGGGCCGCCGCCGAAGGTCGAGCCGTGCATGCCCGGCCCCAGGTCGGCGGCCAGATCGTCGCGGCCCAGCAGCGCCCCGAGCGGCAGCCCGGCGGCGAGCGGTTTGGCCAGCGTCGCGAGGTCGGGCGCGACGCCCGCCTGCCGGCAGGCCGACCAGGCGCCGGTCCGCCCCAGACCGCACTGCACCTCGTCGGCGATCAGGAGCGCGCCGGCCGCGTCGCACGCCGCGCGGGCCGCGCGCAGGATGTCGGGCGCGATCGGCCGCACGCCTCCCTCGCCCTGCACCGGCTCGATGATCACGGCGGCGGTGTCGCCGGTGACCGCGCGCTCCAGCAGCGCCGCGTCGTCGGGGGGGACGAAGACCACGTCCCCCACCAGCGGGCCGAACGGCTCGCGGTACGCCGCGCGCGCCGTGGCCGAGAGGGCGAACGCGGTGCGGCCGTGGAAGGACCCCTCGAGCGCCACGACGCCGCGCGCCCCCTCGCCCTTCAGCCGGCGCGCTCGGGCGCGCGCCAGCTTGAGCGCCGCCTCGACCGCCTCCGATCCGCTGTTGCAGAAGAAGACGCGCGGCAGACCGAACAGGCGGGCGAGACGGGCCGCGAGAGTCCCCTGATGCGGGTGGTGATAGAGGTTTGAGCAATGGAGGACGACATCGTCGCCCGCCGCCGCCTCGCGCAGCGCCGCGACGATGCGCGGGTGGGCGTGCCCGAGGGCGTTCACGGCGATGCCGCCGAGCAGATCGAGATATTCGCGGCCGTCCGAGCCATGGATGCGGCAGCCGCTGCCGCCGACGACGCAGAGCGGCGCGCGCGCGTAGGTCGGGAACAGGTGGCGCGACTCCAGATCCAGCGCCCCGTCCATGGTCTTCGCGATCATCGTCTCAGGGCCCTCACCGCACTGCGCATCGACGGCCTCTCCGCGACGGGGACGACCCGCGTCCCCCCGAACACTCCCCCCGTCATTGCGCGCGTGAATTCCCCGCCGCCCGGCCCGAGGATGAGGACCTCGGGGATGCGGGCGCGCAGGGCGGTCTGGCAGGCGAGCAGCTTCGGGATCATCCCGTTCCGCGCACCGCCGTTCCGGACCAGCCGGCGCATCTCCCGGAGCGTGAGGCGAACGAGGGGGGCGCCGTCCTCACCCACGACGCCGGGCACGTCGGTCATCAGGATGAGGCGCCGGGCGCCGACGCCGGCGGCGAGCGCCGCCGCCATGAGATCGGCGTTGACGTTCAGCCATCCGTGCTCCGCGTTCCACGTCAGGCTGGCCACGACCGGCAGGCGGCCCGCGTCGATCAGGTCCTGATAGAGAGGCGCATTCACCGTCACGATGCGCCCCACGGCGCCGAGGGCGGTGTCGTCCACGGGCACGGCGTGCGTGCCGTTCGCGTCCGCGCCGGTCATGCCGAGGGCGGAGCAGCCGAGACGCAGCAGCGTCTCGACGACGCGGCGGTTGATCAGGCCGCCCAGCACCATGAGGGCGACCGGGAGGGTCTCGGGGGTCGTCACCCGCTGTCCCTCCACGAAGCGGCTCGCGATGCCGAGCCGCTCGAGCCACGCGCTCAGCTCGGTCCCGCCGCCGTGCACGACGATCAGCCGCTCCCCGCGCTCCCAGGCGCGCGCCACCTCGCCCAGGATGGCGTCGCCGGGGCCCCGATCCCCCATGAGGCTTCCGCCCAGCTTCAGCACGGTCACGCGCCCGGTCGTCATCGCGGCAACCCCTCCCCGGCGGGGCGGCCGAGCATCAGGTTGAGGTTCTGCACCGCCTGCCCCGCGGCGCCCTTGACCAGGTTGTCGATCGCGGAGAAGACGGCGGCCCGGCGCGCGGAGGGCGCCAGGCTCCAGCCGATCGCGCAGGCGTTCGTCCCACGCACGTCGGAGGTCGAGGGCAGGGCGCCCGATCCGAGCAGCCGCACGAAGGGCTGCCCCTCGTAGGCGGTCCGGTACGCCCGCTCGACGTCGGGCTCGCCGGCGCCCTCTCTGAGGCTCAGGGAGATCGAGCAGAGCAGTCCCCGATCGATGGGAGCGATGTGGGGCAGGAAGACGATGCCGTCGCCCGGCGGCACGTGGAGGCGTCCCGCGATCTCCGCCAGGTGTCGGTGACGCGGCAGGCCGTAGGGACGCACCGATCCCTCGATCTCGCAGAAGAGGAGATCCTCGCGCGGACGCCGCCCGGCGCCCGACGCTCCGGACGCGGCGTTGATCACAATGGTCGAGTCCGGATCGATCAGATCGGCGCGTCGAAGGGGGAGGAGGGCGAGGAGCGCGGCCGTCGGGTAGCAGCCGGGATTGGCGACGAGCCGGGCCGAGCGCAACGTCCCGTCCGCCCACTCGCTCAGCCCGTAGCACGCCCGGCCGAGCAGATGCGCGGCGCCGTGCTCGAATCCGTACCACGCGGCGAAATCGTCGGCGCGAGCCAGCCGGAACGCGCCGCTCAGATCGACGACCCGGAGGCCCGCCTCCAGGAGGATCGGAGCGAGCCGGATCGAGAGCGGCTCCGGCGTCGCCAGCATCGCCAGCGTCACGTCGCGCTTCTTCAGGGAGTCGACGGCCGCCCCGATCGACTCATCGCCGTCGATCCCCGAGCAGACGAGATCGAGAGAGCCTCGCAACGAGGGATGGATCGCGGAGAGAGGCACGCCGTCGCGCTCGCGCCCCCCGAAGACGGCCACGAGGCGCAGCGACGGGTGGCCGGCCAGCAGGCGCGCCGCCTCCCGCCCGGTGTATCCCGAGGCGCCGAAGAGCGCGACGCTCGCCGTGTGCGAATCCATTATCTCCACCCTCCCCGGGGCGCCCCCGCGGCGCGCCCGGGACATAAAAAAAACGGCCGGCCCGACTCGGGGCCGGCCGCTGCTTTGAATCCTGCGCTGCTACCGGCGCCCGAGAAGCCCGCGGAACCTGAGTTCCAGTACGCGGGCGCGACGCGGGTCCGGGGCCGCGGCGAAGAGCGTGTCGTCTCCGGCAACCGTGCCGACCACCTCGGGGATCGCGGCGCGATCCATGGCGACGCCGAGGGCGTGCGCGAGACCGGGGGACGCTTTGAGGACGACGATGTTCCCGGCGCGCGACACGCTGGTCAGATAGGAGCGCATCATCCGTTCCATGCTCTCGGCGAGGCCGGGGGCGTTCGATCCCCCGTTTCCGCCGTCCACGTCGCGATAGCCCGCGGAGCTCTTCACGAATCCCAGGTCCCTGAGATCGCGCGACAGGGTCGACTGCGTCACGCGGACGCCCGCCGAGCGCAGCCGGCGCAGGATCTCCGCCTGGCTCCGCGGCGGCTGTTCGCGCACGAAGGAGCGGAGCAGATCCTGGCGGTGCGTCTTGGGCACCGGGCGGGAGTTTCGCGATGTGGATGCATATTTATTCATGAGCCTGCGAAAAGTACCACGACCCGCCCGTCTGTCAACCGCAAATCCTCCGCCCGCGCTCCGCGGGACCGCTTGGTGAAACGCGGGCCCGACCCGCCCCCTCGGAAGAGCGTCCGGCGGGCCGGGGATCAGCGCGCGAAGAGAGCGGCCAGGTAGAGGGCGGCCAGCATGGTGTATGCAGAGGCGGAGAGGACGAGGAGCCCGCGCCCCAGCGGTCCGGAGGCCGCCGCCTCGGGGGCGCGCGCGCGCAGGACGACGCGCTGCATGCGGACGAGGCCCCAGGTGTAGATCACGGTGCCGGTGAACCCGATCACCGCGGTCAGCAGGATCAGCGCGCCCGGCGTCGCCAGCGGCAGCGTCAGGACGGTGAGGGCGGCGCCGCCTCCCAGGAACGCGTAGTAGAGGCGGCGCGCGGGGACGATCCTCAGCCGCCGGAACACCGCGCGGCTGACGTCGGCGTGCACGCGCGCGACCGTGTCCATCGTGCCGATCCACGTGTCGCACAGAAAGGCCGCGGCGACGATCAGGAACAGGATCCGCCCCGCTCCGCCGAAGCTCGCCGCGAAGAACTCGCTCTGCACGACGGCGAGCTGATAATCGGCCGGGTAGAGGCCGCCCGGGAACAGCAGCGCGTAGGCGAGGAGGCAGGTCAGGATCGTCGTGAGCAGGTTGCCGCAGACGCCCACGCCCGAATCGACGACGAGATAGCGCAGCCACCGGGTCAGGGCCGGCCCGCGCGCCTGCGGGACCCGCGCCTCGTCCTGCGCGGCGGAGCGCGCCACGTCCTGCGCGGGCGCCGACGCGTCGAGGTGCCCCGCCATGCCGGCCCCCTTCGCGCGCAGCCAGTAGGAATAGAACAGGGTCCAGAACCCGCCGAGGCCGGCGAACGTCAGCGCGGTGAGAAGGCGGGTGGCGTCGTCCGGATCCCACGGCCGCGGCGGCGGGAGATTGGGGACGACGAGGCCGCGCGCGAAGGACGGCATCGCCTCCACCACGCGGGGGTGCATGCACGCGAGCGCGAGACCGACGAGCGTCACGCCCGCGACGACCCACATGAGCCGCTCGATGAAGAGATAGAAACGGCGGCTCAGCAGCAGGGCGCCGAGGAGGATCGCCATCGAGAGATAGGCCCACAGGAGGGTGCGGGCCCTCTCGTCCCAGCCGGCCGGCCAGTCGACGAGCGCGGCGAGCGCCGTGCCCCCGGCGCCGGCGAACGCGCCGGTCCACAGGAAGGAGACGCCCAGGAGGATCCACAGCATCAGTCCGAATCCGGGATGCATGCGCAGGAATCCGCGCATCACGCTCTCGCCCGTGAGGATCGTGTAGCGGCCGACGGCGTAATTCACCGGCCACTGGATGAGACAGGCGGGGATCAGCAGGAACAGGAAGGCGAGGCCGTAGCGGGCCACGACGTAGGGCCACCAGATCAGCTCGCCGCTCCCCTGGGCGAGGGCCAGCCAGACGACGCCGGGACCGAGGGCGCGCAGGTACCCGGGGAAGGCCGGAACGGGAGCCCCGCGCAGAGGAGGCAGATCCGTCAAGCGGCGGGCTCCCCGGCTTCCCTCCGGCGGCGCGCCCGCCGGCGGCCCGGCCGGGGGATCGCCTCGATCGCGCGCGTCGCGTAGTAGAGGACGGTCATGAACGCCATGACCGGAACCGCCAACAGGAGGAGGAGGGCCAGCCACAGCAAGCCGAGAGGGACGCACACCCAGCGCTCCAGGCGGGAGAATCGGGCCGGCGCGGGCTCGTCCTCGCCTGCTGCATCGCGGGTCCCCATGGCGGCATCCTTCATCGGCGTCCCCGGGCGCGTGGATTCTACCACCGCGCCGCGCCGGTCCTTGACTCGCCGCTCGGCGGGGTGCTACTCTGCCGCTCCTTCCGGACATCGTCCACGCTGGAGGAACCGCATGGCCACGCCGGGCCGGCTGAAGACCAGAATCGATCTGTTGAAGAAGAAGCTCGCCGACAAGGGGCCGGCGCTCGAGCCCGCGCGCCGGCGCAACCTGCAGAAGAGGCTTCGGAGGGCGCAGCGCGCCCGCCGCGTGGCGCTCGCCCTCGAGGCGAGGGCCGAAGCGAAGAAACCGAAACCCGCAGCCGCGGATGCTTCAGGCGGGGGAGAGGCCCCGGCGCCGCCCGCGGGTACCTGAGGAGAGATCAACATGAGATCCGAGCACAAGACCCTCGCGTCGCTCCTGGCCTGTGTGGCGCTTCTGGGGGCGATCGGCTGCAGCTCCGGGATGGACGAATTGGTCATGAACCCCAACACGAAGGACGAGCTGATCAACCGCCTGCTCGCCGATCCGGTCGCCCGTCAGGACATCATGACGGCGCTCACCCGTGCGGACGACAGCAAGATCGAGCTGGCGGAGACGCTCCTGGGGGACACCTCGATCAAGAACCTAGCGGTCGAGAGGCTGGTGACGGACAAGACCCACCGCGGCAAGCTGATCAAGACGATCACAGAGAACGCCGAGGCGAGGCCCGAGGTGATCGCCGCCCTCACCTCCGAGCGCGACTACCGCACGGAGGTGCAGGAAGCGCTCAAGAAGCCCCTTCCCAAGAAGTAGCCGATCGGCATCAGAAGGCGCGCACCTGCACGGTGTTCGACATCGAGCGCCGCCCCGATCGATCCAGCATCATCAGCCGGACCTGGAACGTCCCGGGCCGGTTGAAGCGCATCTCGTAGGCGTGGTCATAGCCGTCCGGGGTCGGAACGATCCGGGCGGGGGCGCAGTCGTCCGTCTGGGGCGTGACGCCGGGGCGCGAATCCGCGCGCCGATCCTCGGCAGGACGCCGCGAATCGGCCAGGAACGAGCGGACCTCGGAGCGGCACAGCTCGATGCGCTCGGGCGTGCCGCTCCTGATCTTCCCGTACACGTAGACCGTGAGGGGGACGAAGCCGACGACGCGATTGGCCGCGATGTACAGCTCCCCCCCGCCGGCCGGTTCGTCGCCGAGGGCCGCGCTCCCCTGCGCCAGAAGACAGATCCCGATCGCAGCAACCGCGGCCCGACCCTTCCAAAACCCCCATCCAGCACGCATTCTGAGATCCCCCGTGAATTAACGTATATGTAATTCTATTTTAATACATATTCATCAAGACAGAAATCTCTCCCTCATGATGGCGTAAGTCAATGATGAGTTTCGTAATCTTGACTGCGTTTTTATCCATATCTATATTGACATGGTTCGGGTTAGCAGCCGGCGGAGCGTCCTATCGGGTCGCGGTCGCGGACCGCGTCGCCTCGAGGAGCGATGGCGAACCTCCCTCACGAACTGCTCGGCGATGTCTGCCGCGAGATCCTCAACGTCGTGCCGTGCGATCGGATCGATCTGGCCCTGCCGATCGGCGACGGAGACACACTCAAAGTCACGACGCTGTACCCGGCGGAGACGGATCCCGCCATATGGGAGCTGCCGCGGGAGGGGTCCTGCTGCGCCGAGGTGCTGAGGAAGTGGAAGGCCGAGCTTCTGCCGACGCTGGGGTCCGAGTTTCACTTCGCCGAGGAGGAGGTCCTCTACCGGCAGGGGATCCGGGACGCCGCCTTCCTGCCGTTGAGGCAGGGAGGGGACCCGTACGGCGTCCTCATCCTCGGGGCTTCCGAGCCCCAGTGCCTCGAGGGGCGGGGGATCCGTCTTCTCGAGCGGGTCTCGGGTGTCGTCACCCTGGCGTTCCTGAACGCGTCGCGGGGGCCGGCGAGCGTCCCCGCGCCCCCGGGCCCGGCCATGGACCGATCGGACGAGGGAATCCAGAACGCCTACCGGCAATTGCTCGGGTTCATCGAGGAGTCCAATCGTATCTGGGCGGAGGACGAGGGCGGCGAGGCCTGCCGTCTCTTCCTCAAGCAGGTCAGCGAGCAGACCCATTATCGCCGGGCGATCCTGACGCTCTGCGACACCGAGGGCCGCGATCGCCAGTGGTTCTTTTCCGGCATGAGCGACGAGCAGATCGACGCCTTTCATACGCATCAGGTGCGGCCCGCCGATCGGGAGGCGCTCCTCGCCGCGAGCCCCCGCCGCGGACGGTCCTATCTGGTCCGGCCCGGGGCCGACGGAGAGCGTCTCGGCCTGCCGCCGCGGACGGCCGGGGGCGACGAAGCGGGGCCCGTTCTGGTGATCCCGCTCCAGGGTGAAGGGAACCGCCTGGTCGGCCTGCTCATCCTGGACGATCCCGCGGGGGACCTGGAGCCGGCTGCCGAGATGCTGATGCCGATCGAGCTGTTCGCCGGCCAGATGGCGCGCGCCATCGAGAAGAAGCGTCTCGATCGTGCCGTCAAGAAGGCGGAGTCGGGGCTGCGCCGCGCCCAGGAGCAGCTGATGCAGTCCGAGAAGATGTCCGCCATCGGACAGCTGATCTCGGGCGTCACCCACGAGCTGAATAATCCTCTGTCGGGCATCATCGGCTACGCTCAGATGCTCCAGAACAGCGACGTCGGATCGAAGGAGAAGAGGGATCTCGGGAAGATCTACTCCGAGGCGATCCGGTGTCAGAAGATCGTCCAGAACCTGCTCGGCTTCGCCCGGCGCCATGCGCCGGAGAAGAGCCTCGCCAGCCTGAACCAGGTGATCGAGAGCGTGCTGGAGCTGCGCTCCTACCAGCTTCAGGTCGACGACGTCGAGGTGGAACGCCGCTACGACCCCGACCTTCCCGAGACGATGCTGGATGTCCACCAGCTGCAGCAGGTGGTTCTCAACGTCGTCAACAACGCGCACCAGGCGATGATGGAGATCATGACCCGGTCCCGGCGGCTGACGGTGGCGACGGAGATCAGCGCCGGACGCGTCCGGGCGCGCATCACGGACACGGGCCCAGGCATCCCGAAAAACCGCCTGGCGCGGATCTTCGACTCGTTCTTCACGACCAAGACGGCCGGCAAGGGAACCGGCCTGGGTCTCAGTCTGTCCCGGGCGATCATGGACGATCACCAGGGTACGATCGAAGCGGAGAGCCAGCTGGGGGAGGGGACGACGTTTCTGATCGAGCTGCCCCTGGTGGCGGAGAGACGCGCGGAGCCCCCGCAGCCGGCGAGGACGGACTCGGGCGGAGCCGCGCGGCAGCCCCTCGAGCTCCTGGTCGTGGATGACGAGGAGATCCTCGTCGAGCTTCTGTGCGATTTCCTCCGCAGCGTCGGACACCGGGTCGATCAGGCGCGCAACGGCCGCGACGCGCTGAGGCTCGCCACCGAGCGCGACTACGACCTGGTGCTGAGCGATCTCAAGATGCCCGGGCTCGACGGCCAGGGTTTCTACGACCGCCTGTGCAGGAAGAAACCGGCCATGTCGGGGCGCTTCATCTTCTCGACCGGCGATCTCGCCAACCCCAAGGTGCAGACGTTCTTCCAGCGCACGGGAGTTCCCTACCTCAGCAAGCCGTTCCGGCTCGAGGCCGTCCTGGAGATCGTCGACCAGATCTCCGCCCGGCTGCGCGCCGCCTGAGGGTTCCTCCGTCCACCCGCCGTGCGGGCGGCGTCATTGACTTGCGCCGCCCCTCACCGTAACTTAGTCGGTCACGTGAGACAGACGATGAAGCCTCGCCCGCCCGTCCTGGCGGCGCTCCTGCTGATCGGCGCCGCGATCACCGGACCGCTCGCCGCGCCCGGCGAGAACGGGGGACGGGCCGGGTCCCCGGCCGGGCGTGAGGCGTCGGAGGAGATCGACGCGCTGATGCGCCGGGGTG
>JBFGDZ010000053.1:0-19986 GCA_041580375.1 Candidatus Polarisedimenticolia bacterium
ACCGCACATGACTCGCTTCGTCTGGATGGGGAGCTTCGTTCTGGCCCTGTTCCTCGGACTCGTCGCGCTCGGCTGCTCGGGGGGAGGCCAGCAGAACGCCGAGATGGACGATCAGGACGCGATGGGGATGGAGGACGGGGATCTTCCGGAACCGCCGGCGCCGGCGGCCCGGAGCGGATCCGGATCCGGGACATCGCAGGGCACGGCGACCCGGCAGGTCCCCGAGGATCGCAAGAAGAGCGTGACTCCGGCCCCGCCGAGCACCGTGACGCTCACCGTGCCGGAGGGAACGAATCTGTCGATCGCGATCGACGGCGAGGTCACGTCGGCGACGGCGGCGGTGGGCGACCCCGTGGGGGCCACGCTGCGCCAGCCGGTCGTCGTGGGGAGCCGCGTGGTCTTCCCGGCCGACAGCCGGCTCCGCGGGCGGGTGACCGACGTCAAGCCGGCGAGCAAGGGGTTCAAGGACACGGGCGGCGCGGTGGCGGTGTCGTTCGATCGGATCACGTCCCCCTCGGGGAACTCGGCGACCATCGTCGCGGGGTTCACCAAGGTCGCCACGGGCAGCGGAGGCAAGAAGGCCGCCATCATCGGCGGCAGCGCCGCGGGAGGCGCCCTGCTGGGGAAGGTCCTGGGCAAGGACACGAAGGGATCCGCCGTGGTCGGCGGCGCCATCGGAACCGCCGTCGCGGGCGGCACGAAGGGGAAGGAAGCGATCCTCGAGCCGGGCGAGCAGATCGACATCGGGCTCGAGCAGGCCGTGCGGGTCACGCTCGCACGCTGAGCGCCGCCGGGACCCCTCCGGAACAGACTGAAGCCCGGCGCGCGGGCTGCTCTCTGTCAGTTGCCACGCGCCGGGCTTCCTGCCGCCATCCGGCGGCCGTGGGGCTTGCGCCCCTGTGCCGACCCCGCTGGGGGGCGGCCGCGTTCCTGGACCTCCTCAGTCCTTCAGGTTCACCTTGAAGTTGGCCGGGACGACGTGCATCACGCCCTCTTCGTCATACAGGCCCACGTTCATCGTGAAGTGGCCGTTCGCCACGCCGTTCTGGGCCGAATTGAAGGCGAAGGTCACCCTCAATCCGTTGTTCAGCCGCGCGCCGCCGAGCATGGCGCCACTGGCGCCGTTCGGCGTGAAACCCTTGTTCTGCAGCCCGAAGCTGAGCACCTGGCTGCAGCGGCCCGCGCAGTCGTACGTCACGTCGAACGTGACTGGTGAGCCGAGCTGGTAACCGCGTACGTTGAAGTTGCAGTCGTACGTGATCTTGTTGCTTCCGATCGACTTGCTGCACGTCGACCCCTTCATGACCATCTCGGCGGAAGCCGGGGCCGCCGCCAGACAGAAGGCCAGGAAGGCCGCGATCGATCCGACTTTCAGAATCCGTTTCATCGCTGCTTCCACCTCCTGCGGACCAGCGTTCGGTCCGCGTCGGCCTTAAGGGGTAGCAAGGGGGATACCATGTCGGCGCGGTGGACAGGGAGTGTCGCGGGAGCCTGAAACGGCCGTTGCGGGGGCCTTCCGGCGAGCCGTGGCAGGGGGAGCGTGCCTGGCTTCTGGACAGATTACAGATGGGTAGGACAAAAGCCGACGCCCCGTGGGACCAAATTTGTCCGATTCGGGCGCCTCAGGGATCGAGCAGATCCCGGAATGCGCGCTCCCCGCGGATCGGGTCGAAATCGGCTTCCTTCCGGAGGAGATCCAGAGGCAGATAGCCGTGCAGGCGGGCGCGCTCGAGGCTCTCGACCGCTCGCTCCGGATCGCCGGCGAGTGCGCGGGCGCGCGCCAGCCGGTAATGGACGACTCCGAGAAGACTCTCCGAGAGGCGCTCCGCGGCCCGGTCGAGCGCCCCGGAGGCGGCCGAGCCGGGAGCGAGCCGTTTGCGCCCGTCCGCCGTGGCGCTGCGGACGAGGAGCAGGGCCGTCGCTCCGAGCTCCAGCGGATCCTCGCGCGGGTCCGACCGTTCGATCGCGCCGGCGAGGACGCGGACCGCGTCCTTCTCCCGTCCCCGTTCGAGGAGCATCCCGGCGAGGCGGCGGGCGAGCCGCGTCGGCGCCATCGCCCGCGAGCTGCCGGAGCGCAGGAGCGCCTCGACCCTGCCCTCCTTGCCCCGTCCCGAGAAGAACTCGACCAGATCGTCGTGCGCTCGGAAGAGGAACTCGCGCCCCCGCTCCGGGCCGTCGTAATCGGGCGGGACGCGCTCGATGAGCGTGCTGAGGAAATACTCGGCCTCGGCTTCGCGCTCGAGCTGCAGCAGGCAGTATCCCTTGCCGTACAGCGCGAGCAGCGTCGGCAGGGAGGCGTTGTCGGGGATCTCGATGCGGCCGTAGACCTCGAGCGCGTCCTCGAAGCGGCGGTCGGCGACCAGCACGCCGGCGGCGCCGAGCAGGGCCCGATCCCGGGCATAGTCCCACTGCTGGAGGAGCATGTCATAGGTCCTCCCGGCCAGACTGAGGCCGCCCCGCAGGTGCAGCGTGGCGGCGGCGCCCAGCTGGGGGACGATCGCCTCGTGATCGAGATCGATCGCCTGTCCGTACATCTCCATCGCCTCGCCGTAGCGTCCCTGGTCACGCAGGACGCCGGCCAGCGCGATGAGCGGGCGCGGCGAATCGGGATCGAGGTCGGCGGCCCTGCGCGCCTCCTCGAGAGCCTCCTCGAGATCACCGCGCAGCCGCAGGATGACGCTCAGCGCGACGGCCGCCTCCGACGAGCCGGGATCGAGCCGGACCGCCTCGCGCGCCTCCTTCAGCGCAGGGGTCAGGCGGTCGGACGCCGCGTGCGCGAGGGCGAGCGCCCGGCGGGCGTGGGCGTTGCCGGCGTCCAGGTCGACGGCGCGGCGCGCTTCGTCGAGCGCGAGGGCGATCCGTCGCGGGGATTCGTCCAGCCCGAGTGAGTAGAGATAGACGGAGACCTCCGCGAGCCCCGCGTGCGCGTCCACGCGGTCCGGATCGCGCCGGAGCGCCATCCGGAAGAGGCGCTCCGCCTCGGCCTGATCCTCGGGACGCGGGCGGGCGCGGAACGCGGCGCCGCGGCGCGCGTAGCTCTCCGCGGTCAGTTTCCGCTGCTCGCGCGGCCGGGGCTCGGCGGCCCGGGAGAGGGGGTCCGCGCCGGGGAGGAGGACGATCGCGACGATCCCGGCGATCGCGGCCCGACGGAAGCGGATCAGTCCCCGCCGGTGCGGCCGGCCAGAAGCATGCGCAACCGGTAGCGCAGCTCGCCGGCGAACCGGTTGATCGGATGGGAGCGGGGCAGGAAGCCGAAGATTGGATCGAAACGCCGCTCGTAGCGCTCCAGCGCGTCCTGGATGCGTCGATAACCGGGCCTGAGATTGAGGCCCTTCTGGAACGACTCGAAGGCCAGGGCCTTCTGGCGGTTCCGCAGGTAGACGATCCCCAGGTTGCAGTAGAGATCGGGATCGAAGAACTCGCGCTGGACCGCCTTCTGGCAGAGCGTGAGCCCCTCCTCCGAGCGGACGTTCGCCAGCGTGAGCGCCAGGCCCAGGTAGGAGACGTATTTCATGCGGGGGCTCTTGGTGCCCGCCTGCCGCTCCTGTTCGATCGACTCCCGGAACAGGGCGATCGCCTGCTGGTAGGTCTTGCGCTCCAGAGCCTGCAGCCCCTTGCGGAAGGTCGTCTCGGACGGGTCGGCGGCGGCAGTCGCGGTGCTCGTCATGAGTCCTCGCGGGACGCGAATCCGGAATTGAAACCATGGGTCAATATAGGCACGGCGGCGGGGGTGTCAACCGTCCCGCCGGGGAATCGTGGGGTCGGATCGGGGGGCCCGGCGAAGCGGCCGGACGGCGAAAGAGCCGCCGCGCACCCGGTCGGGGCGCCCGGCGGCCCGTATCGATGCACCCGCGGATCGGCCCGCGGGCCGCTATTCCTCCTCGGATCCGTAGTCGTCGTCGAAGTCGTAGCTCGGCGACGATCCCTCCGGCACCGAAGGGGTGTAGGAGGGGGTGGCGGGAGTCGGAATGATCGGTCTCGAAGGCTCCCGCGCCGGCTCGAACGCGCCGGGGGTGAATGCCGGACGGGCCGGGGCTGCGGGCTTCGGCCTCGCGGCGCGGCTCGACTTGCGGCCGCCCTTCCGGCGCTTCGCCGTCTTCTTCTTCCCGGAGGCCTTTCTGCCCTTGCGCGAGGCTCTGCGCGCCGGCTTCCTGCCCTTGCGGCCGCGGGCCTTCTTCGTGGATCGCGCCCGTCGTGCCGGCTTCCTTCTGCGGGAGGCCTTCTTCCGACGGGAGGACGCCTTACGGCGCGAAGCCTTGCGGGCCGGCTTCCTCCGACGAGAGGCCTTGCGCTTAGCTCTCTTCTTCGCCACGGTCGCACCCCCTGTGTGTCGATGATCTCGAATGCGAGATGTTGCGTGATAACGGTCGCTCAATACACCACAAGGACCCACCTTTGTCAAGTCGCGCGGGCTTTCCGCGGTCCCCGCGATCGCGCGACGGGGCGCGCTCCCGGCGACGAGGGATCCCCCACGGGCGCGGGGTTCAGGATCGTCGGAGCACCGGCCCCGCCGCCTCCGCGTCGGTCGCCTCCGCCCGGCCGAACAGCGCTGGATCCGGGCACATGATCCCGTCGACGCCGAGCGCGAGCAGGCGCCGCAGCATCTCGATCTCGCGCACGGGCCAGACGAACACGGCCAGCCCGAGCAGACGGCTCGCGCGCAGCCGCCGCCTTCCGGCCAGGCGGCTGTGGATATGGACCGACTGCAGCCCCGTCCGCCGGTGCAGGGCGGTCAGTCCGCGCGTCGTCCATTTGCAGATGAGGCCGAGGTGGGCGCCGGGTCTTGCGGACCGGAGCCGATCGAGGATGCGAGGCTCGAAGGAGGAGAGATAGAGCGGTTCCGCGAAATCGGTGCGGGCGGTCGCCTCGACGACGCAACGCACGAGCGCGCCGGGGTCGAGGCGCGGGGGCGGAGGCGAAGGAAGAGGACCGCGCCCTTCCCCGATCTTGAGCTCGACGTTGACCCCGCACCGGCCGCGGGCGAGATCGAGCACCTCCTCCAGAGTGGCGACGGGCTCGCCGCGGTAGCGCGGCGCGAACCAGGAGCCCGCATCGAGGCTCTTCAGCCGCGCGAGGGTGAGATCCGCCACGGCTCCGTGGCCGTCGGTGGTGCGATCGACGGTCTCGTCGTGCATCAGGACGGGGACCCCGTCGGCCGTGGCGCGGACGTCGATCTCGAGAGCCTCGGCGCCGTGGCGCAGGGCCTCCTCGCACGCGATCAGCGTGTTCTCGGGCGCCCGGTCGCCGCCCGCCCTGTGCGCGAAACGGACCGGTCGGGACTGCCCGGAAGGGGTCACGGCGCGCCGACCTCCACGCGGCCGCGCTCGGAGCGCTTCCGATCCTGGGCGCCCAGCACCCGCTTCCGCAGCCGGATGTCGCTCGGCGTGACCTCCACGAGCTCGTCCGGGGCGATGAACTCGATGCAGTCCTCGAGGTCCATCTCGCGCGGCGGCGTGAGCCGGATGGTCTCGTCCGCAGTCGAGGCGCGCATGTTCGTCAGGTGCTTCTTCTTGCAGGGGTTGACGACGAGGTCGTTCTCTCGCGAGTTCTCGCCGATGATCATCCCCTCGTAGACGCGCACGCCCGGTCCGATGAACAGCGTGCCGCGATCCTCGAGCGCGTGCAGGGCGTACGTGACCGTGTCGCCCGGCTCCTTGGCGATCAGCGCCCCGCGGGTCCGCTCGGGGATGTCGCCGCGGTGGGCACCGTATCCGTGGAAGACGTGGGACAGGATGCCGGTGCCGCGCGTCTCGGTGAGGAACTCGCGCCGGAAGCCCAGCAGCCCGCGGGCGGGCACGGTGAACTCGAGACGCGCGCGACCGGTGCCGGCGCCGCTCATGTTCGCCAGCTCGGCCCGGCGCTCTCCGAGCATCTCCATCACGCGACCGACGTACCCTTCCTCGACGTCCAGGACGAGGTCTTCGATCGGCTCGAGCGTCCGGCCGTTCTCGTCACGCCGGAGGATCACCTGCGGGCGGGAGAGCTGGAACTCGAACCCCTCCCGTCGCATGGTCTCCACCAGGATCGAGAGATGCAGCTCTCCGCGCCCGGAGACGAGCATGGAATCCGGGGATCCGGTCTCCTCCACCCGCAGCGCGACGTTGGCGCGGGCCTCGCGCTCGAGGCGCTCCCTGAGGTGACGCGAGGTGACGAAGCGCCCCGCGCGCCCGGACAGCGGAGAATCGTTCACCATGAACTCCATCGACAGGGTCGGCTCGTCCACGCGGATCGGGGGGAGGGCCTCCGGAGCGTCCGGATGGGTCAGAGTCTCGCCGATGTGGATGTCGGGGATGCCGGCGACGGAGACGATCTCGCCGGCCGCGGCCTCCCCCACGTCGGTCCGCTTGAGCCCCACGAAGGACTGCAGGCGGGTGACCCGATGCGTCTCGATGGAGCCGTCGAGGCGGATGAGCGCGACCGGCTCTCCGACCCGGATCACGCCCCTCTGAATGCGCCCGATCGCCATGCGGCCGACGTAGTCGTTGTAGTCGAGCGTCGCCGCCTGCAGCTGCAGCGGCGCCTCCGAGTCTCCGGGAGGAGGCGGGATCGCCTCGAGGATCGTGTCGAGGAGGGGGCGCACGTCGGTCCCTTCCTCGTCCAGCTCGCGCCGCGCGTAGCCGAGCTTCGCGGAGGCGTACAGCGTGGGAAAGTCGAGCTGCGCGTCGCTCGCGCCCAGATTCAGCATCAGCTGGAAAACGTCGTCGAGCACCTGATGCGGGCGGGCGTCGGTCCGATCGATCTTGTTGATGACGACGATCGGCCGCAGGGCGATGTCGAGGGACTTCTTCAGCACGAACCGCGTCTGGGGAAGGGGGCCCTCGGCCGCGTCGACCAGCAGGAGGACGCCGTCCACCATCCCCAGGATGCGCTCCACCTCGCCGCCGAAGTCGGCGTGCCCCGGCGTGTCGACGATGTTGATCTTGACGTCCCGGTAGACGATCGACGTGTTCTTGGCCAGGATCGTGATGCCGCGCTCGCGCTCGAGGTCGTTGGTGTCGAGGGCGCGCTCCTGCACGCGCTCGTTCGCCCGGAAGGTCCCCGTCTGCTGCAGCAGACGATCGACCAGCGTCGTCTTGCCGTGATCGACGTGGGCGATGATGGCGATGTTCCGGATGTCGCCCCGGCGGGGTTCAGTCTGCACGATCCGATCGCTCCCCATGGATGAGGAGCGGATTATATCGTCCCCGTCACTCGATGGTGAATCGCGGCTTCGGGGTCCGGGGCCTGGAGGGCGGCTTCGGGACGCTCTCCCGGAGCGCTTTCTTCTCCAGGAGCACCTCCCGCATGGAATTCCGCAGGAAGTAGAGCTCGGCGATCCTCAGGCCGGCGAACATCTTCTCGATGTCCCGGTTCTGGTACACCTGGCGGGGCATGACGCTCCCTGCGATCGGGGCGAACGCGATCTGCCGGTCGTCGAGGATCTTGTAGCGCCAGGGGGCCGCGGGCTCCTCCTCGCGGCGGGAATCGAAGTAGGACAGCACGAGCCCGCCCGGCTTCAGCACCCTGCGGACCTCCGCGGCGACGACGCGCACCGACTCGGGGTCGTAATAATTGAAGACGTCCCACGCGATGATGGCGTCGAAGGTCATGTCAGGAAAATTGATCGCGGTCGGCAGAATGGTGCGCCAGCGCTTCTGCGCCCGGGGCCGGCCCGGCAGGGTGCCGCGGCGGCGCGAGGCGACGCGGACGCGCTCGGTCGAGACCTCGCTGGCGGGAAACGTGCGGGGCGGCAGGACGATCCGGCGCGACGGCCGGGCCCCGGAGCGCGCCACGGACTTCGCCGCGGGGGAGGCGGACCGGCGGACCGGCGGCGGCTCCGAAGGCGCCGGAACCCGGGGCGCCGCGGGCGCGCGCTCGGCCGCCTCCGCGGGAAGCGGCTCCGACGCTGTCGCCGTCGCGTCGGCCAGGCTCAGGAGGTCCTCCACCTGGACCTTGCAGCCGAGGCGCGCGAAGAACTCGATGTTGACGCCGGACAGGGGTCCCAGGTCGAGGATGTGCGGGCGCGAGTCGGTCCGGAGCCGCTTGAGGAACTTTGCCAGGATGTGGGAGCGGATCGGCGCGCCGGCGGGGTCACCCCTCGCGGGGCCTCCGTCCTTGCCGCGATTCCTGAGCAGATAAAGCATCTCGATCACGTCACGCGCGCGGGGCCGCCCGGGCGGCCCGCGCGCCGAACGCGAACGCGCGATCGCAGGGCCCTAGACGCGCGGGCCCTGCTTGACGGGAGCGTCCTCTTTGACCTCGGGGATGCGCCGCACCTCTTCGGTGCGCGAGCCGGCCTTGCGGGCTGTCTCGGCGGCGCCGCGCTCCATGTCGACGCTGCCCTTGAAGTGGGCGCCGTCGGCGATCGTGATCCGGGGCGACGCGATGTCCCCGTTCAGCCGGCCGGTCGGCGTGATCTCGACCCGTTCCGCGGCGTGCGCATTGCCGGCCACTTCTCCGGCGATGATGATCGTCTTCGCGAAGAGGTCGGCCTTGATCTTGCCGTTCGCCCCGATCGTCAGGTTGTGGTCGCGCAGCTCGATCTTGCCCTCGACCCGCCCGTCGATCGTCAGATCCTCGTCTCCCTGCAGTTCACCCTTGATGTGAATCGACGGACCGATGTTCACGATGCGGCCCCCCTTTCCCGCGTCCGGATTGTAGATGGGATGCGACGTGTCACTCGGGCGCGAGCCGGATTCCTTCTTATCCCACATCGAGACCTCCTTGCCGAAAGTGCCCAGCCTTCATGGTCTGGGTTGGTCAGCGTCTCCCAGGCGACGCGAGGCCGCTCCCTGAACGGGGTCAGGGGCCTTCGACCCGCGATGACGCCTGGCCGGATGTGCGCCCGGCCAGCGGATGGAGCACCTGAAGCGATCGGGGATCTCCCGGCCTGTCAATGAGATCCCGCCACCTTGGCCGCTCGTTCGAGTGCGCCGGACTCTAGCATAGGGTCCATGGAGCGTCAAGGTAACGTTCTCCCTCCGTCGAACCGTCAAATCGCCGGCGCAATATATAGTTTTCGTAACCGGGTCAGGCAAGCGGTCGCGCAACATTTCCATGGTGGAGCGCGGGTCGTCGATCGGCGGAGCGGCGCGCGACCTCCGCGAGTTCCGCATCGCCACGGGGGGCGAGGGCGAAAGGGGCCGCTGGCCGCGCCTTCCAGGCATCGGGGGACGCGAAATCCGCGTCCCGCCTTGCTAATTCGGCATCAGCCCGCGGGCGCCGGCGGTCCCGCCCGTAAGGGGCATCCCTGATGCGGGATAGGCCATTCGGCGGGAAACAAGCCGGGTTTATTTTTTCGTTGACAATGACAGTTTTGACCGTAATCTAATGTCAGAAAAGCAACGCGCTCGCTGAGCAGGAAGAGGCAAAAAATCGGTCGCTGTGCTGAAGCTACGATTCCGGGTCCGCGGCGAGCCTGGACCTCGTAACGGCAGCGACCGGTTCTCTCTCCCTCCGACGGGCAGATGAGACCTGCCCGTTTTCGTCGGGGCGGCGGTTCGAAAGAGCCGTCGCCCCTTTTTTCGCGTTCGCGGCGGCGCCCCGGGCGGGCGCTCCTCCGGCGGAGGCCCGCGGCGCGAGCGGCAGCCATCTCCGATCGAGCAGGTGGTCGGTCCGCACGTTGGACAGCGAGCGCAGCAGGGACACCTTGATCCCCGGGTGATCGTTCTCGAGCCGCTGGAGGAGGATCTTCGTGCGCGTCCGCTTGAGCGAGTGATCGCCGCAGGCGGGGCAGGCGCAGCAGATGATCGGAAAGCCGGCGGCGGCCGCGAAGCGACGGATGTCGCTCTCCCAGACGTAGCAGAGCGGCCGGATGACGATGTTCCGGCCGTCCTTCGATCGCAGGATCGGCGGCATGGAGCCGATCGTGCCATTGTAGAACTGGCTCATCAGGAGGGTCTCCACGATATCGTCGGCGTGGTGCCCCAGGGCGATCTTGTTGCACCCGAGCTGCGGCGCCAGACGATAGAGGACGCCCCTGCGGAGCCGGGCGCACATCGAGCAGTGCGTGTCGCCCGCGGCCATCGTGTCGTCGATCACGCCGGCGATCCCGGTCCGTTCGATGTGGTGGGCGAATCCCCGCTCCCTAAAGTAGCGCTCCATGACGTCGATCCGGAAGCCGCGGTATCCCTGGTCCACCGTGACCGCGACGATCTCGAAGCGAACGGGGGCGCGGCGTCGCAGATGCTCGAGGAGGTGCAGCATGGTGAACGAATCCTTTCCGCCCGACATGGCGCACAGGATCCGGTCGCCGTCCTCGATCAGGCTGAAATCCTGGATGGCCCGCCCGACGCGCCGGGCGAGCGGCCTGAGCAGCTCCGGCGTTCTCCCTTCGGCGTCGCGGCGCCGCGAGGGCGCCGGATCGGTCATGGCGCTCATGGACATGGTCGTTCTCCACGCAGGAGCCCGGGGTCCCTCGTCATCGGGTGGGCGGAGCGATTATAGCGCGCCGCACCCGTCCCGGCGCCGGGCGTCACGGCCGCGCGAATCGAGGAGGATCGGGAGGGCCCCGCAGGATTGACACTACCGGGACCATCTGCTATTAGAAGTCGACCTGCCCGGGAATCAACGCACCGACATGGAATGGAGTCAGGAGGGGCCGCGATGAACAAGGCCGATTTGATCAGCCGAGTCGCACGGGACACCCGGATCACCAAGGTTCAGGCCGCGCGCGTGATCGATTCCATGCTCGAAAACATCACACGGGCGCTGAAGCGGGGAGACCGCGCCAGCCTCGTCGGCTTCGGGACCTTCAACGTCAGCCGGCGTCGCGCCCGCCTCGGCCGCAACCCGCAGACGGGGACGCCGATCACGATTCCGGCGCGCCGCATCGTCCGATTCACGCCGGGCAAGTCGCTCAAAGCCGACGTCCGATAGGGTCTTTCGGGATCTCACGTCGGGGGGCGATCGGCGCGTCGTCGAGTCGGACGGGCGGACCGGTGATCCTTCGGACGATCTTCGTAACCGCGAAAGAAACGATTTGCTTGACGGACGAAGGGGCCTATATTAGCCTGTGCGTCCAGTCGCGGTCCGTGCTGTGCGCGACGGCGGCGGGCGCCTCGAATCACGCACCATCCGGGAGGGATGATCACCACATGGACATGTTTCTTCTCTTCGTCGTCATCTTCACGTCCGTGCTCGTCGGCGTGGGGCTGAGCGCCCTGATGCTGTCCCTCTTTTTCAGGCTGATCCTCAAGCTGTCCCGAAACCGGATGGGTGACGTCGCCGTTGCGCCCGCGCGCGTGCCGACGGGGGCCCCCCAGGCCTGATCCCGAACCACGATCCTGAAATTGTGAAAGGTTATTTTCCGCCGGCGACGTGCGGGATGCCGGCGGGTCTCACCGGGCTGTAGAACAGAACATAAAACATGTTGTCCTGGAAGCTGCGGTTGGTCGGCAGCATGCCGTGGGACTCGCAGAAGAAGAAGGTCGAGGCGAACGTGCGGGTGCTGCGGGGGCCGTCGGGATCATCCATGCCGCCGTCGAGCGCCAGCAGCGACTGGGCCGTCACCGTACCGTCCCCCGGCGCCAGGATCGCCTTCTGCAGCTGCTTCAAGTCCCGGTCCTTCGCTCGCTCGTCGTCGAACAGGGTCACGGTCCCGGAGGCGGTCTCCTTCAGGACGGCCCGGTCGAGGGTCGGGATACAGTCCGACCCGAAGATATGGATCGGGACGGGGGAGCCCCCCGGGAGGTCGCGCCGCAGCGCCGCGTGAAAGGAGCGCGCCCTGGCGAGGGCGGCGTCCAGGAAGACGCGCATCCTGTCGAGCCTCTCCGCCGCGGAGAGGGCGTCGGGGGCGTCCCTCCCGCGTCTGGAGGCCGCCTTCACAGCGGCGACCTGGGCGCCGGGGCGGAAGACCGACCAGCCGTTGCGCACCCACTCCCCGGCATCGTAGAGGTCCACCGCGACCGGGTTTCCCTGGACGTCGACGAAGTGGCCGCGTCCGTCGTGCGGCAGGAGCTGGTAGACGGACGGCATCGTGAACACGACCTGGGGAGACATCGTCCTGGAGAAGCCGATGTTCAGGACCCGGAAGGCCGACATCGTGCCGCGCAGGGGCGCGCCGATGAGGATCATGCGGCCGATGTCCGGGGCGCCCGCATAGGTGACCGCGTGCTCCCGTCCGTCGCTGACGACGTCCTCCATGCCATACTTGAGGTAGTACTCGGCGACCAGCCCCCCCATGCTGTGGGCGAGGATGTCGAACCGCATGTCGGGCGCCTTCAGGCGGGCCTTGATCTGGCGGATCGCCCGGCCGAGCCCGATGGCCGACTCCACGTTGTCCCGGCGCCAGTCGTAGCAGTAGACGAACAGGCTGTCGCCCGGCTGGGGGTTGTTGATGTCGCCCATCCGGTAGCCCCCCACGTCGGTCAGGGCCTCCAGGACGGCTCCGTAGAACTTGACCCCCGCGACGCGCTCGTAGAGGGAGTAGGGGATGAGGTCGTCCCGGTTCTCGGTGATCGGGATCGCGTCGATCGGCAGGCCCAGATCCTCGGTCTTCCCGCGCTTGATCGCGTTGATGAACCGGCCCCACACCGATTCGTGGGTGTGCCGGTTCTTCAGCTTCGATCCGATGAAGCCGTGGACGAATATGACCGGATTGCGCTCTTCGCGGGCCGCCGATTCGCTGTGGATCTGCCCCACGTCCAGCTTGCGGAACATGGCGCAGCCGGTCAGGGCGCCGGCGGCGAACACCGCCAGCAGAAGGAGGGGCCGGGATCGTCCGGCGCCGCGTGCCCGCCTGTGTGTCATGACCATATCGTCACTTCGGCTCCGTCAGCGAGGACCCGGGCAATATAAGGTTCCGACGTCACCCGGCGCAATGTCGCCGATCTGGACCTCGCGCCAGACGGCGCGCTGACGCCCCGGGGCCGCTCACTCGAGCGGCTGCTTGCCGGAGTACTGCAGCATCTGAGTCGTGAAATCGGACCCGTACTCGACCCGGACATCCACCACGACGTCGGCGGCATCGCGGACGGGCTTTAGGTCGGGCATCACGAAGGCGACGTAGGATGGTACCCCGACCCGCCCCGCCCGATCAACCACCTCGTCCCGGAGTCGCGGATCGATGCGGATTCCGAACCGCTGAACCAGGCTCCGGGCGGCGGCGAAGTCCCCCGTCCCCTTGATCCGCTGGATCTCGGCCAGCAGCTCGGCGACCCCCTTCCGCATCGCGTCGATGTCCCGGACCCGGAAGAAGGTCCGGCCGTCGACCGTGACCGTCTCGACGGCGCCGGTCCGATCCCGCAGATAGCCCACGATCAGGTGGGTCGCGCGCATGTGGTCGTCCTCGATCGAGTCCCCCTCGCGAACCCGGCGCAGGAGGTAGAGGTCGTTGACCACGAAGTCCCGGCAGGCGGCCTCCGCGACCTCCGGGGATTCGATGGCGCCGATCTCGACCAGGCGGGGATCGAAGAAGTTGTGCAGTGCGACGAGTTCGGCGCGCGCCTCCTCCAGGGTGGAGTAGTACTCGCGAAGGTGATCCCGGGGGGCGCCCTCCAGCCCGGGGTCCGCGCGGCCCGAGGCGTGCCCCAGGACCTCGTGCATCATCGTCTGCAGGAGCCCGACGCGGGCCCCGTGCCGCTCCAGGAGCGGCCGGTCGTCGGGATGGACGAACTCCTCGATCCGCCTTCCCAGCAGGGCGCGGCGTCCGGCGTCCATGACGTTGACCAGCGAGATGCTCTTGCTGCCGTGACGCTCCCGCACATCCTCCTCGTTCGGCAGATTCACCCCCAGAGGCGGCATCGGGCCGGCGTCGCCCACGGCGCAGAGGAGATTGACGGTGTCGGCGGTCGGGGGGCGGATCGCCTCGCGCTTGAATCGATCGTCCCACGGCGCGCGATCCTCGAAGTATTGCGCCAGGGTGGCGAGATCCCGCTGCAGGCGGGTGGTCGGCTCATCGACGAAGTAGACCATCCCCTCGTACGCCCCCTTGCGGCTGCGCGGGTCCTTGTAGGTCTCGATGAAGCCGTTGATCGTGTCGACGGCAGAATCGGAGCCGACCCAGGCGATGTTGAACCGCCGGAAGGTGGCAGGATCCCCGGTCGCGAAGTACTCGGCCAGGATCCCGAGGGTGGAGCGCTGGGGCTCCTCCGCGTGCACCCGCGCCTTCTCGAGGAAGCCGACGACCGTCTTCAGGGGGATCGCGTAGCGGCCGGGGGGGACGTCCGCCCGGCCCGTGCGGTAGACCTCCTCGACGAGACCGTCGCCGCTCCGCGCGAGACGGGAGTTCAGCGGGTACCGCTCCCGGAAGCCCTCCGCATCGTCGAGCCGGATTCCCTCGTAATAGTTGACGCTGCTGCACGTGAGCAGATCCTGTCCCGGACCCGGCGTCTTGCAGGTCAGGAGCGGCTCGAAATCCGGGTCGAAGATCGCGCGCCGCAGGCGCCGGAGCTTGCTCTGCACCGTCTCCCCGAGCGCCAGGCGGATGCGGGCGCCGTTGCGGGCGGCCTGGAGCGCCGCCAGCTCGAGCTGCTCGTAGGCGAGATCGGGGACGAACTTGCGCTGCGTCCGATCGAAGTGATTCCCGTTGTTGATCCAGAACAGCTTCAGGTATTGGTGCAGCGGATCGAGGATCTCGCGGGCGATCCCGCGCGGGTGGATGAGGATCTCCTCGAACAGGTCGCGGATCTCGAGGTTGGAGCGCCCCATCTGGTCGAAGGTGATGTCCCGGCCGGCCAGCGCGGCCCGCGTCAGATAGAAGGCCAGGATCCGTTCCCGCTTCGGGAGGTCCTCGAACCCGTCGGCGTACAGGCGCACGACGGCATACTCGCCCACCGTTTCGAGCAGGTAGGGGCGCGTTGCCGCGTCCGTCCGTCCGGATCCCACGGTGTCGCCTCCGCGCTCCGCGCACGCGATCGCGACGAGCGGGGCGATCAGGGCGCAGGCGGCGAGGGCCCGATTCGGCGCTGCAGCGGTTCGCATCATGCTCTGGGAGCGGCTCGCCGTCCGGAACGCCCGGACGGGCGCGCCATTATATAGATGTAGGGATCGCGGTCCAAACCCGGGATTCCTCCGCGTTGACAGGCCTCCGGGCGTCGGTTAGAGTCGCCCGACCTCGACCGGATCGGTGGGCCCATGGCGGAGCTCAAGCGCGTCCTCGGACTGCGGGACCTCGTCCTGCTCAATGTCGTCGCCATCACGGGACTGCGCTGGTGGCTCACCTCGGCGTCGGGATACGGTTACGGCGCCCTGCCGCTCTGGATCCTGGCGCTGCTCGCCTTCTTCGTCCCCTCCGGACTCGCCGTCATCGATCTCACCACCCGCTACCCGGAGGAGGGGGGCATCTACGCCTGGACGAAGCGCGCCTTCGGGGAGGGGCACGGCTTCATCAGCGGCTGGTGCCTGTGGACGAACAATCTCTTCTACTTTCCGACGCTGCTGATCTTCGTGGCGGGAAATCTGTTATTCGTGCTGGGGCCGGACTTCGCGCATCTCGAGGAGAGCACGACGTTCATGGCCGTGCTCTCGCTCGTCCTGTTCTGGTTCGTCATCCTGGTCAACCTGCGGGGTCTGAGCCACGGCCGGTGGATCCAGAACGTCGGGGCTCTCGGGACCTGGATCCCGGCGACGCTCCTGATCCTGCTGGGGGCCTGGGCGCTCGTCCGGTTCGGGACCGCCACGCCCGTGACGGCGAGGGAGTTCGTCCCGGTCTTCGGCTGGACGACGGTTGGTTTCTTCTCGCAGATCTGCTTCGCGCTCTCCGGACTCGAGGTGGCGTCGATGATGGGGGAGGAGATCGTCGAGCCGCGCAAAAACGTGCCGCGCGCCATCTTCATCAGCGGCGGCGTGATCACCGGGATCTACCTGCTCGGCACGGCGGCCCTGCTCGTGGCGCTGCCCCGCGAGGAGATCGGACTGCTCAGCGGGGCGGCCTACGCGATCGCCGCCGTGCAGGAGAAGACCGGCCTCGGATTCGTGGCCGGCGCGTCGGCGCTGCTGATCGGGCTGGGCGGACTGGGCGGGATCAGCGCCTGGCTGGCCGGCTGCTCGCGCATCCCGTTCGTGGCCGGCGTCGATCGCTACCTGCCCCCTTCGTTCGGACGGATCCACCCCCGCTACGGCTCGCCCCACGTCGCGATCCTGGCGACCGGCCTCGCATCGACGGCGATCATCCTGCTCGGCTTCGCCGGAGCGGAGGTGGAGGAGGCCTACCTGTTCCTCGTCGACATCACCATCATCCTCTACTTCATCCCCTACCTGTATCTCTTCGCATCGCTCATCAGGCTGGCGCGGGATCGCTCGCGGCGACCGGAGGGCGCCATCCCGGTCCCGGGCGGCGTGGCCGGGGCGACGATCGCCGGTGTCGTGGGGCTGTTGACGACGCTGACGGCGCTCGTCTTCGCCCTGTCCCCCCCGGAGGGAACGGATCCCCGCAACTTCATGCTGAGAATGCTGGGCGGCTGCGCCCTGATGTTCGTCCTGGGCCTGCTGGTCTACCGGACGGGGGGGCGGGGACGCTCCGGGGCGCGAGGGGCCGGGGTGGAGCGCTAGCGGCCCTCCCAGCGGATGAAGCGGCTGCGCTCGAGCTCGGCCACGAAGCGCGCGAGCCTTTCGTGAACCGGCGCGACCGTCGCGCCGAAGCGCTCCTCCAGCCCGCGAGCGATCTGCCCCACCGTGGCGCGCCCGTCGCACCGCCGCCAGAACGAGCTTCCCACTTCGTCCAGCCGGACGGGGATGTGGGGGCGGCCGACGAGGGCGGCGAGGCGGCGGCCGGCGGCGCTCCGGCCGAAGCGCGGCACGAGGATCCGGACGCGGCCGTCGTCGCCGTCCAGCCACTCCCGGTTCCGGCGCGGGATCATCTCGAGCAGATTCGGCGAGTGAGGAGGGTTTCCCCTCCGCGCCGGGGGATCGATCCGGTCCACGGCCTCACTCGACATGGGTCGAGGGGAGCCCGCCGCGCTTCATCGCCTTCAGCGGCAGGAACGCGAGCAGGTAGATCACGAGCGCGAAGATCAGCAGGCTCGCCCAGGCGCTCGGCGAATCGGTCAGAACGGGTATGACGCGCCGGCCCTCGCCGAGGGCGGCCTCTCCTCCCAGGAAGACGAACGCCAGGAGGACCGCCATGAGCGACTCCCCAGCGATGAATCCGGACGACAGCAGGATGCCGACGTTCTCGGCCCGCGTCCTCTCCGGCGCCGAAGCGCGGGCCCGCTTCAGCCGCAGATCCATCAGCCAGCGGATGAGTCCGCCCACGAAGATCGCCGCGGTCGAATAGAAGGGCAGGTACATCCCGACGGCGATCAGCATCGGCGACGGCGCGCCCATGAAGATCAGCCCGAAGGCGAGCATCATGCCGACGATGATCAGGGGCCAGGCCATCTCGCCGCCGACGATCCCCTGGGCGAGGAGGGCCATCAGCCCGGCCTGGGGCGCGGGCAGCTTGTCGCTGCCGACCTCGTATGCGCTCATCAGGCCCCAGAGGGGAAGCGCCAGGATGGAGGCCGCGACGATCACACCGATGATCTCTCCGATCTCCATGCGCCAGGGCGTGCCGCCCAGCATGTGCCCCACCTTCAGGTCCTGCATCATGTCGCCCGCGATGCCGGCGGCGCAGCAGATGACGCCGGCGATGGCGAGGACCGCGGCGATCCCGCCGACGCCCGTCACGCCGAGCCAGACCATCAGGATCGCCGAGATCAGGAGCGTGCTGAGCGTGAGGCCCGAGATCGGGTTGTTGGAGCTGCCGATGAGACCGACGAGGTAGCCGGCCACGGCGGCGAACAGGAAGCCGAGGACCATCATGACGGCCGTCAGGACGAGAGCCCCCGGGATCGAGTGGCAGAAGTAGTAATAGAGGAAGAACATCGGGATCGCGAACAGCGCGATCACCGTGAAGACCTTCTTCAGATTGAGATCGACGTCGGTGCGCTGCGCGGCCGGGGCGCCGGCCGCCTTCGCCCCGAAATCCTTGAACGCCTTCGAGATGCCGGTCACGAGCGACGTTCTGAGATTCCAGAGCGTGTAGAAGGCGGCGACGATCATCGTGCCGACGGCCAGCGGCTTGATCTGGTTGGCGTGGACCGATTTGGCCAGATCGATCATCGACTCGCCGGGACCGAGCGTATCGACGAGGGACGGGTTCAGGAAGACGGCCGTCGCCACCATGAACGGCCAGCCGAGGATGGCGCCGCTGAACAGGATCGCCGAGATTCGCGTCCCCACGATGTAGCCGACCCCCATCAGGATCGGGGCGGCGGCCGGCGTCTCGATCAGCACCCCGCCGGCGTACTCGATCTTCTCCTGCAGGATCCCGATGCGCGACCGGCCGAAACCGATGAAGAACTCCACTTTCTCCTTGATGATCTGGGGGCCGTACTCGTTCTTGAGGAACTCCCACGCCGCCGCCAGGCCCATGCCGCCGAACAGGTACGTCACGCCGGTCTGGCCGCCCTGGCCCGCCTTGACCAGCTCGGCCGCCGCGACCGATTCGGGGAAGACGAGATCCGATTCCACCACCAGGGTGCGCCGCAGCACGATGACGAACAGGACGCCCAGGACGCCTCCGATCATCATGATGACGGTGCTGGGAAAGTAGTGCAGCGTGTCCCAGGCGCCGGCCAGGATGAAGGCGGGCAGCGTGAAGATCGCCCCCGCCACGAGCGCCTCGCCGACGGATGCCGTCGTCCGGGCGATGTTCTCCTCCAGGATGGTGCCTCCGAGGAACCTCAGGAACGCCATGGCGACGACGGCGGCGGGGAAGCTGGCGGCGACGGTCAGCCCCGCCTTCATCCCCAGGTAGGCGTTGGCGGCGCCGAGGATCACGGCCATCACGACGCCCAGAAGGACGGCCTTGAGCGTGAACTCGGCCATGGACTTCTCGGGCGGAACGTACGGGCGGTACGTCTGCGGGCTCATCGGTCCTCCGAGCAGAAGGGGCCGGATTCTATCGGCCGATTCGATTCGATGTCAATCGTCGCGATCGTCCGGCGACGGGATCAGACATGCCGCAGGACGTCGTGCCGCGGCGCCAGCCCGGTGCGCGTCAGGATCATCAGGGCGGGCAGCGTCGTCAGTGCCGTGATGAGACAGGTGAACGAGCCGATCGTGCAGACCAGGCCCATGGAGCTCAGGCCGGGGTAGTTCGAGACGCCGAGGGCCCCGAAGCCGGCGATGTTCGTCAGCGCGGCCATGACCACGGCCTTGCCCGTCTCGAGGAGGCCGGTGGGATTGCTGAGGCCCTCCTGGGAGATGCGGTGGATGATGTGAATGCCGTAGTCGATGCCGACGCCGAGGATCATGGTCGTGACGAAGGCGTTGACGAAGTTCATCTTGATGTCCAGCAGATGCATCATGCCCAGCATCCAGACGACGCCGACGAGGACCTGGATGTTGGCGAGCAGCATCAGCCACCAGCTGCGGAAGTCGAGCCAGAGCAGGACGGTGACGAGGGCGAGGCCGACGAGCACGGCGCGCCAGGCGTCCCGCTTGAAGATGGTGCGCAGCTCCGTGCTGAGGATGTTCACGCCGGTGAGCTCGTAGCCCTCGTCGGGATGGTCGAGGGCCGCCACCAGCTCCGGCGGGACGTGCCGCTTGGCCTTCGGGTCGGCCGGAAACAGGTGGGTCACCGAGCGGTACCCGCCCGACGGATCGGGCTGCACGTAGCGGTCCACGAACCGGTCCAGGCCCGCCCGCCGGAGGTCCTCCACGGTGATCGGCCGCTCCGGATTCAACGTCGCGGGGAGGGCCTCGATGTAGTCGTCGTACACGCCGCGCCGGAACCCGCGCTCGCGGAGCGCCGAGCGGAACGTCCTCGCGATCCGCTCCGTGTCGAACGGACCGTCCGAGCCCGCGTGCAGGGCCGCGATCACGGCCTGCTGGTCGTCGCGCGCGGGCAGGTAGCTCGTGATCGACTCGTACCCCTGCAGGACGCCGCTCTCCTTGAACGCCTCCAGCCGGCGGTCCACCTCGCGATTGCGCCGGACGAGCGTGTCGAGATCGCCGGCGCGGCAGATCACCATCATGGGGTTGAAGCTCGCGCCGAACCGCCGTGCGATCGTCTCCTGGACC
>JBFGDZ010000054.1:0-19589 GCA_041580375.1 Candidatus Polarisedimenticolia bacterium
CGCCAGGGCCCCGGTCGTCAGGGCGCCGTGCAGGGCGCCCGCGGCGCCCCCTTCGCTCTGCATCTCGACGACGGAGGGGACGGCGCCCCAGACGTTGGGGCGGCCGGCGGCCGCCCACTCGTCCGCGGCCTCGCCCATCGGCGACGAGGGGGTGATCGGATAAATGGCGATGACCTCGCTCAGCGCGTAGGCGACGCGGGCCGCCGCCTCGTTTCCATCCAGCGCTTCACGTGTCGTGGGCATGGCGCCTCCCCTCGTCGGCTCCCTCCAGGTGGAAGGCAATCCCCGTGCCACCACCCCGCGCATCGTCGCGGCCGCCATCCGGCCCCTCCGGAGTCCCCCCTCCGCAGAGTTTGCGCGGCGGATCGCTCCGTCCGTCCGGGCCCGCAAAATCTTCCCGGGGGGGCGAGCCCGCGAACCCTTCGCGAGTCGGGTCGACCGTGCGATGATGGGCATGCGGACCGACCGGTCCGCCGGATCGAGGTCCGGGCGCGCGCCGGCGCGAACGCGGCGCGGCGCCCGTCGCACGGGCTCCGAGGGAGCCCCCGGGGAGGCCGTCCATGTCCGTGATCATCGAGCCGTTCAGGATCAAGGTCGTCGAGCCGATCGCCCTCACGACGCGCGAGGAGCGCGTGCGCCACCTGCGTGAGGCCGGCTACAACCTCTTCGCGCTGCCGGCCGACTGCGTCACCTTCGATCTCCTCACCGACTCCGGGACATCGGCCATGAGCACGGCGCAGTGGGGCGCCATGATGGTCGGGGACGAGTCGTACGCGGGATCGCGGTCGTTCAGGCGCTTCGAGTCGGCGGTCCGCGACCTGACCGGATACCGGCACATCATCCCGACCCACCAGGGGCGCGCCGCGGAGCGCATTCTGTTTCAGATCACCGTGCGCAAGGGCATGGTCGTCCCGAGCAACACGCACTTCGACACGACGCGGGCGAACATCGAGTACGACGAAGGGGAAGCGCTCGATCTCGCCGTCGCGGACGCGGCCGACACCTCCTCGATGATGCCGTTCAAGGGCGACGTCGACCTCGAGCGACTCGAGGCGGTGTGCCGCGAGCGGCGCGCGGACATCCCGCTCGGCATGATGACGATCACCAACAACGCGGGGGGCGGACAACCGGCCAGCCTGGAGAACATCCGCTCCTGCGCCCGCATCCTGCGGGAGCACGGCATCCCGTTCATCCTGGACGCCTGCCGGTTCGCGGAGAACGCCTACTTCATCAAGCTGCGCGAGCCGGGGCAGCAGGAGCGGACCGCCCTCGACATCGCGCGCGAGATCTTCCGTCTCGCGGACGGCTGCATCTTCAGCGGCAAGAAGGACGGGCTGGTGAACATGGGCGGGCTGCTCGCTCTGAACGACGACCGCCTGGCGGCCGAGGCCCGCAATCTCCTCATCCTCACGGAGGGTTTCCCGACCTACGGCGGCTGCGCCGCGCGCGATCTGGAGGCGCTCGCCGTCGGCCTGCGGGAGGTGCTGGACGAGACCTATCTCGAGTACCGGCTCGCCACGGTCCGCTATCTCGCCCGCGGCCTGAACGAGTCGGGCGTGCCGACCGTGCAGCCGCCCGGCGGCCACGCGGTGTTCATCGATGCCCGCCGCCTGCTGCCTCACATCCCGCCGGCGCGGTTCCCGGGCCAGGCGCTCGTGTGCGAGCTGTACGTGGCGGGTGGGATCCGCTCCTGCGAGATCGGCAGCGTGATGTTCGGACGCGGCGAGCCGGGCGGGCGCTTCACGCCGGCGTCCCAGGAGCTGGTGCGGCTGGCGCTGCCGCGGCGCGTCTACACGCAGAGTCACGTCGATCGGATCCTCGAGATCGTCCGCGAAGTGGCCGGACGCGCGGAGAGCCTGCGGGGACTCGAGATGATCGACGCGCCGCCCTACCTGAGACACTTCACGGCGAAGTTCCGGCCGATCGGCGGAGCGGATCAGTCGTGACATCCGGAGCAGGTCTCCTCGTTCAGACGCACGGCACCGCCGGCGCCCGCCTCGTGGCAGTCGCCGCAGGAGAGCCCGAGGTCGTCCAGGTGCATGCGGTGATCGAAGGAGCCGCGATCGGTCTCGACGGTCCGGGATCGGATCCCCTCGTGGCAGTCGCCGCACGCCGTCGCTGATCCGGCGTGGTGGCACCCGTCGCATCCCGCGGCGGGAAAGCGGACCACCTCGCCGGGCGACCGCTCCTCGTGCGTGCGGTGGCAGGCGTCGCACTCGAGGCGGGCGCTGATCAGGTGAGGCCCGTGGTCGAACGCGCGGCCGAAGATCCGGCCGGCGTCCTTCTCGACACCCTGGTGGCAGGTCAGGCACGCCCCTCCGGTCGCCGGCTCCGCCCACGGGAGCGGCAGCGCGGCGAGGCCGCGGTCCGTCCGGGCGGCGTTCATGTCCTGGTGGGAGCGCGCGAGCAGGGCGAACGCGTAGTCGACGTTGTGCACGCCCCTTCCGCGCACGACGAGGTCGAGGTTGAAGCGGGCGTCGGCCAGGGATTGCGGCGCGGCGCGGCGATCGATCTCGCGCTCGGTGCGGATCACCTGGCGCTCGAGCCCCGACGTGCGCTCGCTGACGGCCGCGCGCCAGGCGTGGTAGATGCCGCGGTAGGCCGGACCGTGGCAGGACATGCAGGAGATCTCCGAGGCGCGGGTCACGGCGGCCTCCTCGCCGGGGATCCCGAAGTGGCACCCCTCGCACCGGACCCCGGCGCGGAACATCGGACTGGGCATCGGATCGAGACCGCGCCCCCCGATGCCGGTGTAGAGCGTGAGCTGGGGCGAGTGGCCGGCCCGGTGGCAGGCGTCGCACGAGGTCGCGGCCTGCTCCACGTGCGGCTCGCCGACGTGCTGGATCTCCAGGTGACAGTGGGTGCAGTCGACCTTGTGCTCGGTCACGTGCGTCCGGTGGAGGAGATCCGGATCGTCGTAGCGGGCCAGACGGACCGGCTCGTTGTGGCAGGTCACGCAGCGCTCGCGCGGCACGGCGCCGTCGCTGCCGGCCGGCCGGGCGTGGCACCAGGTGCACTCCATGCCGTAGCGCGCCACCTCGGAGTGATCGAAGGCCAGCGTGCCCCGCCGGATCACCTCCCCGGGCACCTGGTGGCAGAGCGTGCATTGCGCCGTCCCGCTTCCGGCCGTCTGGCCCTTGAAGTGGCACAGGATGCAGGTGGAGGTCGTCACGGCGATGTGGCTGCCCTGGACGATCTGCGAGTGGCACGACGTACAGCGCAGGGTCTTGCCGCGCCGCATCCCGGCGAGATGCGCGGAGTGATCGAACAGGACGTCCCCGAACAGCTCCCGCCCCGAGAGCAGCCTGCGCTCGTGGCACCTCAGGCACGCGGAGTCGTCGATCTCGGCCCAGGGGTTCGTGCCGTAGGTCCCCGTGAAGTAGCGCGCCACCATCGACAGCGCCTCGTACTTCTTGCGCAGCTCGGCGGTCACCCCGGGGGGGATGTGGCAGTCGACGCAGGCCACGTTCTCGTGCGACGACTGCAGCCACGACTGGTAATAGGGCTGCATGATGTGGCAGGACCCGCAGAAGGTGGGACGGCTGCTGACCTCCATCGCCGTGCCCGCGGCCACGAGGGCCAGCGCGAGGGCGAGACCCCCGCCGAGGCCGAACAGTCTCAGGGGCAGTCCTGCGGCCCGCGCGCGCAGGCGCTTCAGGGTCGCGTTCATCGGGACGGCTCCCTCATCGCCCTCCGTCGGGAGCGGGCCAGGATCGCGACCGTCAGGAGGAGGTAGAACCAGAACACCATCAGGCCGACGCGGCGCCAGGCCCGCCCCTCGAGCTTGCCGCCGATCTCCGACTCGATCTCGCCGGCGATCGACCGAGCCCGTCGCGTCCGGTCCTGCACCAGATCGACGTCGAGGGCGTGCATGACCGGCAGGGACTCGACCAGCGACGTGCGCGCCTCCTCGAGACGCGCCCGGTAGTCCTCCACGTTCAGAGGGATGCCGGCGGCCTTCTCGATCAGGCCGGCGGCGCGATCGATCTCCTCGGAGGCGGCTCCGTACAGCGCGCTCATCGCGGACCCGAGCTCCTCGCGGTCCGAACCCGGCTCGTGGCAGTTCACGCAGACGGTGTTGAGGCGATCGACGTCGGCCCGCTCGATGCGGTGGTTCCCGTGGCAGGAGGCGCACTCAGGCAGCCCCGCCGCGTCCATGCCCGCCTTGTGGGGCCCCTGCAGGAAGTACGACCGCGTGGTCGTGTGGCAGTGTCCGCACACCTTGTCCACGTCCCCGAAGCCGGGCGGCGTCGCGCCGTGGGCGCCGTGGCAGCCGCTGCACTCCGGGGCGGACGCGTTCCCGTCCTCCAGGAACGCGCGGCCGTGCACGCCCCCGAGGTAGTCGTGGTAGGGATCGCGGCTCCCGGCGTCGCCGCCCGGGCCGTCGGGTCCGGCGTGGCACCGTCCGCACGTGGACGGGATGTTGCGGGGGAAGACGAGGCTGCGCGGATCGCTCTTCGCGCGGATCTCGTGAACGCCGTGGCAATCGGTGCACACGGCAACGCGCTCGTCGCCGCGCGCCAGACGCTGGCCGTGGCCGGAGGTGCGGTACAGGGCGAGCTGGTCGGCCGGCACGTTGTAGGGGCGCATGCGGGCGATGTCCGAATGGCACGACCCGCAGAGCTCCGGGACGTCGCGGCGGCGCGGGGATCCGCGGAAGCCCCCGCGATGCGCCCCCTCCACGGTCGTGGCGGCCGGATCGCCCCCGTGACAGGAGGCGCAGCGGATCCCCTCGCGCCGGTGCACGCTCTGCTCGAACTGCACGCGCTCCTCCGGGTGGCAGAGGGTGCAGCGCTCGACCGGCGCCGCGCCGACCGCAACGATCAGGACGAGGGCGCCGGCGATCATCGGTGCACCTCCAGTCGATATCCCTGCCACGACAGGAGGAGGGCGACGACGACGAAGACGATCCCCAGGACGATGGTGAAGCGGCGCCGCGCGGCCGGCTGCCAGGTCGAGCGATCCAAAAACGGCCACAGAAGCACCGCCAGGAAGATCAGCTCGACGAGGAAACCGCGGACGCCGCGCGGCACGAACACGGGCATCGCCTCGATCACGGCGTGGAAGGCGAGCAGGTACCAGGGCGGGTGCGCGTCGGGCGGCGTGACGAAGAGATCGGCCGGGGACCCGAACGTGACCGGAAACAGCGTCGCCAGCGTGACGAGACCGCCGAGCATGAGCACGAACAGGATCAGCAGGTTGTAGAGGGATCCCTTGTAGACGGCGGCGCCCGAGCGCGTCTCGCCGGGCAGCGAGGACAGTCCCAGCCGTCGGACGCCCGAGAAGTGCAGATAGAACAGGGCCAGGAGCATCGCGGGGAGGATCGCGATGTGCAGGATGTAGAAGCGGGTCAGCGCGAGGCTCTCGACACTGCGGCCGCCGATGATCAGGGAGAACATCGGCCCGAGCACGGGGAGGGCGAAGAGGATCTCCAGCCCCCGGATCGTCGTCCAGTAACCGCGCTCGTCCCACAGCAGCAGCCTCCCGGTCAGGTCGGCGTGGGTGGCCAGGGCGAAGGTCAGCACGGCGACAATCCAGAGCGCCTCGCGCGGGCTCCTGTACAGGCCCTGAAAGTAGAAGCGCACCAGACGGAGCAGCAGGATCAGCAGGAGGATCTGCGCGGCCCAACGGTGCACCTGGTGGACGAACCACCCGAAATGGACGTCCCGCACGATGGTCGTGACCGATCCGTACGCCTCCGCCGGCGTCGGCTGGTAATAGAAGGCCAGCATCACTCCCGTCACGCCGAGAAACAGGAACAGCGAGAAGGAGAGGATCCCCAGAACCCGCGGCCAGCGGGCGTACGAGGGAACCGGCTTGCGGAACGCCTCCTCGATCGACTCGCGCAGCGGGCGCGTGCTGTCGAGCTCGGTGGGGAACAGCCCGAAGGACGTGAAGAGCGAGACGATCTCGGTCAGATTGAAGCGGGCCTCGAGCCAGTCGATCAGCCGCCAGCGCTTCGATCGGGGTGCCTCCGGGGCCACGGTCGCCTCCTCAGCTCAAAGGGTCACGACGATCTCGCCGCTGCGCACCTCGGCGCGATGGCGCGCGAGCGGGCGGTTGGGCGGACCCGACAGCACGTTCCCGCCGCGGTCGAAGGAGCCGGCGTGGCACGGGCAGAGGAACGTCCCCGTCCCCTGATCCCACTTGAGGATGCAGCGCAGGTGGGTGCAGACGGCGGACATCGCCACGACCTCCTTCTCGGAGGCGCGCACGACGAAGATCGGCTGCTCCCCGTGACGCACGAAGCGGGCCTCGCCGACGGCGAGGGTCTGGAGCGGGCCGCAGTTCACGCGGCCACGGCCCGGGCGGCGCTCCGTGCCCGGAAGCCTGAGGAACGAGATCCCCAGGAACGCTCCCCCCACCGCCCACAGGGACAGGAAGCCCCGGATCAGCCAGCGCAGGGCGGCGCGCCGCCCGGGGCGCGGCGCGACCGGCGACGTGGATCCCTCCGGCATCCCGGCCTCCCTCACGATGTGAGCGCCCGTCCGGTCCGGCCCTCCGCGCGGGCCCTCTCCTCATCCTGCTGCCGGCGCGCGCGGATCGCCTCGAGCTCGAGCGGATGCTCCTCAGCCATCTCCGATTCGCTCAGGGTTCCCGTGATCCAGGCCGTGTTCATCGGATAGACGTCCGGGTTGAAGACGACATAGTAGATGTGCCACACGAGGATCGCCAGGGTCGCCAGCCAGGCCTCGTAGAAGTGGATCGTCCGGGCCACGTCCCAGCCCAGCTTCGTGAGCATGCCGATGAACGTGTTCTCGAACCAGAGGATCACGCCCGTCACGCCCATGAGGGCGGTCCCCCAGACGAGGGCCCAGTACTCACTCTTCTCGACGTAGCCGAAGCGCCCGAAGCGGGGCCTCCGCTCGGAGAGCCCGACGTAGTAGGCCGCGGCGACGGCGAGATCCCGGAGATCGCTCCGACGCGGCAGGATGTCGCGCAAAAACGCCCGCCCGCGCGCCGTGACGATCACGTGGACCAGATGATACGCCGCGGCCGCGAGCATCACCACCCCCGCGATCCGGTGCAGCCACCCCCGCAGCTCGAAGAGATCGTCGCTGAGGCGGCGGAGAGCGACGACCCAGAACGCCTCCGGGTAATGCAGCATGAAGCCCGTGACCACGAGAACGACGAAGCTGACCATGAGCGCGGCGTGCTGAAGGCGCTCGCTCAGCGTCATTCTCAGGTAGAGAGCGTGGCCGTGGGACTCTTCGGGAGCCGCGCCCCGCCGCATGCGGATGCGACGTTTCGCCTTGCGCGCGAAATCGAGCACGTTGTGGACGAGCATGGCGCCCACGACGAGCACGATCAACGCGACGTAGGCCGTGGCGATCCAGTAGAGCAGAGGAGACTCCTCGCCGTTCAGCGCGACGTGCACGGACCCGATGGCGAACCGGCGATTGGCTCCCGGATGGCATCGCCCGCACGTCTCCGCCAGGCGGTCCGGATGGACGCTCGAGGCGGGGTCGGACGAGGGGAGGATGGCGTGGGCGCCGTGGCAGGACGCGCAGTTCGCCACCTCCACGGCGCCGCCGCGCAGGGCCATGCCGTGATAGCTGTCCGCGAAGGTGGTGAACCGGTCGGCCGCGATGCCGTACTTCTCCGACAGCCGCACCGAGCTGTGGCACGGCGAGCAGACCTCCCAGGAGACGTTGGCCGGCGCCACGGGGGAGCCGGGATCGAGATGCTGCCGGATGTTGTGCTCGCCGTGGCAATCGGTGCAGACCGGAGCGTCCAGGTTGCCGCGCGCCACGGCCGCGCCGTGAACGCCGGCGCCGTAGGCGGCGGCGATCTCCGCGTGGCAGGCGCCGCACGTCTCCGGGATCCGCCGCTTGTGGACGCGCGACTCCGGGTCGAAACCCTTCCTCATCTCGTGGCTGCCATGGCAGTCGACGCACGTCGCGGCGGCCGCCACGCCGCCCGCCAGCGCGCGCCCGTGGACGCTGTTCTCGTAGGCCAGGATGAACCCCGCCTGCGGCGTCATCCGGGCGCGGACCTCGGGATCGTCCAGGTGGCAGGAGAGGCAGAGCTTCTCCTCCCGGATTTTGTGCGCCGCCGTGTCGCCGCCGGATCGGAGGTGATCGACGGCCTGGCGATGGCAGTCGAGGCATCCCGGCGCACCGTGCATCCCCGCCGCGTGGGATCGGCCGTGCTCCGATCCGGCGTACCGGGCGAGGACCTGCGCGTGGCAGCGGCCGCACGACGCGATCTGGCCGCCCGCGCGCAGTCCGCCCTCCGGGTCGTCGAGGGGGCGGATCGCGTGGGTCCCGTGGCAGGACGCGCAGGACGGCGACGCGCCGTCCCGGCCGGGCGGACGCACGTGGAACAGGTGGGATCCTTCGGTGTCCGCGTGGCAGGTCCGGCAGTCGACCCGCGCCGCGTCGTGGGGCAGCTCGTCCGGGCGGACCGAAGCGTGGCAGTCGGCGCACTCCAGTCCGCCGTGGACGGAATCCCGGAGCGGGTCCGGATCGACGTGCAGGGAGACGCTGCGGCCCCCGCGCTCCATGGCGAGCGACGGATCGGCGTGGCAGGCGAGACACTCCTCGGAGGCCTGAAGTGAGTCGAGCCCGTGGGCCGCCGGGGCGGCCATGAGCAGCAGCGCTCCGATCCCCACCGCTCGCGCGAGGCCGGTCACACGGGATTTCGCCTCTCGATCTCCCTCACCTTCAGGACCAGGGCGACGATGACGGCCAGGATGACGACGAGCGACAGGGCCAGGCCGGTCCTCCGGAAGCGCAGGTCGGCGAACGCCTGGCGGCCGGCCGCGACACCCGCCTCCGCGACGGCGGTCCCCTCGTCGGTGACTTTCAGGAAGCGGTCCTTGTCGAACCCGTGCGCCAACACGCGCGCCTCCACCAGCTGGTCCTGCGCCTTCTGCAGCGCGAATCGATCCGGACCGACCTCCATGCCGGCCCGCTCGGCGCGATCGAGGAGCTCGTGCGCCGTCTCCAGCCGCACCTTCAGCCCCTCGAGACCCTCGCTCATCTCGGCGATGTCGTCGTAGACCGGCTCCCCCTCGGCGTGGCAGGGGGTGCAGGTCGAGTTCGGCCCCACGCCGAGCATGTCGTCCGTCGGACGCTCGACGGCGTGATTGCCGTGGCAGATCATGCACTGGATGCAGGCGGAGAGATCGATCCCGCGCTTCTCCTCGACCTCGCGGAACAGCGTCGCCTCGCGCCCGTGACAGCTCCCGCAGACGTTGAAGACGCTGTCGACGCCCGGCGGGACCGCCCCGTGGCTGCCGTGGCAGTCATTGCACGTGGGGGCCGAGAGGTCCCCCTTGTCGTACAGGGCGGTCGCGTGCACGCTCCTGCGGTACTCCTCAACCTGGTTCGTCGCGATCCGGTAGGGCTGCATGTACGCGGCGTCGGCGTGGCAGCGCGCGCAGGTGTCGGCGACGCGCGTGGGGTGGACGGCGGATCGGGGGTCCTTGACGGGGCGGATCCCGTGGACGCCGTGACAGTCGGTGCAGACCGCCACCTTCTCATCCCCCGTTGACAGGAGCTGGCCGTGCCGCGACGTCAGGTATTCGCTCAATTGATCGACGCGGCCGTGGGGATCGAACCGCTTCATGTAGTTCGCGTCCGCGTGGCAGCGGGCGCAGAACTGCGGCGTGTCGCGGCGCGCCGGCTTGCCGAGGAACCCGCGCGCCGGGTCGTGCGCCGCCTCCGGATCTCCGTCGCCTCCGGCACGCGGGTTGCCGCCGTGGCAGTCGTGACAGGCGAGCCCCTTCCGAAAGTGCACGTCGTCTTCGACGTGGAGCGTGGGCTCGAGAAGCTCGCCGTCGAACTGAGAGTGGCAGGCGATGCAGGAGTTCTCAGCCAGACGCGGCTTGGGCGGCGCCGGCTCCTCCGCGGCGAATGCCGGGGCAGCGGCCATCGTCAGAATCAGGGCGATCGCGAATCGGCGCATCGGCACCTCAGCCGGGCACATAGGCCCAGATCGTCATGACGACGATGAAGATCAGGCTCGTCCAGCCGAACAGCGTGACGAAGAGCGCCATGCCCCGGTTCGTCGCCGGCGAGCGATCGAGAAAGGGGACGAGCAGCCAGACGATCGCGCCGAGGGAGATCGCCAGGATGCCGAACAGCTCTCCCTCGATGCCCAGGACGTGCGCCGGCAGTTTCTTGAGAATCTGGAACATCCAGCAGAAGTACCACTCGGGGCGAATGCCGGCGGGGGCGGCGGCGAACGGATCGGCCTTCTCGCCGAGCTCCCATGGAAACAGCGCCGCGAGCGCGGCCAGCGCGCCGAGCGCGGCGCACCAGCCGATGCAGTCGCGCAGAAGGAATCCGGGGACGAACGGCCGGGAGCGCGGCGCCGACCCGGAACGCCGCCGCTCCTCCTCGATCGACGGAGGCTCGCTCATGCCGTGCTTCTGCACGAGGTACAGGTGCGCCGCCAGGACCAGGGTCGTGAGGGCGGGCAGGATCGCGACGTGGAGGCCGTAGAATCGGGTCAGCGTCCCGCCGGTCACCTGCTCGCCGCCCCGCAGAAGCCGCAGCGTGAAGCCCCCGATGAGCGGCACGGCGCCCGCGACCTCCGTGCCGACCTGCGTGGCGAAGAACGCCAGCGCGTTCCACGGCAGGAGATACCCGGAGAAGCCGAAGGCGAGCATCAGGCCGAGCAGCGCGCACCCGGTGAACCAGGTGACCTCGCGCGGACGGCGGTACGCCCTCAGCAGCAGGACGCTGAACATGTGCGCGAAGAGGATGAAGATGAGCAGGTTCGCGGACCAGGAGTGCAGCGATCGCATCAACCAGCCGAACGGCACCTTCGTCACGATGAACTGGACGCTCTCGAACGCCTCCTCGGCCGAGGGGCGGTAGTAGAGGAGGAGCAGAATGCCGCTGATCACCTGGAGGATGAAGAGAAAGAGCGTCATTCCCCCCAGGTAGTACCAGAGCGTGTGCCGGTGGAGCGGGACCTGCTTCTTGCGGCCCAGGCGCACGAAGTCCGACCATCCGACGCGCTCCTCGAGCCACGCGAGGAACCGTCCGGCCGCTGATTCCGGATTGGTGGTCATGAGCGTGTGACGATCACCTCCTCGTTGGCGACGCGGACGTCGTACTGCTCCAGCGGCCGCGGCGGCGGCCCCGACACATTGACCCCGTTGAGGTCGTAAAAGCCGTTGTGGCACGCGCACCAGATCTGCTGCAGGTCGCCCCGGTACTGTACCGTGCAGTTCAGGTGCGTGCAGGTCGCGGCGTAGGCGCGGTACTCGCCGCCGCCGGTCCGGATCAGGATGCCCGGCTGGCTTCCGAACCGGAACAGCATCCCCTCGTTCGGCTTGAGATCGCCCTCACGGGCGGCCACGACGCGCGAGGTCTGGGCCTCCGGGACCTCCGGGGGGGAGATGTACCGGATCACCGGATAGAGGACGGAGACGCACATCGCCCCCAGGGAGGTCCCGAGAAACCAGTTCAGAAAGCCGCGCCGCGTCGAGCCGGGGCTGTTCGACACGTTCACTTGCCCGCCGTCTTGGGATTCGGGTGCGCGATCTTCGCGCTCGCGGCGGCGAAGTCGAATCCCTTGAAGCTCGGGCTGTCGGCGTTGTGGCACTGCTTGCAGGTCGCCTCGTTCGGGATGACGAGCCCCGCGGCGATCGACTGCTGCCGGTCCTTCATGACGGTCATCTTCCAGTAGTCGCCGCCCGGGCCGTGGCAGGACTCGCAGGAGACGCCGTCCTCCACCTTGTACTTGTCGGTGAGCATGGCGGCCGGCGCGCCGTGCCCGGTGACGTGGCAGCGAAGGCACTCGTCCGCCTTCTGCGGATCGGCGATCCCCTTGGCGGCCGCGACCTTCTTCGCCTCCTCGGTGCCGAGCGTGGCGTACGCCTTCGAGTGGGGAGATTCCTTCCACTTCGTGTACTGCGCCCCCTTCGCCGGGGAGTTATGGCACATCTTGCACTTGTCCGCGCCGATGTACTTGTGGTCCGGGGCGTCCGCGGCCGAGAGAGTCGCTCCGGCGGCGAACAGGGCGAGCGCGGCGCAGGCCAGGGTGAGTCGTCCGGTCCGTCTTCTCATCAGGTGGTCCCTCCATTCGGTCCACACGTTCGAGTAGCGAATTCTATGCCACCGGTCCTCCCGTGACGAGACGCCCCCCGGCGGCATGGGCGTCCCGGATCCTGCCATGCGAAACGATGCTCCCCCTTGCTCTCACCTCCTCATCGGGGCGCGACGAGAGCCCGGCTTTCCGGTCCGGCCGCGCCGGCCCGATGTTCAAAAACCTGGACTCTTCCCTCGAAACCCTGGCTGACGTAGATCCGGCCCCGTGCATCGAGCGCCAGGTCGGCCGGCTGGTACAGGAGCCCCGGGCGACGGCCGATGCCCGAGATCTCGCCGGTGCAGCGCCGGTCCGAGGTGGTCCACACGGTCATCAGCGTGCGCTGGCGATCGAGGACGACGACGTTCCCCTCCATGTCGAGCGCAGCCGAGACGGGGAACGCCATCTGACAGACGCCGGTTCCCTTGATTCCGATGAGCCCCAGGGATCCGCCGTCCGGGCCGAGGAGCTGCACCGCCCCCAGCATCGGCAGGCCGACGAGGACGACGTCGCCGTAGGCGTCGACCTGCCCCAGGATCTGGTCGCGCGCCTGCCTCTCGTTCAAGCCCGTCAGGAGATCGAACGAACCGGAGACCCGACCGTCGCGGTCCGCGATCCACAAACGGAAGTTCTCCTCGTCCAGGACGTACAGGCGGCTCCCGTCCGGCGCCAGGGCGATCGAAATCGGACGGGGCTCCCGCGATCCTTCGGGGAGACCGCTCAGCGCGAAGGTCCCGAGCGGGCGCCCGTCGAAATCGAGGCGCATCAGGGTGCGCTCCGTCCCCCGGTAGGCCAGCAGGACGATGAGCCCGTCCGGATCGACGGCGACGTCGATCGGGGTGCTGAACACCCCGCCGCCGCGGATCTCGTAGGCGTACAGGCCCCGCTCGTCGAAGATCACGATGCGGTGGTTCAGGCGATCGCAGACGAAGATCTCCCCCGCGTGCAGGTCGGCGTGCACGGCGAGCGGCTGGCGCAGGCGGTCGCCCGCTCCGGGCAGGCCCAATCGCTTGAGATACCCGGGTACGCCCCCGTCGGTCGCGGCCCGTGCCGGCGGCGGGGCTAGGATCAGGCACGCCGCGGCGATCGCGAGGGCGCGCGGGATGCGCCGCGGTGCGCCGGGCCGGGTCATCGTTCCGGCTCCAGGCGGACGATCTGGATCCGCCCGTTGCCCGAATCGGCGATCGCGATCCGATCGGGAGAGAGGCTCGCGGCGGCGCGCGGATAGAAGAGGCGCCCCGGCTCGTGCCCGCGCACGCCGCCGAGCACCTCGACGCGTCCGCCCGCCTCGAGCCTCAGGAGCCGCGCCGTGTGGCGGTCGAGGACGATCGGGGGTCCGCTCCCCGAGACGGCCAGCGCGCACGGAAAGGGGGAGCGCGCGCCGTCACCCGGCAATCTCCAGGAGGCGCGCTCGGCGCCGTCGTCCCCGAAGCGCGCGACGGCGCCACCGAGGGCGTCCGCCGCGTAGTGGCCGCCGTCGGGCGCCGCGGCGAGCGCCTGGACGCGCCCGGCGGCGGGGCGCCGTCCGGTCACCGCTCCCGAGGAGGAGAGCGTGAGGATCTGCGAGGAGCCGGCGTCGTGCAGGAGGAACGCCCCGTCCGGGGCGGCCGCCAGCGCGCCCGGGCGGCTGCCCCGCGGCAGCGCCAGGGGGCGCAGCGTCCACGTGCCGCGATCCACGAGGAACAGTCCCTCCGGGCCGCGAGTCGTCACGAGGTAGCGTTCTCCGGAGCCGGCGATCCCCGCCGGAGTTCCCGGAAGCGGAAGGGACCGCAGAGCGCCCCACCCGCCCTCCGACTTCCGGAAGACCACCAGGCGCTTCCCCGAGGCGTCGGCGGCGACGACCTCGTCGGGCGCGGCCGCGGCGACGCCGACCGGCCAGCGCAGCTCGGCGTCCCCCTCACCGCGAAGCACCGACTCGAACACGAGGCGGGTCCCGGCGCCCCGCGCGTCCGCCGCGAGCAGGATCAGACCGATGCACGCCAGGAGGCCCGGCAGGAACCGGCGCATCCGTCCCGTCCCGATCCTCGTCGTCATCGGGTTCCTCCCGCGAGGTTCGAGTGGCAGGCGAGGCACAGATCGCGATCCCCCGAGCGCATCAGGTACTTCGGATGAGGCGCGTCGTGGATGCCGTGGCAGGACAGGCAGGACATCGGCGTCCCGTTGCGCGGATCGCGATGGGTCTCGCCCATCGGATGGGAGACGGAGTGCTGCGGATCGTGGCAGGTGGCGCACAGATCGACGCCGCCCGCGACGAGCAGGGTCGGCCTCTCCGCTCCGTGGGGCGCGTGGCAGGTCGTGCACTCCAGCCCGGAGTGGGTCTGATGGCGACCGGGCCGGCCGGAGCTCGAGCCGCCGGGATCGTGGCAGGCGAGGCAGACGCCGGGCTGCGGCTCGCGCAGGAGCGCCGCGCCGCCCGCCGTGTGCGGGTTGTGGCATGCGGTGCACCCGGGGCTGCCGGGAGGCACGTGCGGGAAGGGCAGGTCGCGGGAGGCGGCCGCCTGCTCCTCGTGGCAGGTGGCGCACAGCTCCTCGACCGCGACCCGGGTCCGGAACGGCTCGGCCGATCCCGGCAGAGCGTGACACGCCGTGCACTCGCCCTCGGCGAAGGGGGCGTGCAGGCTGGCGCGGAAGAGCCCGGGGCGATCCGAGGAGTGCGGATCGTGGCACTGCGCGCAGTCGGTGCGCTCGACCGGGTAACCCCGATGGGCGTCGCGGAAGGCGCGATCGACCTTGTGGCAGGAGGCGCACAGCTCTCCCGCCGGGGCGCGGGCCAGGCGCGGATGATCGGCGCCGTGCCGCTCGTGGCACGTGGCGCATCGTCCCTGCGCGAACGGCGCGTGCCGGACGGGTCGCTCCATCCAGGACCGCGTCTCCTCGTGACAGGTCGAGCAGAGATCGCGACCGGGACGGACGAGCAGTCCCCGGAGGGCGCCGCCGTGCGGCTCGTGGCAGTCGACGCAGCGCCCCTCGGCCGCGGGGGCGTGCACGTGCGGCCGCGCGAGCTCGCTCGCGATCTCCTCGTGGCAGGCGGCGCAGAGCGGCCCCGGGCGCTCCTTCAGGAGGCCGTCGAACCGCGAGACGTGCGGATTGTGACAGGAGGTGCACTCGCCCTCGCGCGCGGGCGGGTGCGCCACCGGAGCGCGCAATGCGTCCTCGAGCCCGTCGTGGCAGGCCAGGCACGCGGCCGTCTGATCGACCGGGGGGTGCGCGCCGCGCGATTCCTCCTCAACGGCGAGCGCGGCGAACGGCGCGAGGGCCAGTCCCGCGAGCGACAGGCCCGCCAGCACCGCCGCGAAGCTCATCGGGCCCCGGATCCTCATGGCGCGCCCCCGCGCGCCGGCCGGTGGCAGGCGGCGCACTCGCCGGTGGCGAACGGCGGATGGGTCCGCGGCAGGAGCAGACCGGCCAGACCCGAGGCGTGCGGATCGTGGCAGGAGGTGCAGGGCATCGTGGCGGCGTCGAATCCCAGGTGCCGCGCGGCGAACCGCTCCTCGGCGCCGTCATGGCAGGTCAGGCAGAGCTCCGGGACGGGGGACTGAAGCAGCGACGGGCCGCGCGCGGTGTGCGGCGTGTGGCAGGCGCGGCATCCGTCCGGGTCGCTCGCCGGCGCGTGCGGCGCCTCGGCGGCCATGCGCTTCGCGAGGTCCACGTGGCACGTCGAGCAGAGCGCTCCCGACTCGGCCCTGAGGAGCGGCGCGATCGGGCTCGCGTGCGGCTGGTGACAGTCGGTGCACCGGCCCTCGACGACCGGCGCGTGCTGCGAGCCCCCCGTCGGCGCCCGCGTCTCGACGGCGTGACACGTCGAGCAGAGCTCGCTCTCGGCACCCGTCAGGAGGCCGGCCTCGTTCGACGCGTGCGGCTCGTGGCAGGTCGCGCAGTCCCCCTCGCCGAACGGAGCGTGCCGGACCGCCGCCCCGTCGCCGCCCGCCAGGATCGCCTCGTGACAGCGCGCGCAGAGGGCCGATCCCGAGGCCCTCAGCAGCCGGGCCTGACCGTGGTGCGGCTCGTGACACGACGTGCAGGCGCCCCGCTCGACCGGCGCGTGGATCACCGGCAGGCCCGAGGCGGTGCCGACTCCGCCGTGGCAGTCGGCGCACAGCTCCGCCTGCGGCCGCGCCAGGAGCCCGGCCACGAACGAGCCGTGGGGCTCGTGGCAGACGAGGCAGTCGTCCGTCGCCGGGGGGTGGACGGCGGGAGATTCGGTGACGGCCGGATCGCCGTGACAGTCGACGCACAGGGCGCGCGGTTCGCTCTTCAGGAGAGCGGCCCGGGGGCTCGCGTGGCCCGCGTGGCACTGATCGCACGCGGCCGCCGGCGCGTGGGGGTGCGGCCGGTCGAGACGCGACGTCACCTCTTCGTGGCACGCCGAGCAGACTTCGCGGATGGCGGCGCGCAGAACGGGCGGATGGTCCGAGCCGTGCGGATCGTGGCAGACGACGCAGTCGCCCTCCATGGCCGGGGGATGATCCGATCCCGTCCCGCCGGCCGGTGCGATCTCGTGACAGTCGCGGCACGACGCGATCAGTCCGCGTGCGCCCTCGGCGCCGGGCTCGTGGCACGTGGCGCAGTCACCCTCGGGATGGAGCGACGCGCGCAGCAGGCCCTCGCGCGCGCCGGCGTGGGGCGGATGACAGGACGAGCAGTCGGAGCCGGCCACCGACACGCCGCCGTGAGCTCCGGCGAACCCGTTTCCGCCGCCCTGATGGCAGGATGAGCACAGGTCGTCCTTCGAGCGGACCAGGAGCATGGCATGGTCCCCGCCGTGGGGCCGATGGCAGTCGGTGCAGCCCGCGGCGGCCGGGGCGTGCGCGACCGGACCCGTGAAACCCTCGCCGGCGTGGCACGTGAGGCAGAGCTCGCGCTCCGGAGCCTTCAGGAGATGCGCCGCGTCGCTGCCGTGCGGGTCGTGACAGGAGGAGCATCGCGCCAGCCCGGGATGGAGATGCTCGGCGCGAGCGTCGATCGTCTCCGGGGCATGGCACGTATAGCAGAGATCCGGCTCGTCCTTCTGCAGGCGCAGCGCCCCCACGAGTCCGTGCGGCTTGTGGCAGGCGGCGCATTCCCCGCGCTTGAGCGGGGGGTGCAGGACGGCGGCCTTCCCGGCCACGTCGGCGTGGCACTTCTCGCACGTGCCCGCCTTCTCGAACCGGGAACCGCGCTTGAGCTGCGCGAGGATCTCCGGCGCGGCGATCGCCAGCAGCAGGGCGGCGAGCCCCGCCGCGCGGATCGCGCGGACTCCCGCCGCTCGGGCGGGCGACCTACCGGGTGCGAGCCCGGACACCGTCCTCGTCGTCATCGGCCTTCCCGCTCACGCGCATCCCGGCGAGCACGTCCTCCTGGACTTCGATGCGCGCGCGGCTGCGGAGCTTGGTCATCACGTCATCGAGGGCCTCGCGGAACTTGCCGGAGAAAACGGCGTTCCTGACGTTCCCCGACACCGCCTGGAAGTCGTAGAACCCCTGCTCCTCGCGGGCGATGACCTTGACGATCACGAAATTCCCGGGCACGCCGAGGGGTCCGAGGACCTCACCCGGCGCGGATCGGATCATGCGGTCGTTCATCTCGTCCGTCCCGGGCGCCGGGACGATCCATCCCCGATCGCCGCCGGACGAGGCGAAACGATCCACGGAGCGCTGCCGCGCGAGCCAGGCGACGTCGGTGCCGCGGCGCAGAAGGCCGGCGACCTCCTCCGCCTCGTCGGCCGACTCGACCGTGATCTGCGCGACGCGCAGGCGCGGCGGCCGGGGAAACTCGGCACGATGCTCCGCGTAGTAGGCGCGCAACTCCTCCTGTGTGACCGGGATCTCCCGTCCGATCACCTCCTCCAGGTACCGCTGCACCAGGATCTGCGTCTCGTGGTCGCGCACGGCCCGTCGCACCTCGGGCCGCTCCCCGTATCCGAGCGAGCGCGCCTCGGCCAGGAGCAGCGCGCGGTCGATGAGGTTCGTCAGGATGATCGGCGCGGCGGCGCGCGCCGCCTCCTCGTTGCGCACCCCGCTCCACCGGAGAAGGAGCGCGTCGGCGTACTCGCCGGCCGCGATCGAAACGCTCGTTCCGATCCGGGCGACGACGTCGCCGCGTTCCTTCACGTCGGGGACGAGCCGCCCGTCGGGCAGAACGCGGGGCTGCAGGGCGCGCACGGCCGCCTCGTCGACCGTGACGGGATGATTCTTAGAAGCGCGCGCGGCGAGTTGCGATCGCAGGTCCTGCACCTTCTCCAGGGTGAGGAGGTCGTGGAGAATCGACCGGGCGCCCTCGAAGGCCTGCGGATCGGCCTCCCGCTCGCCCTCCGAACGGAGGATCGACCAGCCCAGATCGGTCAGCACGGGACCGCCGATCGCTCCCGTCTCGAGGGAGGCGGCGAGCTCGCCGATCTCGGGGGCCAGATCCCTCAGGGGGAGACCGGTGGCGAGTCCCCCGCGCGCGGCGTACGGGTCGTGCGAGTTCTCCCGGGCGAGGCTGTCCATGTCGTCCCCGGCGCGGATGCGCTTCAGGATCGACTCCGCCTCGGCCCGCGTGTCGACGGTGATCACGCGCAGATCGACGCGGCGGTATCTCTTCGCGAACGCCTCCCGGACCTCCCGGTCCGTCACGGTGGCCTTCGCCAGGATCTGCTCGCGCTCCAGCTCCTGCAGCATCGCCTCCCGCTCGAATCTTTTCACCTGGCTCGCCGTCGGCTCCTCGCGGTCCATCCCCAGGGCGCGGGCCTCCTGGGCCAGGAGCAGATCGTTCACCAGCCGGTTGAGCAGCCGGTCGAGATCGAATCCCGAACGGCGCGCGGCGGACATTCCGGCGTGCATCTCCTCGAGTCGGCGCTCCATATCGCGGACCGTGACGATCTCGTCGTTGACGGACGCGACGGTCCGGGCCGCGCGGGCGCGCTCCGCGGGCTCGAGGGAGCGGGCCGCGACGCGGGCACGCTCGGAGAGCCCCGGACCGGCGCCGGGGTGGCCTTCGAGGGCCTGCGCGTGGACGGTGTCGTCGGGAGTAACGGCCGGCGCGACGGCGTGTGCCGTCATGAGATCGGGAGCCGGCTCCGCGCCGGCCGGATCCGGCGCGGACGGCCGCGCCGGGCCCGCGGCCCGCCGTTCGTCCGCACACCCGGTCAGCGCGATGCCGGCGGCGAGTAGAAGACTCAGGGCGATACGGTGCGTCGATGTCATGGCCGTGACCTCCGGGCCCGCTTCGGGAGCGGCCCCTCCAGGCTGGCGACGAGCGATTCGATGACGCCCTCCGCGAGCCCTCCGATCGAGTGAATGCGATTCCACTGGAAAGCCCCCTCGTCGTCCCATCCCGAGCGATCCGCCCCCGCCATCCAGAGGATGCGGCCGCTACCGGCGTCGACGAGCCTCGCGGACAGCGCGGCCAGCGGCTCGGGACCGCCGCCCCGGGGCCGCACCTCGAGCATCTCCACCGTGCCGGTGAACAGGACCTCGGCGCCGCTGCCCGCCGCGAGGGCGGCGCGCACGTAGGGATCGATCTCCCCCCGGAGCAGGACGCCCCGCTGCTTGAGGACGTCCAGGACGTTCCCGGGCGAGGCGATC